>CAZOSN010000009.1:0-53550 GCA_964582405.1 uncultured Oligoflexales bacterium | reverse complement strand
TTCGAGTCAAGCCCCTAGAACATAAGGTGAACCATCCGGGAATAGAAGGATCTTGGAGCATTGTATTCCTCGCGTCTCATTTCTAACTCCTCGACAATGCAGCTGATTCAAGTCCCGAAATTCTGGATCCGACAATTGTTGGTAAGTAGCCTGGAATTATCCAGGAAATTGCGAATTTTGCAATTTAACCAACTAGAGGAAGAAAAAACATGGTAAAAGCGAATGTGATTTGGGTGGCAGGTTTGCTGGCGCTTTCTGTCAGCTGTGGTAAAGCAATGAATTCAAACGATTTAAGTAGGGCAGATACCGCCTACGCGGCAGATGGTGGAGCATCTTTTGGGGTTGTTGATTCATCGGTAGGTACTTCAACGAAAGTAACCCTTCGAATCCAGTCATCAGGTGCTGATGCCGAGGAGAACAAATCAGGAAAAGTCACAACCAATAGCAAGTCGCTCAAGGTCGAAGATGGCAAAATTGTAGGGTTGATTTTCAGTTCGGAGATACCCACCAGTGCTGTGGTCAAGCATGCGTACTTAACCGTTATGACCAAGAAGAATGTCAAAAAAGAACAAAAGCTGACGATTCACGGCTTGCTAGACATTAACGACGGTCAGTTCATTTCCGGTAAAGATGACCCGATCAGCTCTATTCCCGAGACCACAGCTTCGGTCGAAGTCGTTGCCAAAAACTGGAAAAAGAACACGGCGTACAAGAGCGAGGATCTCGCTGAAATCCTCAACGAGCAGTCTGCCCACATGGGTCAGGGCGTTCTGACTCATATTGGGTTCAAGCTAAGTTCGGACAAGGGCTTTTCACTTGAGAGCTTTGATGATGACGCAGATCAAGCCGCAACTTTAGAGGTAGAGTACGAATAACGGCTAGGTTCCGTCTGAGAACTCCCTGGTCGGTCTCTGTTAGGGTTGGACTCGGGAGTTTTGCTCCGATACAGCTTTCGAAGTTTTTTACCTGAACTCGAAAGCCGTATCGGAGTTCGTCGTTCAAGAGCACGATTCTTTCAATTCTTTACCAGGACGGAATACCGGTACCCGGCGAGCTGGGATTTGGATTTCTTCGCCAGTTTGCGGATTGCGGCCAACGCGTGCCTTGCGATCAGAGATTGCAAAGGTACCGAAGCCAACCAATTTTACGCCGTCCTTTTTCTTGATATTTTTGGTAACGACATTGATAAATGCATCCAGATGACGTTCCGTGTCGGCTTTGGTCGCGTCAGTGACCTTTGCCATCGCTTCAATAAGCTCTGCCTTATTCATGAGATCCTCCCACTAGAAATTTATGAGTGTGCCGAGAAATGGATGTTAGACTAATCATTTACAACCCTTGAAGGCTTGTCAAGAACATCCGATACAAAGTTGCACAATTTTTCTGACATTAATAATTTCTGAACCCGCATCGTCAATGAAGGATTGACACGTTCTGGATTTCATGAATTTTTTACCACGCCTGGGCAGAGTTAGGAAAGTCTACTATACTGAGCGCGGTCACAATCTGAGCTTGAGGCAGCTACTGACGACATGGCCGGCGTCAAAGGAAAGCAAAAAATCCTCGAAATAGCGCTGCTATTCCACCGGTTTTTTTGCTTTCCTTTTCCTTGTCCCTGCCGCCAGTAGCTGTCTTAAAAGCTCAGATTGTGACCGCGCTCAGTATAAAATGGACCGATGGGCATTCGCGAGGACAAACATGCGAAAGTTTTATTTATCTGTGTTTATGGCATCGGCTTTTTTGTGCACGGCAGCGAACTCTAATCTGCTCGACCGTGCGCTGGTTGAGGTTAACAATATTACCTACTCGCAAAGGCAGTTTCAGCTTTACGAAGCCCTTCTGCCGCTGGCTAATGGCGAGCCCGGCATAAAAGCAGCTACTACCGAAAGCTGGAGAATCCTGATTGACGAATTCATATGCCATATGATGATCGATCATGAAGCCCTCCGCATCGCTGCTTCCCAACCAAATGACAAAGTGCTTGCCAGTCTTGAGGATCAGGCTAAGCTGTTGCTAAACGGTGAAGCTTCCGCCTATCTTGCAGATTTGGGCGCAGATTCCTCTGCCTTGAATAGTACCTTGACTACGATTCTGCGAGTTAAGCGCTATGTTGCGGGTCGTAACGGCGTGGATGAAAGAACGCCACTCAAGATCGACCAGCTTAAGGATCAAAAATGGTTTCAAAGCCTTAGGGAGCGAACTCCGTACAGGTTATACAAGGATGCTGATCATTACCAGGCCCTGGGAGCCTTGCGTTATCCCGTAAAGGCGGGCTCCTCTAAGCCATGACTTATGATGTTCTACGCTTCGACGTCCTCAAAGACTCATGGTCAATATTTTTGACCATCGCTGGTGAATGGGGTAACGAATTTTGGACGCTCGAAGAAATCCGCAGAACCGTGGCTTGTAACCCATGCGAGATTTTTTATCAAAAAGCCTCGGATGGCAGTATTCGGTCGTTTTGTCTGATCCAATTGGCTGACCAGTCTGTTGAATTGCTTTTTATTTTTACATCTGCCGGGCATAGAAGGCTTGGTCTTGCTTGTGCCCTGCTCGATGCGCTTGAGATCTGGGCAAAGTCACAAGCGTTGGCTGAAATCTTACTGGAGGTTGGATCTCAAAACCGAAAAGCTGTCTCTTTCTATGAAAAATCTGGCTTTACACGTTTTGGTTTGCGACCCAAATATTACAAGAATAGCGACGATGCCGTCCTGATGAGGAAAGTCTTGGAATGATTCGCCCGGAAACACTGACTGATGTGGTTTGGTTGCAGACCAGCTTTCTGGGGGATGTCATCCTTTCAACCGCCGCCATGGGCTTGCTTAGGCAGGAGATGCCGACCCTGCGCCAGCATCTCATAACAACCCCGCTGGGCGCGGATGCTCTAGCTGACTATGCAGGGCTCGATTCCCTGATTGTTTTTGATAAGCGGGGTCATTCGCTATTCCGTCTTGCAAGCAAGATCCGAAATGAGTTGGTGGCGCGCGGGATAAATGCGGAATCTGCTATCGTTCTTCAACCTCATCGAAGCCCTCGATCGTCATTTCTTAGGGTGGCGCTGGGGCTACCTAGTATAACGTATGAAGAAACTGTACTAAGTTCTTTTGCAGATCTGACGGTGTCCCGCGTTGCACTTTTTCATGAGGCGCATCGGATCGGTATGTTGCTTGAGGGGTTAGGTGTTTCGCGATCGGCGATTCTCAATAGCAAGCCTCAGCTCACAGCGACACAATTTGCGGGTGACAAAGGCTGGCAGCGCGAACTTGTCGATTTTTCGGGGCGGCTCATCGCGATAGCTCCAGGAAGCGTTTGGGGTACCAAGCGAT
This sequence comes from uncultured Oligoflexales bacterium, assembly GCA_964582405.1. Lineage (GTDB taxonomy): Bacteria > Bdellovibrionota_B > Oligoflexia > Oligoflexales > Oligoflexaceae > CAZOSN01. The sequence goes on along the minus strand of CAZOSN010000009.1, from coordinate 50,224 downwards.
GGCCGGTCGAGCACTATCGGTCGATCTTGAGCTCAATAGTCGCAGGCTATCCCGAAGTAGGAATCGTGGTGTTAGGGTCACGAGCTGAGGCGGGTATTTGCCGTGATCTAGTCGAAGGCTTCAACTTTCAAAGGCGACTCTGGAACCTTGCTGGCCTCACGTCACTAAGAGATCTTACAAGTCTTTTTCCGCTGCTACGCCTTTTGATAGCAAATGATAGTTCGCCGATCCACTATGCCTCCGCGTTTTCTGTTCCGACCGTCGCAATTTTTGGTGCGACCGTCTCTGCCATGGGCTTTGGACCGCTTGCTCCCAGGAGTCATATCCTGGAATTAGGTGAATTGGGATGCCGCCCTTGTAGCGACCACGGGCCACAAATCTGCCCGTTGGGTCATTTTCGATGCATGAGGGAACTTACACCTATAAAAATCTTGCGTGCGATTGAGGAGGCGATGGCAAATTAGGTCTTAGGGTCTGACTAAAAGCCCTCGGATCGACTTGATAAAACCCAACGATGACCCATTGTAAACAGGCTCTCAAGTCATAATCTGGCATTGCGTTTTTAGAAAAGCTATACCCGTTAGCCCTACTACTTTAGTCGGAGATTGCAAAGATCGGCAGCAATCACCGACTTACCGCAGTAGGGTTAGGGTCATTATTGTTTTGCTTCTGCAGCAGCAGGTTCTGTAGTAGCTGCGGGTGGGGCAGATGCGCTATCTGCTGAACCATTCGACGGTGCGGTTGTAAGCGCAAAATCGATAATCTCATTCTTGCGAACCGAATCCACGAGTTTGATAATGGACTCGTAGGGGGTTTTAGCATCCGCTGTGATGTTTGCAGAAAGCACGACGCCTGGCTTCTTTTCACGCTCAGCGCCAATTTTTGGTCCGATTTCTTCGAAACCAATCTGTGTGCTGTCGATAAAGAGCTTGCCGTCCTTATCGATGGCAAAATTGAGCGTTTTCTCGTCAGGCTTTACGGGTTGAGCCGAATCTGCCTCAGGCAACTTCAACTCAATTGCCTTATTAGCAATAAAAGTTGCCGTCACCATAAAGATGATCAGCAAAACGAGCATGATGTCAACAAGCGGGGTAACGTTGATGCCCGAAATTTCTTCGTCTTGGTTTTCGCCCAATCCTGCAGCGGCCATTTTTATTCTCCTATTACTTACGAAATCGCTGAGTGGGCCTTGCTAGTTGCCCAACCCTGCTGACAGAGTGTTAACCATGGCCTGCGCGTCTGTTGTTAGGACCTTGATCTTGCGCTGGAAGTAGTTAAACGCGATAACAGCTGGGATAGCCACGAGCAAGCCGACTGCGGTTGCGACAAGGGCTTCGGAAATACCGGCCATCACGACATTGGCTCCGCCCGTTGGATTGGAACCAAGATCATGGAACGAGCGGATGATACCGAGAACCGTGCCGAACAAACCGATGAACGGAGCGTTGTTGCCCAGAGTTGCTAGAACAACAAGACCGCGATCCAGAACCTTGCGCTGGCGAAGCAAAAACGCAGTCATAACTTCCTGGACCGATTGGGTGCCACCATTTCGGTACTTCAGGCCTTCGAGAGCGACGCGAGCTTCAAGGCTATTTGGATACTGCTCACAGATCTTAGCGGCGGCATCGTAATCTTTGCTGCCAAGCTTGGCATACAAATCGCTGATGACGTCTGGACTCAAATTGCCTTGTTTGAAAAAGAACCAAGCACGCTCAATGCCAATGGCAACTGAGACGACGCTAAGGATGAGAAGGAGCCAAAGGACCCATTCCGTACCCAATAGGGTCATCTGCAAGAGTTCTTCTACGATGTTGAATTGATGTTCCATGGCTCTCAGTCTCTACTTTCTGCCCATTGGGCTCTAGTCTATGCCGATTGCAGCTTTACAACTCGCTTTCTAAAAGCTGCTGGTCGTCATAGAGTTACTCGGTAAGTTTAAAATCAATAGTTACGATATGACCGATGACACGCACCGGCTGACCGTTGACCATTCTTGGTGCATACCGCCACTTACGCAAAGCTTTCCATGCGGAACGCTCGAACACATTGCGGTTTTCGGCTTGGACAACTTCTATATTCTCTGGGACGCCTTCTTCGTTTATGTCCATCCTAAATTTTAAAAAACCTTCGATGCCCCGCTGCATTGCGATTTGAGGCATTTCTGGGGTTTCTTTTTCCAGTGGCTGCCAATTTGCGGTAAGACCATCGTCGCCAGTTGCCGTGCTGGTCCCAGTACCTACAATGCCGCCCGTGGTATCGTCGCCAAAGCTTTGCGGCGCATTGTTTTCTGGTTGAGGCTCTTCCTGCTTAGGTTCCTCTTTTTTAGTCGCGATGACGCGCTTGTTTGGTTTTGGCTTTGGTTTTGGTTTGGCAATTTCGACGACTTTGACGTCTTTTTTATTGGGGTTGCCATTCGGATTGGCAAAAATTCGTACTTTGGCGACCGGTGGCGGTGGCGGTGGTGGCTGGGGTTGATCCCGTAGGTGCATCGCGAGGATACTGCTTACATGAAGGATGATCGAACCCAAAATGGCTATGGATGGTGCGTGTCGATCAATATTCCTAGCGGCGACATCAAGCTTCATAGGCCAAGTCTCTCGTTCTTGGGTACAAGAATTAATTTCCTAATTAAATTAGAGAATTTTGGGAAATACCATTTTCACTCTAAATGATATTATAAAGGCACTATAAATAAAAAAAATATGAAAGGAAAGTAAATTTTTTGGCTGAACCCCCCATGGGACGGGGCGATGAGATCTTATTGAATGAGCTGTCGCAATTGTGTAAGGTCTCGGTACAATAGGAAAAACCACCCTTTGGGTCTGGTACACTATAGCAGCGGCTCTGAAAAGTTCATCGCTTAGGAGATTCCCCTTGAGTTCAACAGAATCTGGCTCGTGCACCCAGCGCGATGCAAAGTACACATTGTTGCTTAGTTTGGGAGCCTTGGGAGTCGTTTTTGGTGATATCGGCACGAGCCCTCTCTATGCCTTGCGTGAATGCTTTCATGGTGAATCGAGTTTGCCAGTGACCCACGATAATATTCTAGGGATCCTTTCTCTGGTGTTTTGGGCGCTAATCCTCGTTATCTCTTTGAAGTATGTGCTTTATGTTATGCGCGCCGATAACCGGGGCGAAGGGGGGGTGCTCGCCCTGATGGCGCTCGCCCATCCCAAGCCATCCATGGAGGGTCGAGATCCGCGCAGATTTTTGATTTTCCTTGGGCTATTTGGTGCTGCTTTACTCTATGGAGATGGGGTCATAACGCCTGCTATTTCGGTCCTTTCAGCTGTGGAGGGCCTCCAGATATCGACCCCTGGTCTTGCTCCCTTTGTCGTGCCGATCTCAATCGCCATTCTGATGCTGCTTTTCCTGCCTCAACGGTTTGGAACCGAAAAAATAGGCAAGGCATTTGGGCCCATTATCCTCATATGGTTCATTACGCTGGCAGTGCTCGGTATCGGGGGTATTATCCAAGAACCCGCGGTCTTGTTTGGCTTAAGCCCACATTATGCGGCTAAATTCTTTATTGAAAACCGGCTTCATGGATTTGTTGCCTTGGGTGCGGTATTCCTAGTGGTCACAGGTGGCGAGGCGCTTTATGCGGACATCGGACATTTTGGAAGAAGACCCATCAATATCGCATGGTTTTTCGTTGTTTTGCCCAGTCTGATACTCAATTACTTTGGTCAGGGAGCGCTCCTTTTATTGGAGCCCGAGGCTTCTTTTAGCCCGTTCTTTCACCTGGCCCCGGAATGGGCAGTAACTCCCCTAGTAGTTCTCTCGACCCTGGCTGCGATTATCGCGTCGCAGGCTTTGATCTCTGGAACCTACTCCATCACTCAGCAGGCAATCCAGCTCGGTTACCTGCCGCGGCAGCGGATTCTACATACCTCGAGCGAGGAGATTGGGCAGATCTATGTGCCTATTATCAACGGGATGATGCTTATTGGAACTGTGGCTCTGGTCCTAGCGTTTGGTTCCTCAAGCAAGCTGGCCAGTGCCTATGGATTAGCCGTGACTGCCACTATGATTATCACGACGATCTTGATTTTTTATGTTGCGCGTTATCTTTGGCGCTGGCCTCGATGGATGGCCTTGTCAGTGACCAGTTTGCTGCTGATCGTGGATTTTTCATTTTTTTCCGCGAATCTGTTCAAAATCTGGGAAGGTGGTTATATTACGCTAATTATCGCTATCGTTATCTTTGTTTCGATGACCACGTGGCGGCGTGGGCGTTATATTCTGGCTCAAAGGCTTGTCATGAAAGCACAGAAGGTCGATCATTTTATTGATGAGCTCACGACACGCCCCCCGAACAGGGTACCAGGAACTGCGATATTCATGACGAGTGCTCCCGATGGTACACCACCTTCACTGGTACACAACCTTCGGCACAATCATATCGTGCATGAGCATACGATTCTTCTTACCGTGATAACCGAAAGCATCCCCTACGTGGCTATTCAAGATCAGATCGAAATTAAGGAACTGACCCAGGGCATCTATTCAGCGATCATCAGGTATGGCTTTATGGAAATGCCGGATGTTCCTGAGTGCTTAGGACGCGGCCTCGAACGCTACTTTAAATTTGTTCCCGACGAGGTTACGTATTTCTTGGGGAGGGAAACTTTGGTTTCGACCCCGCGCCCCGGAATGGCCCGGTGGCGCGAGCATCTTTTCTCTTTCATGACGAAAAACAGTCAAAAGGCGAGCGACTTTTTTAAACTGCCTGCCGATCAGGTTTTTGAAATCGGCATTGTTGTTGAGCTATAAGTCTTGGCTCCCTGACGGCGCGCTTTGTAGACCTCATAGACTAATGGCAGAACGGATAGCACGATAATACCAAGGATCATCATCGTCATGCTTTTGCGTACAACGGGCAAGTCGCCGAAGAAATATCCCGCAGTGAGGAAAACCACGGACCAAAGAATGGCTCCCGAAACATTATAGAGAGTAAATTTGCCGTAGTTCATTTGCCCAAACCCTGCAACGAAGGGTGCAAAAGTTCGCACGATAGGGACAAATCGGCAAAAAATAATGGCCTTGGCACCATAGCGCTCATAGAATCGGTTGGTTCGTTCGATGTACTCTTTTTTCAAGAATCGCGACTGATCGCGGAAAAGTTTTTCGCCAAAAAATTTGCCGATCGCATAGTTGACCGTATCACCTGCGACGGCTGCTACGATAACGATAGCGAAAAGTGTACCGATTTCGAGCGCCCCACGTCCTGCTAGGGCACCGGCGGCAAACAAGAGCGAGTCGCCGGGAAGAAATGGGGTTACGACCAGTCCGGTTTCGGCAAAAATAATGAGAAAGAGTATCCCATATGTGGTTGTCCCATAGTCTTGAACGATGGTTTCCAGGTACACATCAATTTTGAGGATAAAATGCACGACAAAGCTAAAAAACTGCTGAGCATAGCCCAAGACATCCGAAGCAGAATTTATTTCCACTGTTGTTTCCTCTAAAGGTAGCGGTTCAAATTTTGCCTATGTTCATTCATTGGATTCAATGTGTCTAGCAAATATTGGTCAGTGAGCATAGTGATCTAGGATTTGCAGGAATGCAAATTTGATGGCTTCTCCCCAGAAGGCGAGGTAACACCAGGTGAAAACGGCCATCATATAGCCGAGAGTGATCAGAACACCGTCGCGTTCTAGATAGCCTAGGCAAAGCAGGATGATAGACCATGCGGGTATGGAATTTGAGAACAAAATGACGGGCGGAAGCGGTAGCGCGAGTGCAATGCCACTGGTCACCATGCTTATTCCGATCAATGTGATAAATGGCGGCTGCATTGCTAGGCTCCAGCGTGGTTTCACAAATCGTTCGATCATCCTGAAGACGCGGTCGAGGCCGGTAAATAGTTTGCGAATCAATTCCGCATCGACTTCTCGCCGGCCGATAAATTGTGGTAGTCCGCCCGTTGTTCCTCGGGCAAGGCGTACACCGAATAGAGCGATAATTATTCCAAAAATAATCGACAAACCCGGGACCGGGATAGGCTGAACGAATGGGATGCTCAATATAAGAGAAAGGGTGACCGGCCCGCGGTTTTTGAGAATAGTTTCCAAATCTGCGATGGTCGTTTTGTGAGAATCAACTCTCTCTTTAATTAATTCAAGATCATGGCTAAACCGTTCGTTTTGTTGTAGAGTTGACTTCATTCGCCGGTGGCCCCCATTTTCGCGCGCAGCTGATTAGTATAGGTCGCCAGGCATAAAACAATGAATAGTTAAATTTTAGGATTCCTGATCTTTGCGAATATGAGAAGATGATAATAGTTTGTTCACCGCACGATGAGAGAGTATAGTCGCTCCATTCGACCAAGCTGAGTAGATTCATGACGTACTTGCCAATTTTTATTCTGTTTATTTTTACGATGGCATTCGTGTTAGGCACGATTTTTATTACGTTTTTCCTCGGTCGCGAGCGTCGAACATCAACAAAGGGTCAGGCGTTTGAATGCGGTGTTGATTCCCAAGGCGATGCCCGCGTGCCTTTTTCGGTGCGGTATTTTCTCATCGCGATTTTGTTTGTCCTGTTTGACGTCGAGATTATTTTTCTATATCCATGGGCTGTTAATTTCAAAGGTCTTGGCTGGGGTGGCCTAGGTGAGGTGGTTTTGTTCACTCTGCCTGTGGCCTTGGGTTTTATTTTTTTACTACGCAGTCAGGTATTGGACTTCGACCGCGACTAAAGTCTCTTGCTTATTGAAGCTAAATAAGGCGATGACGAGATGGTAACTATAGCCGAACCACCTGAGGGCGAATCCGGGCAAGGATTTTTTCTGACGTCTCTTGAAAAAGCTGTCGGTCTCGCCCGCAAGAATTCGATTTGGCCACTTCCGTTTGCAACGTCGTGCTGTGGTATCGAGTTTATGGCTACCATGGGTTCGCATTATGATTTTGCTCGCTTCGGCTCGGAGCGTCCGAGCTTTTCACCGCGCCAAGCTGATTTGCTCATGGTGATGGGGACTGTCGCGAAAAAACTGGGTCCCATACTTAAGAAGGTCTATGAGCAGATGGCTGAGCCGCGCTGGGTGATCGCGGTTGGAGCCTGCGCCTCTAGCGGTGGAATTTTTGATACCTACAGTGTCCTGCAGGGAATAGATAAGGTCATACCGGTTGATGTTTATGTCCCCGGATGCCCGCCGCGCCCTGAGCAGATTATCGATGGTTTGATGAGAATTCAGGATTTGGTTGGCAAAGAATCGCTACGGCGGCGTTTTTCCCCGGAATACAAGGAGCTTTTGTCAAGCTATGGCATCGAATGATCCCCAATCCTCCCCTGCGCCTCTTAAAGATCCGCTCGAGTCCTTGTCCCCCGAGTTCAGGGATAGTTTGCGTGCGCTGCAGGACAAATTTGCTGGTGCGGTCCTTGGCGTTGCGTTGAGTTACAAAATACCTGTGATTCATATAGCCAAGGACAAACTTGAGGCGATTTTTGACTATTTGTATAGATCGCCCTTGCAGTTTCAATTTTTAACCGATCTGTGCGGTGTGCACCACCCGGATCAGAAGCAATTAGAAGTCGTCTACCATTTGCACAGTTTGACTAAAAACCTGCGGCTCAGGGTTAAATGCGCGACTAATGTGGCTGATCCTTTTTTCCCAAGTCTTACGCCGCTTTTTTCATCAGCGAATTGGATGGAGCGCGAAACCTACGATTTTTTCGGGATCCAGTTTGTCGGACACCCTGATTTGAAGCGAATTCTCAATGAAGATAGCATGAGCTATTTTCCGATGCGTAAGGAGTATCCGCTCGAAGATAACACGAGGACGGACAAGAACGATTCGATGTTTGGTCGCTAAAGGGAGATGCACCAAAAACCATGATCAAAAGCCTTGAAACCATTGATGTGAACCCCCCTGAAGCTCCTCAGTATGTGACGGTCAATTTAGGCCCGACTCATCCTGCAACCCATGGTGTTTTCCAGAATATCATCAAAGTCGATGGCGAGCGCATCATTGAAGCCGAACCTACCATTGGCTACATACATCGGGCCTTTGAAAAACTGGCCGAGCATCGTCCGTTCTATCAAATTACACCCATTACGGATCGGTTGAACTACTGCTCATCGCCGATCAATAATATCGGCTGGCATTTGACTGTCGAAAAGCTCCTTGGTGTCAAAACGCCGAAAAAAGTCGATTACATGCGAGTCATTATCATGGAACTCGCGCGGATAGCGGACCACTTGATCTGCAATAGCATACTGGGAGTCGATACGGGGGCCTTTTCGGGCTTTCTTTATATGTTTCAGATGCGTGAAAAAATCTACGAAATCTATGAAGAGGTATGCGGGGCACGCCTTACCACCAATATCGGCCGCATAGGGGGATTTGAAAGGGATTTTAGCCCCAAAGCGAATCGGCTGATCAAAGATTTCTTGCGTGAATTTGCAGGGACACTTCAAGAATTTGAGTCGCTGTTTAATCGAAACCGAATCTTTATGGATCGAACCATTGGCACGGGGCCGATTTCGGCAGAGCGCGCACTTAACTACGGTTTTACGGGACCCAATTTGCGGGCGGCAGGTGTCGATTACGATGTCAGGGTCATGGAACCCTATGCTTCCTATGATGATTTCACCTTTGACATTCCGGTGGGAAAAACTGGCGATACCTATGATCGGTTTCTAGTCAGGAATGCTGAGATGTGGCAGAGTTTGAGCATCATCAGCCAGGCTCTGGAGCGAATGCCCGAGGGACCCTATCATGCCGACGTTCCTGAGTTCTATCTACCGCCAAAGAAAGAAGTTTATCAGTATATGGAAGCTCTGATTTACCATTTCAAGATTGTCATGGGTGAGATTCCGGTTCCTGTGGGCGAGGTATACCATGCCGTGGAAGGTGGCAATGGCGAGCTGGGTTATTATCTGATTTCCGATGGTGGTCGCAGCCCATTTAGGCTTCATTTTCGTAGGCCTTGCTTCATTTATTATCAAGCGTACCCGGAAATGATCAAGGGCTCGCTGCTGTCGGACGCTATTGTGACGCTAAGTAGCCTTAATGTGATTGCGGGAGAGCTTGATGCCTGATATTCGGTTTTCAGAGGATGCTTTGGCGGAGATCCGCCGGGTGATGGCGCGTTATCCGGAAGGGCGTCACAAGTCGGCGATTCTTGCGGTTCTGCATCTTGCCCAAAAAGAATTGGGAGGCTACCTTAGCCCCGAAGTTATGGACTATGTGGCGTCTATCCTGAAAATTCAACCGATCGAAGTCTACGAAGTCGCGACTTTCTACACGATGTTCTACCTCAAACCCGTTGGCAAGCATGTGCTTGAACTCTGCCGGACAGGTCCATGTTGCTTGACAGGTTCAGAGCGGATCCTTGCTTGTCTGGAGCGCAATCTGGGCATCAAAGAAGGCGAAACCACCCCGGATGGGATGTTCACTCTTAAGACTGTCGAATGCCTGGCGTCATGTGGTTCGGGGCCCGTCATGCAAGTCGGCGATCGTTACTTTGAACACCTTGATGAGCAGCGGATCGGCGTGATCCTGGATGCCTTGCGTAGAGGTCAGGTGACCGAAAAGCTTTACAAATCCGAGCAGGATCGAAGTCCATGAAAATACTACTGAACGGCTTTGAAAATCCCGACATTCAGTCGCTGTCTGGCTATTTAAGCACCGGTGGATATAAGTCTGTCGCTAAAGCTCTGAAGACTATGACGCCCGACGAAGTCATGGAAGAAGTGAAAAAATCGGGATTGCGCGGTCGCGGGGGCGCGGGATTTCCGGCGGGGATGAAATGGAGTTTTTTGGATCGAAAGTCCAACAAGCCACGCTACCTGGTGTGCAATGCCGATGAAAGCGAACCTGGAACCTTCAAGGACCGCTTTCTCATGGAAAAAAGCCCGCATACTCTCATCGAGGGTATGATTGTTTCGAGCTATGCGCTGGGGGCCAATACCAGCTATATATACATCCGAGGTGAACTTGCCTGGATTGCAAAGATCCTAGAGCGCGCTATAGCTGAAGCCCGCGAAAATGGGCTCGTTGGCTCAAAAATTTTGGGCACGGACTACAACCTTGAAATAATTGTGCATCGTGGTGCCGGGGCCTATATTTGTGGCGAAGAGAGCGCCTTGCTTGAGTCGCTTGAAGGTAAGCGCGGTAATCCTAGGCTGAAACCTCCTTTTCCAGCTGTACAAGGGCTTTATGGGTGTCCGACGGTGATTAATAATGTCGAGACTATTGCAGCCGTTAGCTGGATTGTGAACAACGGAGGCGATGAATACGCCAAGATTGGTATTGGCAAGAGTACCGGAACCAAGCTGATTTCGGCATCCGGACATATTCGTCGGCCGGGGGTCTATGAAATAGACCTCGGACTTCCAGTCGAGGAGTTTATCTACTCCGATCAGTATTGTGGAGGGATCCGCAGTGGACATAGGCTCAAAGCAGTCGTGGCCGGGGGGTCGTCGGTTCCAATTTTGCCGGAGCATCTTATTCTAAAAACCGCAAACGGTGAACCACGGCTCATGACCTATGAGTCTTTGAGCGAGGGAGGTTTTCAGACCGGAACCATGCTTGGCTCGGGTGGCTTTATTGTGATGGATGAGACGACCTGCATAGTGCGAAATACTTGGAATTTTGCGCGATTTTATCATCATGAGTCCTGCGGGCAATGCAGCCCCTGCCGAGAGGGCACGGGCTGGCTTGAAAAAGTTCTGCATCGCATCGAGCATGGACATGGTCACCAAGACGACATCGACCATTTGGTTTCGATAGCTAAAAAAATCGAGGGGAACACGATCTGCGCCTTTGGAGATGCTGCAGCATGGCCCATTGCCAGCGCGATCCGGCATTTCAGGGATGAATTCGAATACCATGTCAAGCATCCCGAGATTGTATCGGCCCCTGATCATGTATTTGCTCAGCCTTAATTGAGAAGAAGAAGATTTATGGCAAAAGTAACGATCGATAATGTAGAAATAGAAGTCCCCGATGGTACCAGTATTCTGGCGGCCGCGCGGCAAATCGATCCAAAGACCGCGCCGCCGGCCATGTGTTTTTATTCTGGATTAAAAGACAGTGGGGGCAAATGCCGCACTTGCATTGTCAAGATTGCGCAATGTTCGGCCAAGAACCCTCGGCCTATGCCCCGCCTGCAGCCTGCTTGTCGAACTGCCGTCGAGGACGGCATGGTTGTGGAAAACCGCACATCGAAAGAGGTCATGGAAGCTCGAAAGGGTGTGGTTGAACTCCTTCTTATCAATCATCCTCTGGATTGCCCAGTTTGTGATCAGGCTGGCGAATGTGATCTCCAGAATCTTGCGTTCGAGCATGGAGCGCAAGAAACAGGATATGAAGAAGGCCGCAGGCGATACCCTGAGCGGGATATTGGCGAGCTGATCAAACTTCATATGAACCGTTGCATTCTGTGTTACCGCTGCGTTTATGTCGCTGACCAGATTACCGATGGCCGGAGTCATGGAATCCTTAATCGCGGTGATGCAGCCGAGATTAGTACCTATATCGAAAAATCGATCAACAACGATTTTTCCGGTAATATGATTGACGCCTGTCCAGTCGGGGCATTGACTGACAAGACTTTCCGCTTTAAAAGCAGAGTCTGGTTTACCAAACCAATGAAGGCTCATCGGTCGTGTGGGAAATGTTCTGGCAAAGTTGTTCTCTGGCTGAAAGATAAGGAAATCCTCCGGGTTACTGCGCGCAAGAATGAATTTGGTGAAGTGAGTGAATTTATCTGTAATACCTGTCGATTTGAGAGCAAGAACCCCTCTCTTTGGCAAATCGAAGGGCCGTTGGTCGTTGACCATCATTCCGTAATCTCTCAAAATCATTATGTCGATTTAAGAAAACCCGAGCCAAACCTTGCCTCGGGGCAGATGCCTTTGCTTGAACCGAAGGATGAGAAAAAACTATGACGCCAGAGCTTTTTTTCATTGTCCAAAAGACCATCCTGATAGCCTGTATTTTTGGGGCAATGATGGGAATTGCCGCTTACACGACTTTGGCTGAACGCAAATTTGCAGCTTTTTTTCAGGATCGCATCGGACCGAACCGCGCCGGACCTTTTGGCCTATTGCAGCCCCTTGCTGATGGGTTAAAGTTCTTTTTTAAAGAAGAATTCATGCCTGCAAAAGCTGATCGGTTCCTTTTTTTAACAGGCCCCTGCCTGGCAATGCTTGCAGCCTGCATGGTTTGTGCGGTGATCCCCTTTGGTCCGGATCTCGATTTGTTCGGCCGAACGGTCCCGCTTCATATTACGGCGTTTGATGAATCATTGCTCTACGTGTTTGGTATGACCTCGCTCGGTGTCTATGGAATCATGATCGGTGGCTGGGCCTCCAACAATAAGTATTCACTGATGAGCACGATCCGCGCCTCATCTCAGATGATTAGCTACGAACTTGCCATGGGTATGAGCCTTGTGGCGTTGGTTATGCTTACCGGTTCTATCGACCTAACCGTAATAGCCAAAGGCCAGGAAGGCCTCTGGAACGTAATAAAGCAACCCCTTGGTTTTATTATCTTTGTAATTTGTTCTTTTGCTGAAGCCAACCGCGTGCCCTTCGATTTGGCTGAATGCGAAACTGAGTTGATTGGTGGCTTTCACACCGAGTATAGCGGCATGCGGCTTGGATTTTATCTGTTTTCTGAGTACATCAATATGTTTATGGCGTCGGCCATGATGGTGACTCTATACTTGGGAAGCTATCATCTACCTTTCATCGATCTGATTGGACTCCAAGGCAATGTGTTGGCTGCTGTGAGCGTTGCGGTGTTTTTTGCGAAAGTCTTCGCCATCATGTTCTTCTTTATTTGGGTTCGCTGGACTGTCCCGCGTTTTCGTTATGATCAGCTCATGAAATTGGGCTGGAAAGTCCTGATCCCGGCCGCCTTTGTCAATCTCTTTGCCACAGCATTGGTGGTGCTGCTATGAAACTTACCAACCGGGCAAAAGTCGTGGTAAATCCCAAGATGAATTTTTGGGAGAGGCTGTATCTGCCTGCTATTTTCCAGGGGCTCGCGATTACTTTTCGCCATTTTTTCAAGCCGAAAGTCACGATTCGCTATCCTGAGGAGAAGCGGCCCTTTAGCCCTGTCTACCGTGGTCTTCATGTTCTGAAAAGGGATGACGCGGGTGCCGAGCGTTGCACGGCATGCGGATTGTGTGCGGTAGCCTGCCCTGCGGAAGCGATAACCATGACGGCTGAGGAACGCAAGCGGGGTGAAGAGCATCTCTATAGAGAGGAAAAATATGCAAAAGTATACGAAATCAACATGCTGCGTTGCATATTCTGTGGATTGTGTGAAGAGGCTTGCCCGAAGCAGGCGATTTACTTGACCGATCGCATTGTGCCGTCGCAGTATGAGCGAAAGGACTTCATTTGGGGCAAAGATCGCTTGGTGGAAAAGCTTGATCAGCGCATCGATGTCAAAACCCGTGAAACCTATCAGAAAGAGTGAGCGATGGTAAATCTTGAGATGTTTCTGATCCTTGCGATCCTATCCATCATCACCGCCGTAACCGTGGTTCTAGCCAAAGATCCGATCTATAGTGTTCTCAGTCTCGTCATGTGTTTGTTCACCATCGCGGGTCATTATTTCCTTCTTGAGGCCACGTTTCTGGGGCTAGTTCATCTAATCGTGTACGCTGGGGCCATCATGGTCTTGTTTCTGTTTGTGATCATGCTCATGAATCCCAAAGGTTACAAAGAATCAACGATTCCAATGGTACAGAAAAGCTTAATTTTTGTGGCGACGGCCTGTTTGTCCTCGATTCTCCTGGGAACATTGGTTCGTTATTCGTTCAAGCCTATGGCTGATTCGACCACCGGACTTTTAAACGGCTCTGTTGGAGTGTTGGGGGTTCGGCTTTTTGGTGAATTTGTGGCACCCTTTGAATTGGCTTCGATTTTGTTTTTGGCCGCGACTGTAGGTGTGGTTTTTATAGGGAATTTTGCAAAACGCGAGCACAGCCAGAACGAGCACAGCCAGAGAGAGCAGTCCGAACTATGAATACACTAATCCAGGAATTTTACCTAGCCTTGTCATCGATCCTGTTTCTCATCGGATTTGTGGGCGTTTTGGTGCGCAAGAATGCGCTTGTGGTGCTCATGTGCATAGAGCTGATGCTCAATGCGACCAACTTGCTTTTAGTCTCAGATTCACAGTATATGCAGGACATCGACGCACAGGTTTTTGTGTTCTTTATTATGCTTGTTGCTGCGGCTGAGGCTGCCGTTGGGTTGGCATTGATTTCTTTGATCTACCTTAAGCTAAAGTCTTCCGATATTGAATTCCTCCACAGACTGAAAGGATGAGACGCTTGATGAATCCCTCGTCTTACCTAGCTATTCCGCTTCTTCCTTTGCTTGGATTCTTTATCCTGACTTTTTTTGACAAGGCTTTGCCAAAAAAAGTTGCGGGGGGGCTCGCAAGCTTTTTGGTGTTCGCTTCTTTTGGGCTAAGTCTGGCAGCGCAAAAAGCTGTTGTGGCTAGTGGTGCCATCCAAATTTTGGCCTACGAATGGATCCGTGTCGATAAATTGGTAGTCCCCATGGGATTTCTGCTCGACTCTTTGTCGGTATGGATGGCATTGATCGTCACCGGTATCAGTGGTCTGATTCATGTTTACTCGATCGGCTATATGAAAGACGATCCAGAATCCAACAAGTTCTTTTCTTGGCTTAATCTTTTCGTTTTTTTTATGCTCGTCCTAGTTATGGCTGACAACTATCTTGGAATGTTCATTGGCTGGGAAGGGGTTGGAGTTTGTTCGTTCCTTTTAATTGGATTTTGGGAGAAAGTTCCTGAGTATAACAAGGCAAGCAAAAAAGCCCTGGTTATGAATCGGGTGGTTGATCTTGGTTTTATCATTGCGATGATCTGTCTGAGTTTCTATACGGGAACGCTCGGCTTTTCAGCTACCGATTCTCTTCATGTCTCAATGATCCCTCATTCGGGCTTGGTACTGATCACATTGGGTTTTTTCTGGGGTGCGACTGGCAAGAGCGCTCAGCTTCCACTCTATACCTGGTTGCCAGATGCAATGGCAGGACCCACACCCGTGTCGGCCTTAATTCATGCGGCCACTATGGTTACCGCTGGGATTTATCTTGTCGTGCGCTCGATGCCTCTTTATTTAGAAGTGCCAGGAGTCCTCGATCTTATAGCCTGGGTTGGAGCGTATACATCGTTGCTAGCTGGATTGATTGCTTTACGGCAAAACGATATCAAAAAAGTCTTGGCTTATTCGACGGTTAGCCAGTTAGGTCTCATGTTTGTTGCGGTCGGCCTTGGTGCCGTTCAACCCGCAATGTTTCATTTAACTACCCATGCTTTTTTTAAGGCCCTCTTGTTTTTGGCGGCTGGTAGCGTGATCCATGCCATGCACCACGAGCAGAATCTTATGGCCATGGGTGGCTTGGCGCGAAAGATCCCTGTAACCTTTGCCGTCTTTACCCTTGGTGGGTTAGCGTTGGTTGGATGCCCCCCACTTTCCGGGTACTTTTCCAAAGACGAGATCCTACTTGCCGCGCTTCATGCCTCCCCCGTGCTTTTTTCGATCACGGTAATGATTTCTTTGTGCACGGTGTTTTATACTTTTCGCGCATTGTTTCTCGCTTTTGGGGGCACACCACGTTCGGAGCAAGCCGCGCATGCTCATGAATCAGAGCCGATTATGCTCGGTCCTCTTGTGGTCTTAGCGGTACTTGCGACGTTCGGTGGAAAACTTGGCATTGTTCTGACTCAACGTCTGAATACCCCTGAGGTAGTTCACGATGCGGAGCTAGCACAAATTATCACGGCTGCGACTGTTGTGGTTTTGCTTGTGTTGGGAGGGTATTGCTATTTTAGGTTTGCACAGTCGCTCAAGGCTGCGAATGCAGGCTCACTGTGGGGCAGGCTACTCGCGGGTAAGTTCTACGTTGACGAAATCTATCAGGCGATGATCATGCGCCCGTTCTATCGGTTGGCGCGGCTTCTCGACTTGTGGATTGAAAACCTGATTTTGTCTCCCCTCGTTGATTTTTTTGGTCGGCTTCCCGCGCAGGCAGGAGCGGGCATCAAAGAACTCCAAACAGGTAGTTTAGGATTTTACCTTATCTTTATGGCCTTGGGCGTTGTTGCGACATTGGCCCTGGGGCTTTTGATGTCATTTTAGAATTAAGGATGACTCGTGATTGCGCTTTTTCTGATCTTCATTCCATTGTGGTATGCCCTACCCCTCCCTTGGTTCCCGAAAAACTTTGTCGGTCGCTATGCGATGCTTGGTTTTGGAGCTGAGGTTCTTGTGGCTTTGGCGGCGGCTCTGGCATTTCACAGCGGAACCCCTATCGCATTTAGTCGTCCATGGCTTGGGATGCTTGGATCTGATTTAGCATTCCGGGCTGATAACTTGTCGATCGTCATGGTCGTTGTTACCGCTGTCGGGACAGGGCTTATCGCGCTGGGTCTACCAACTAAGCTCGAAAAAGACCGCGGTGCTTTCTATGCTTATCTTTTTGCCCTGGAAAGTTTTCTGATGGGGGTGTTTCTCGCCCATGATGGGCTGCTGTTTTACGTTTTTTGGGAGCTTAGCCTCATTACAGCGTTCTTCATGCTTCTTAAATGGAACAATCATCCCGGAAGCGACGGCTTCAAAACTTATTTTCGATTTCTTATTTTTTCGATCCTGGGCAGCTTTGCCCTACTGACTGCGTTGATCATGCTTATCTTCAGTTCTAGTGGACAGCCAAGTTTTTCGTTCGATGCTTTGTTGAAGCTCGATCTTGGCGAACATGCAAAACCTATTTTTTGGCTGTTCTTTTTGGCCTTTGCGATCAAGACGCCTTTGGTCCCTCTTCATATGTGGCAACCCGAGACTTACAGCAGGGCTGCGATGCCTGTTACGATGGTGATGGCCGCCCTGATGTCTAAAATGGGGCTTTATGGATTCTTGCGTTTTGCGCCGTTGCTTGAGCAGGGTTTAGCCCACACGCGGGTATGCGCTGTTGGTCTGTGTATCCTCTCGGTTATTTACGGCTCGGTATTAGCTTGCCAGCAGTCGGACCTTCGAAAACTTCTGGCATTTTCATCCATCGGCCACCTTGGCCTTGTCGCTGCGGGAACTTTGGCGGGTAACCCGTTTGGTAGCGACGGGGCATTGATCCAGATTGTGGCGCACACTTTGGTTACGATCGGGTTGTTTGCGGTTGTACAAACCATTGAAGAGTCGAAAGGAACGAGTGAACTCGGAAACCTTGCGTCGCTTAAGGCAGAAAATCCAGTTTTTGCTCGCTATTTTTTTCTTCTACTACTAGGCAATATTGCTGTGCCGCTCACACTCAATTTTGTCGGTGAATTCCTTTTGCTTCGGGGAATCTACGAAGTAAAAACAGCGTACTTGTATCTCGCTATCCCAACTGTTCTCATAAGCGCAGTTTATATGCTCAATTTATTTCAGAAATCCATGCTGATCACAGACTCAGGCAGAGTGTCCTGTGGACCAGGTAGCAAATTGATCTTATCTCAGGGCAAAACCGTGACGCTCGTTGTGGTGGTCGTTTTGATCTTTGGT
This sequence comes from uncultured Oligoflexales bacterium, assembly GCA_964582405.1. Lineage (GTDB taxonomy): Bacteria > Bdellovibrionota_B > Oligoflexia > Oligoflexales > Oligoflexaceae > CAZOSN01. The sequence continues at coordinate 32,683 of CAZOSN010000009.1, read as the reverse complement.
TTGGGCCTGTTTCCCAAAGTTATTACTCACGGTTTCCTCTCGTCTCCAGGAGGCATGTAACAGACTATGGTAGCTATTATTTCGCTAGCGACGCTCGGTTGCCTTTGTCTATTTGCTGATGTTCTTCCTAAGAAGTTATTTGTGGTCATAGCGTCTTTGATCATAGGGGTCAGTTTCTTTGGCAACGCGATTCCCCTACCCTATACTTTTCCAATGGTCAAGTTTGACACATTGTCGGCTCGATTTTCTGTGCTACTTCTATTCTTCTTTTTTATGGTTTTTACGTCCCTTATGCTTTTTCGCCCCTACACGCGCGAAGTAAGGTTGCAGGTTGCACTTATGGCATTTGCCACAGCCGGTGGGGTCGTCTTTCTCTCGTTTGATCATGTGGTCACCCTGTTTTTGGGCATCGAGATGATGTCGATTCCCGTCTATATACTGTGCGCGGGCTCCGCAAACCGAACATCTTGGGAAGCAGGACTGAAGTATTTCATTCTCGGGAGTTTTTCGAGTGCCATCCTGCTGTTTGGAATAGCCTTGATGTTTCTTTCGACTCGTCATCTCTATTGGCAGCAACTTATAATTGACTATGCTCAGGGTGCGCACCAGGTCGGTCCGCTCGCGATCATTGGTCTTATTTTGGTTTTGACGGGGCTATGCTTTAAGATAGGCGTATTTCCTTTTCAATCCTGGTTGCCAGACGTCTATGATGGGGCGCCAACGGTTGTTACCGCATTTATGGCAACAATTGTTAAAACAGCGGCGGTAGCTGGAGCTTTGCGAGTGGTTCGCAGTCTTGGGATTGATAGTTCTGAGCTTACCTATACGGTGACCACGCTAGCGATTTTAACGATCCTCTGGGGAAATATCGGTGCCCTGCGTCAGACCTCGTTTAAACGGCTTCTAGCGTACTCGAGCATTTCTCACAGCGGATTTTTGTTGTTGCTGGTGTTGTACTCACTGAGTCCTCAAGTCTCCGTGTTTTACTACCTTCTGTCCTATGGACTGGCAAGTTTCGCTTTGTTTGTGCCTCTGATTGCAGAGGAGACAAGAACCGGTGGCGATGGATCTCTAAAGTTGGCTCTGTCAAGATTTGGCGAAGCTACCAAAATTTGGAAAGTCGTAAGCATACTTTCTCTTTTGTCGTTAGCGGGGATTCCGCCGTTGGCTGGCTTTCTCGCCAAGTTTTTTGTTCTCGTAGACCTTACCCGCGGCGAACAGTATGGGCTCTTAGGGGTCGTGTTGATTAATGCTGCTATCGCGGTCTATTACTATGGACGGCTTATTCCTGGGGTGCTGAACCTGTCGTTTCATCCAAGCTCGAATATCGGGATGCTGCGTCTTGGAGCAACCCGCGCTCTGGGTATGACGCTGCTGATCTTGATTGTGTTACTAGGGATTTTTCCGAGCTATTTCATGTGAAATTATGAATCTATAGATCGTTTCAGAAGTTGAGTTAGACAAGGCGCGACGAAGGGATGCGCGCGGAGCCTATTAGACATAGGTGAGCACGCATCACGAGGAGCAACGCAGTATAACTCAACTTCTGAAACGGTCTATAGTTGGGAGATTGAGTGTGATTTGGATGTGCCGATCACGGTCTCGATATTCTTGCGAGTCCGGTCCGATTTTCGAATATTCGGCATTATTTTTGTGAATTCCATAAGCAATTCATCTATCGCAGGTCGGTAGACCATCATGACGGTTGTGGCTTGTTTTGGGAGAGTACTGATAGTTGGTTTGAAAATATCTATCTGACCATCTTTAACGATAAATATTGGGATCATGTGAAACCGGTGCTCCAAGAATAACTTGTTGAGTGCGGAGAATTGTGACATCGACATGTCGCCCATGTCGCCAAGAAATATTTCCACCTCGTCGTTTTCAATGCGCTGCGTCCAAAAGCCAACATCGACATTGCCTCCAATCCAACTAGAGGCTTGAATGGACTTGAGGAGCGACTCGTCAAAACTTTGGGATTTATTTGAAACAAAAGCCTGACCTCTCTTCGAAAGAGATCGGCATCGTCTTATGATCATATGATTCAAATTGTCGTTTGGGGTGGCTGCGATGAGATATCTTTTTTGGGTGATGTTAGCTCTTTTTAAAATTGAAATAGAAAGCGCATCGCCCATCACGACGGGAAGGCCCTCCTCTTCGCAGGCCCGGCAGTTATCGATGTTGCGATCGATCAGAACGATATCTTCATCATGCTCCATCGCGATGTGCGCCATCAGGCGATTTAGCGCATGTCCACCAAAGAATGCCATTCCGCTTTGAACGATGCGAATCCCCAAGGCCGAGGCTAAAGGACCCGCAAACACGCCTTGAACGATAACTGTTGAGGCTATGACAAAAAATACCGCAGCACGAAGCTCTTCTCCCCCGGGCAGATTGCTCGCGGCAAGCGTGGATGCAAAAAGCGAAGCTACGGCCGCGGCGACGATTCCTCGAGGCGACATCAACGAAATGAAGAGTTTTTCTCGCCATGAAAGACTTGAATTATGGGTGCACCAGACGACAGCTATAGGTCTCACGATCAATACCAATACGGCAATAAGCAAGATCGATCGCATGCCAAGGTTGACGATGGTTCCTATTCGCGTGTCTGCAGCTAAAAGTATAAACAGCATCCCTATCAACATGACGGTAAGCTGTTCTTTGAATTCGCTAAGCTCTTTTTGAATAGGAACATTGAGATTGCCTACAACCATACCGGCGATGGTAACTGCCATGATTCCGCTCTCAGAAAAGACCTCATTGCAGGCGTGAAATACAAATAGAACGCAGGCTAGAACAAAAACATTTGAGTATTCAGGAGGTATCAAACGCTCAAATTTGAGCGATCGCGCAATGGCTATCCCGCTTATTGCTCCCACTAGCCCACCAAATCCAAACCGATAGAGAAATTCTAACGCCCCATGTGCTAGGTCCAGATCGGCCGAAGCCGATGAGGTCACAACATCCAGGGCAACCAATGAAATAATGGCTCCTATTGGATCGATGAGGACGGCCTCGGCATTGAGAATCGAATTCACGTTTCGTTTGACATTGATACGCCTAAGGAGAGGTCCAATAACGGTGGGGCCCGTCACAATCACGAGAGAGCCAAACAGCGACGACAAAGTCCACGACCATTCGAGCACGTAGTGGGCAGTAAGGGTACCACCGATAGCCGTGATCAGAGCACCCGATGAGATGAGGTTAATGATTACTTTTGATTGACGTCGCATTTGCGACAGGCGGAGGCTGAGTCCCCCTTCAAAGAGGATGATGGCTACCGCGGTGCCGACTATTTCTGGAAGAAACGCTCCCATATTCGCGGTTTCAATGATCCCCATCCCATCGGGTCCCAGGAGAACGCCGAATACCAGAAGGACGACAATGCCAGGGATCCGTAGCACCCGTGCAAGCAGTTGTGAGGCAACGCCGACCAACAGCGAGAGTGCGATTATCAGACTTACCTTGCTCATACGCTCGATCCTCTTTGACGCACGGGAGCCTATCTTGGCAAAAAATCTATTTTATTTCCAACAAAGTATGTATCTTTCATTTCTGTTGAGTCACCCTTTTTTTTGCAATGGGGAGAATACGTCGTGAGCGATGGCCGGCAAAATCCCGAGGAAAAACCTGAGGGTTCGAAATCTCTGGCAGGTTTAGCGTTAGGTGCCCTTGCCGTCCTATTGATCGTAAACTATTTAGCCTTAAATAACGCCAAGGTTGGCAAAACGATAGCCTATAGCGAATTCTTATCTGAACTTGACCGCGGCAATGTTCAATCAGTTGTATTGTCGGAGTTTAACTTAACCGGCGAGTTAAAGGAAGCCCCAGCGGGTGGAAGTCCTTCTTTTAATACGGTCATATTTGAAGATGATAAATTGGTGTCAAAACTCGCCGCGAAAGGAGTGAAATTTCGGCGTGAGGTTCCAAGTACATTTTTATCGACGATTCTATCCACGGTGCTTCCCATCGCTTTTTTCTATGTGATCTGGATGATATTCATGAGGCGAGCGAGCGGGGCAATGCAGGGTGGAGTTTTCTCGATGACCCGTTCAAGAGCCAAAGCCTATTTTGAGCGATCGATAAAGACTACCTTCGCGGATGTGGCAGGAGTTGACGAGGCCAAGGCGGAGTTAGCGGAAATCGTTAGCTTTCTAAAAGAGCCTGCGCGCTTTTCGCGTCTGGGTGGGCGGACTCCCAAGGGCATTCTTCTTGTAGGCCCCCCCGGTACGGGAAAAACACTGCTCGCCAGAGCCTTGGCCGGCGAGGCAAGCGTGCCATTTTTTTCAATCAATGGATCGGAATTTGTCGAAATGTTCGTGGGGCTTGGTGCGGCGCGGGTGCGAGATTTGTTTGTTCAGACGCGTAAAAATGCCCCCTGTATCCTCTTTATTGATGAAATCGATGCTCTCGGTAGGTCGCGCGCGGCGGGTTTGGAAGGAATGGGTGGGCAAGACGAAAAAGAGCAGACCCTCAATCAACTTCTGGCTGAGATCGATGGTTTTGATCCCTCTGAGGGTGTCATCATTCTTGCTGCGACCAATAGACCCGAAATTCTCGATCAAGCTCTCCTACGAGCTGGGCGGTTTGACCGCCAGATTTTGGTCAACCTTCCCGATAAAATGGGGCGTATGGAAATCTTAAAGGTTCATACGAAACGGATTAAGGTCGCAGTCGATCTCGATTTAGAGCGGATTGCTGCCCTCACCCCGGGATTTTCAGGGGCAGATCTGGCCAATCTTGTTAATGAAGCCGCACTGGTGGCGACTCGGCGCGGTGGTGATAGCGTAACCGAGGCAGATTTCACCCAGGCCGTCGAGCGGTTGGTGGCCGGGATTGAGCAGCGCAAACGGCTTATGAATCCCGATGAAAAGAAGCGCGTGGCTTTCCATGAAATGGGCCACGCAACCGTGGCGTTGTCCCGACGGGCGAGAGACAAGGTTCACAAAGTAAGTATCATACCGCGCGGAATGGGTGCTCTGGGTTATACCTTGCAAAGACCTACCGAGGATCGCTATCTCATGAGTCAAGCTGAACTTGAGACTAAGATCGCGGTGCTACTTGGCGGCAGGGCATCGGAAAAGGTTTTCTTGGAACAAATGTCGACCGGCGCTGCGGATGATTTAGCTAAAGCTACCGATATCGCGCGGGCCATGGTCGTGCAACACGGAATGAGTGAAGCCGTCGGACTAGCGGCGTATGAGGTCGACAGGGCTCGTTATCTCATGGCACCTGGAATGAGAGGTATGGTGTCGGCAGTCAGTGAGGACACGCTGCGGAAAATAGATAGCGAGATCCGGCGTATGCTTTTAACTTTTTTCGATGATGCAACACGCAGGGTTGAGGCTAATCGTCAGTTTGTGGAAGCGGGTGTTGAATATTTGTTGAAAAACGAAACCTTGGAAGAGCAGCAGCTTTTATCGATTTGGCAGGAAAATGGCGGAGTGGAGCCGCAGCTTCGAGTAAGTCATGTCTTAGATTCGGAAATTTAAGAGAAATCATATAAAAAGTTAAAGAATCCCAATCTGGGTCCGATAGCTCCCTCGGAGGGCCGAGGGATGAATGTACGGCTTGTGTTGGTAAAGGTAATCTTATTCATGGCATGCGTTGGATCCGCGACACCCGCGCAGTCTTCCATGCCATTTTACGAGCTGTTCTTTACCCAAGACGAATGGTTTCGGACTTACCAGCCAATTGATTTGCCCGGTGGGGTCAAGCCCAGAGTTGCGTTCGATGCTGCGCTAAGTTTGCCTGCTTCGGAACTAGCAACGTTGCGACTAGTGAAACAGCCTGTCGAGAGATGGCCGGGAGCTTTGCAGAGTGCTTGGCATACCAAGGCAGGATACGATCTTCTTGCCTCAGCAGAAGGACCAGATCATGTTAAGTTTGCCAGTCGATTGTTTCGGATCCTTTCTGTTCCAGAAAGCAGAAGCTTGTCGGTGGCTCAGGACTTTTTAGCACGAGAGTTTCAGCTTGTGCTGCTAAACCTCGAAGCTCATCCTAGTGATCCAGAAGTCTGGAGTACGGCAATCTTCGCATGGGAGACGCTGTTTTATCGATCCAGTCTTGCTGAATTTGGATTTCGGGGTGGAAAGTCTGTCAAAGATGGGTATGCTTCCTGGCTTGCCTCATCCAACGGGGCGCTCCAAAATCCAGCGAGCGAAAACGAAACGTGGGCGATTCTGCACTACGCCTGCTATCACGATTTGCTCAAAGTTTACCGCATGATTCTCAAACGCGAGCCTGCGCGGCACGAGCTGCGGGAATCGTTGATCCAACTTGAACTTGCTATGGACGATGATGATCTCGCTGTTGCCGATATGGAGATCTTGCGAGCGGCTGGTCGGCTCAAAGCTTCGAGCTATGAGACTCTCGCTCAGTATTATGCGTTCATGGCTCACCCAAATTATTTTTCTGTGCGGGAACATTTTAGCCAGCAGCGTGAGAGCTACCCAAAACTGATTGCGAAGCTGGATGAGAAATATAACCTTAAGCAATCAATGATTGACTTTGAGCAAGGCAAGTGGACCCCTGGTTTGAACGCCGAGCAGACCTGGCTCAGAATTGCCAGCGCATTGCTCAAACAAAACTGGATCAGCGACTACGAGAATTTTGTGAATCTTGCGCCAATCAAACTAAGAGAGGAAGAATCCTATCATCTGCTTAGGCTTGAAGCGTTGAATCTCGCGCAGCAAAAAAGTTGGCCCGAGATCGCCATGGCGCTCATTCTTTCGCCAAAGACAATATTTCCAGCCATGGCAAAATATGAAAATTCTCTTAGAGTCTACTCTGCGGCAACCACCGAAGTGTCACATAGGTTTCCCAATGCCAGCGAGCTGTTTCGTCATGAAGCCCTAGTGCAGGGCCAGCTTTTGATGTACCGGCTAGCTCGGAGGTATTATGAGGCAGATTCCAGCAAAGATGGCCTAACCGAAAAAATCAAGGAAGAGCTGTGGCATGAAGCTATAGAAGGTCTTAATGCATTTATAGGCAGGTTAGGTAACCGAACACGCAATGCAGGGCAGGAGCATTGGTTGCAAGCTGGCGCTGAGTTAGAGCGTTTGCTTACGATTATTCACCAAGGCGACCTCTTGCAGAAACTCAGCGAAAGTCAATCGAATTTGAAACCTGAGGATCTTGCGATAGTAAAGCCATTGATCATAGAAGTGCTTGCAGCATTGGAATCAACCGAGCCTGACTTTGAGGGCTCGCATGCCTCGACGAATCGCCTGATTGCGCAGCTGAGGCAAGCTGCTCTGGAGCCTAATTTCTTTGAGAAACTTGCTGAGGTCGGCAATGGCATAGACTCAATTCTAAACGATCCCAACCTTAAGGGTATCGACCTTGCATGGGCAACGCTCGACAAATTTTTGGCATATCGCTATGCCATTGAAGATAGGCTCGCGGATCAAGGCGACCTGCAGGTGGCAGCATCAGAGATTGTTCATCAAACGTTTGCTCTAGCCGAAGTATTTCATGAACTCTTGGCACCTGATCATCCGATGCGGCAAAACTGGAATGGAGCTTTTTGGCAAATTGATCTCAGCGAGAATCAGGCGAGGCGCCTTGGTGAGTTCCTTGAGCCATATAAAGCAGATGAAGTAGCATGGAACTATCTGCGTGGCCAGCTCCTGCTTGTGGTTAACCGGAGAACTCAGGATGAGAACAAATTTGCAGCGGCCTGCCACTACCTCGCCGGTGCAGCTCACGCCATGGTGGAACCTCAAAAGCAGCAGGCCACCACAATTAGTTTTCTCATGCAGCGCGATCGCCTGCGGCCGTATCTTGATCAAAATATCGCTCACTGCCTGGCTCGTCAGGGACATGAAGACGCGGCGCTTTTTGCAAGTTCAGCTGAATCTGTGGAATCAAACCGCGAACGATGGCTGGCGCTCAAGCTTGACATGTTCGCTGTGGTCTATGGAGGAGAGCCTTACAAACACTATGATCGACTCGTCAGGCTTTTTGAAGAGGTTGAAGCCAGGCAGGATCTCGATAAGGATCTCCGCGATGTTTACCGCAAAGCGATTGCTAAGTGGCTGACCAAAATCTCAATCAACGGTGCCTCGGGGCGAAATGATCGGTATAGTCGTGTTTTAAAGGATCTCGCGGATATTCGCGATATAACGCGCGGCGATTTAAATTTATCCCTAAAGCTATCCGATCAAACGGGGTTAACGCTTGAAATTGATTTTGGCTCCTACTGGTACCGGCAACCTGAGGATGTCCCGGCACATTGAGTGCTGTCGAAGAACAGCTTCAGATTCAAGAAAAAAATTCCTCAATTTCATCCCGACGAGACATGGCATCTTGATAGCCTAATTGGAGCAGCCGATTGATGAAGGCAGGTTCGAATAGGAGGTAGCTTACAAGATCTGAGGCCTCGCGAAGGTCTCCGAGACCAGCCACCAGGTACCCCAGGATGCGCGGCATGCTGTGGGCTTCTTCCATCGCAATTTGCCCAATATCGTCTGAGGGGTGAATGTAAAGCCAGTCAACGTGCCTAAGGGTGGTTGCTTGCCTAGCTTTGTCGGTTAGCAGGTTCAGGGTTTGATTGATCCGGGCAAGTCTCTCCACGTCGGACTCAACTGCGTCGAGCATAATTGCGTTGATAATCACGCTTAGAATTCTGCCGAAATTCGGCTTGGTTTCAAGATTGACGATCGATTCGTCATCGATGGCGCCGCTTTCTTTGTGCCAAGTATCGGCATCTGCGCACTGGTCTTGTCTGCTCACCGTCGCTGTTTTACGAACACCGATGACGACCAAGCGATTGACTCCAAGGTGAAGGGCTGGACTGAGGGGGGCGCCGTTGCGAAGGCAGCCATCGCCATAGAATTCTTGTCCGACTTTGATGGGCGGAAACAAAAGCGGTATAGCGGCCGAGGCCATGATTTCAGTCACATCGATAGGCCGACGGATACCCCTGCGACGGCTTCTTTGCCAAGGTAGGATTTCTCTAGAAGATTCATAAAAGGAGATGCATTCGTTGGTGGCATAATTTGTCGCCGACACGGCAATGCCATTCAAAATGCCCGATGCCATGTGCTCCCTGATTTTCTCGAAATGAATCCGACCAAGGAGGAGATGTGCTAATGGTGCCGTATCAAGCAAGCCTTGCGTATGACGTCCAAAGCGAGAGCCTCCCGATACAACGTCAAGGGCCAGCTGCATTCCGATCCTGCCGAGAGACCATGGGTCCGTGCGAAAAACATCGTGTGAATGAATCTCGCTCCAAAGCTCCGCCAAGCGCGTTATGCTTCCAGTGTATTCATCGCAGTTAGCCGCTATGAAAGCCGCATTGATTGCGCCCGCGCTGATGCCCGTTATGATTTGAAAGGGGCATTGTGTTTGATGCGGCATGCCTCTTAGGATAGCGGATATGCCATTCAATACCCCAGCCTGGTACGCACCGCGCGCTCCACCTCCCGACAGCACCAAGCCCCTATTGATCATAGCCACCCTCAGTCTTTTGCTAGCTGATCCCTTCAGCAAACCGGATCAAAAAAGCGACGTTCTGTCGCAGATTTCCTCTTCTTCTGATGATCGAAACAAAGGAAACCCGTGACTCTAAGCAAGATCGAGACCAGGACGGCCAACGACCTGTCCAAGCATCAACTTCATCCAAATACTGAGGGCTCAATTTATGGTGGGACGAATCGCAAACCTGTCTTGTTTCACTATACATCATCTCGATTCAATATTATTGGTTGCTGAAAATTAGATGTACAAGCCAAAAACCATCGACAGAAGTGTTGCGCCTCCCTTGGTCACGCATTTACCATCATCTTGGTAGAACTCTTCGCGTGCTTTGCCGAATGTGGTATTTTTTTCTGCGATCGAGCCTTTGGTAACAAGATTGTAGCGGCGGACATAGATGCCGCCGACCCAGTCGACGCCAAAATAGAATTCCTTTTTTCGCCACATGTTGCCGATGGAAAATCCGTTTAAAATACTGTTTACAGTGGATTTCTCTGCATAGCGCTCCGAACCATCCTTTGTGGCAAGACCCATCGACACTGCGGTGCTCGCAATACCTGCTCCAACGGCGATATTAAATGAACCGGCGGAAGCAGGAAAAAAGCGCAGGTTGTTGTAAAACATCATCCTGTTAAATAGCCCCTTTTCGACGACGATATCTTCTATCCCATGAACGGGCGTATACTGCGCTTGGCCACTGGCGTCGGTGCCCACGCTGGAGTATTTGGTACTGACAAGGTCGGCTTCGTACATGAAGTGCGGATTGGATGGCACCTGAACTTGAAAGCCTGCTGCTGACAGGCAGCTAAAAAGCAAGCTGATTTGCCCACCCAATCCAAACCCGTAAGATTTGTTAGGCAACAATGCAAAAGCACCTAGGGCGATTGCTAATTTGATGGCTTTCCGTTGCGTCATATTTTGACCTCATTCAGCGGTCGGCATCCTCGATAGTCTTGTTTAGCGCAAAAATTTTAACTATATGAAATAAAAGATAATTTCTTGGATCTGATGACCAAGGCTTGGCATTTTATACTGTGGGCTTTGATTTCTTGGATATTCAGGCCATCATAGCAAAGACATTTTTCAAGGCCAAAGCGAGAGGCTGCACTTCATGATCAACAATTCCAAAATAAATTTGACTCGACCGGCTTGTGCTTTGTTGGCAATCGGGACAGAGATAACAACGGGTCAAATTACGGACACTAATTCTGGATGGATCGCAAACCGTTTGACCGACCTCAACTATGACGTTCGTATTCATCTCTCCGTTCCGGATACTATGGATGGCATGATCGGTGGGCTCACCTATGCGTCAAAGCAAGCTGAGCTTGTTATTGTGACGGGAGGTCTCGGGCCGACCAAAGATGATTTCACTCGTGAGGCGGTTAGCCGCTGGAGCGGACTCCCGCTCATCTACGACGAATCATCGTGGAATTCAATCGTCGAGCTGATGGCAAGCTATTCCACGATCCCACCAGAATCCAATAGAATCCAATGCTGGTTTCCCGAGGGCGCAGTCATTCATTCAAATTCCGTGGGCACTGCCAACGGTTTTGAAATCACTCACATGGGTACCACGGTGATTTGCCTCCCGGGCCCACCTCGTGAAAATCAGTGGATTTTTAATAATCATCTGGCAAGAAGGCTGTCGGCCAAGGGAGATGATTCGGAGCGAGTCAATCTTTTAAAATGGCACACACTAGGAATAGCCGAAGCAAGCTTGGGCGATATGGTTGAGCAGGTTATCGATGGTTCTACCCTCACTTCCGGTTATCGGCCTCATTTGCCTTATGTCGAAGTAAAAATCTGGTGCCCCGATCGTGATCAAGCGATCAACGCACCGTACCTAAAGCGCCTTAACGAAACCTTGGCACCATGGACGATATCCAGAGACGACGAAGACATACTTGCAGTCTTCATGGATCGCATAAAACAGCTGAGACAATTAACTATCAACGACTACATAACCCGAGGTGCACTGTTAGAACGGATCAGACCGGCTTTGCCTGAATGGCTTGAACTAACTTTGACTAGCTACTGCGTGGACAACTCCCCCTTAATCGTTACAAACTCTGCCGAAGTTCTTTTTCCTCTCCTATCGGCGCCAGCAACTCTGACTTTGACGCGTGCGAAAAAAGAAAGTCATTTCGTTCTGTGCATCGAGCAAGAAAACCGACGGCATCTGCACGAGATCCCATGGCCTTTCCCCGCCAAGGCTATGACTTTGCGAAGAACCATGGCCTATGGTGCAGAACTTGCGATTATTTACCTGGCTCGGCATCTCCCACATCAGGTCAATATTGACTCTCACGATTAACCCTACTGCGTTAACTCCACGATTGCTGCGTTGCTTGCAGGGAAAAAATCCTTATTTACCCAAATGTAAACTGCGGTTTTTTCCCTGCCGCGCGCCTTGCACTCCCCGATTTAACGCAGTAGGGTTAATCCGGTCCGGAAAAATTTTTATTTATTTTCAATATGTTAAGAGCCAAACGTCAACAGCCCCTATTGATCCATCATGCCTTTCAGGAATCAAGATTCAAAAATATAAATAAATTCAATATATTAAACTATTTAAATTTACAAACATAAACAAATTTAGTAATGCCTAGTCGATAACTCAATCGATTATAGGTATTTCAACCATGGAACCAATCCAAAGATCGGTTTGTCCCCAAACCGACAAGCGCCATACCATTCTCAGGGCGAGCGGCACTCGAGCAGCAGTAGTCGCTGAATCCTGGCGGATTCCATTCGAAGAAGACCTGGTCGATCAGCTGCTCGGATTAGCTGTGTCGCGAGGCGATGCAAGCAAAGCGTGCGCTGAACTTGCAGTAGCCCAAGCGTTGATCATGAACATGAGCTTAATAAGCCCCACAAGTGTGGGAGAGGTCGCCGCCGAATACCTGACACGTATAACAGAGAACATTGACCAGGAAGCGCTGATCAGCCGTACTATCGTTGTCAAGATGCTCTGCGACGCGATGCAAAAAGTGACCGGAGGAGTGCAATCCTTTGCTGAAGCATACTGGAGCAAACTCCCAGGCTGCGTGAAAGCATCCCTTACTCAAAACGATTACGACCGATACGAAAGTAGCCTCACAAGTTGGCTGGGCGTCGCGCCAGGGTATTACACCTATGTGCATTTACCAGCTTTGGTTGATCCCTATTTCCTAACCCGCGATGTGTGGGTGAACGGTGCATCATCGCCTGAATTTGCTTTTAACAACCGAATCCTTCCTGGCCCTAATATCCCTCAAAAACTCGAAGGTTGGACCATGCCTGCTTTCGAAGGCTTTTTGGCGGCATTGCTTGTCGGAGCGCGACTCATGGCACTGCCCGGCAACTTGGTGAACGACCTCAAAGCCATGGAATTTCTTGCCGGTGAACTTCGAATCATGCAAATTCTAACTGGTCTGGGCCATGTGGAGATGCACGCGCCAAAGGCAATTATGGCTCCGGTCTGGGGCAGAACTAGCCGCTATCCCGGAGCGTGTTTTTCCAAACTTGAACGCGCCCGTTTCAAGTTGGACGATCAACGCCTTGAGCTCGAACGTTTTTTTTCGATTGAAGATGGATCCCATGGAGAAGAGTGTTTGAAGTTTCTAAGCGTCGAGGATCTTGCCGCACGATTTCCTGGCGAACTTGAGTTTCCCAATTCTGGGTCATTCGACGAAGTAAGAGCTGTCAATTGTCTACTTTTGCGTAAAATCATGGCTAGCGATGATCCCAAACAACGGGCTGCGGCCGCACTCTACTTTACTGATAGGCTGCACCCTGCCCTTAATGGTAACGGTCGCATGGGGCGAGGGCTTGCAAGCATTCTCGGGACGCTCGCTAACCGAGCCCCGAACCTGGGTTCACCTACTAACGACTGGGTGATTGCTGAATCGAAGTTCCCTGCTATTGTTGAAGCTGGCAGCGTCATCGGGCAATACTGGCTCTGGCTCCTCAGCGATGCTGCTCGACAAGGAATCCCCGCTGATCGATTCTTCCAGACTTATTTTCGCAATCACCAATACGCTAGCGTCCTATTCCTCAATGATTTGGACGAGGCCAGCCGCAATGAATTTGTCAAAAAGCTGGCCCGGATGAAGCCGTGGGAAGACCCCGACATGAACCGAAGGCTTGCGGCCTACACCCAAGCTCTGCGAAATACTGCCCTCCACCAATCAACACCGATACACAACGAGATCGAACGCGAAACCCAACTGCAAATGCTGGGGCAAGCGTTGGCACCTTGATCGCGTTTGGATTTAGGAGTACATCCGGCTTTTTCTTTACTGCTGCCCATCGAAGAAATGTGATGACGGACGAAGTTTTGCACCGCGCGCTACCAAAATGCATTGATATAGTTCTTAAGAATCACGCGATCTTTAGACAGTAGTTTTCCACCTTTGGTTTTGGCGTGACTAACAATGAGCCGATCAAAGGGGTCGCGCGTCCATTTTTCCTGCAAAGATGTAATAAACCAACGACTCGTCTTGAGATCTTCGTCTACTTTCAACCCAATCCTAGATTCAAGGTATTCTACAATAGTGACTGAATTTGCTGTGATCCGGTCAACCTCAAAAAGATATTCTAGTTCTAATAGTACAATGGGCGAAATAAGGAGCTCACTATCTTCTATGGCTTGCCTTCCTTGGGGGCTAAATTTGGCCACAACTTTGGCATAAAGCCAAACGACCGCATGGGTATCTAGATATAGTGGTTCAGCCATTTTTCTTGCCCTTTTTCTGGCGGGTCACTGACTTCTTTGGCAATTTGCCCTTTAGGTTTGACGGCTCAGACCAAAACTCACTCCAATCCAAATTCAAAAGCGTTTCTGGACCGCCATTGATGGTGCTATGTTCTTCCAAAGAGTCGAATTTACTACGCTGCTCCGCGGGGATGATTTTTAGAATTTTCCCACCACGTTCAACCTCGAGAGGCTGGCCATCTTGAAGTACTTTGTCTAATAGCTGATAAAGGTTTTGTCGCAGCTGTGTGGCTTTTATTGCCATACTATTCTCTCCTTCGCCGATACTTACCGGTGCATGGTCAATTACGTACATACTATCATAAGATAACGTACGGGTTAATGAAAGCGCTATTATAGCGTATCAAATCAGCTTTGCGAAAAAAAAATTAGCCTTGGATATTTCATTCTTGCCCATAAGCGCGCGTCAAATACGCCTTTGAATTGATTCGAACTGCTGAGGGTGATCTATGGTGAAACTACTCCGGTTCGAAGATTTCTTCGATAAAAAATTTTGTCTTTGGCTCAATGCGGTTCTTTGGGTAAAACCCCTCTACTATCTCAAATACATCTTTTGCGCTTTTCAGGTTCAGATGTGTGATAAGAGTTTTAACATCTGCAGAGTCATAGCCATCCCATCGAGCGCTCAGGCATTTCATGGCAAGCATGTAACGTGGCTCAGGAGCCCAAACTGTCAAATGCGAAAATTTGAAAACCTCATCTCGCCGAAACCCATCGACTAGGTATGCTTTAACCGCGTCATTCAACCAGTCGTGTGGCAAATTGTAACGGATAGCAATTTTTGCCGCAAAGTCTCTTATCATCGAACTGGGTTCGAAAATCGCATCGACATCACGAGTGGCTTGGCGTGACTGAAAAACGATACACATAACGGCTCCACCGACCATACCGATCTCGCCTCTCTCACCAGCCTTGCGTAATTCTTCATTGAGTTCCAAGAAATACTTTTCAATATCATTGGCTGAAAACATAGTCATACTCGACTTAAAAAGTTGTCGTGAGCATAGATATTTTGACTGCGAAGTTCTATCGGCGATTCAAGGATGGCTGACGCTTTTAGAGCCTCTGAACCACTCAAAAACCAAGGTTTTGCGCAGTAGTGCTTTTTCTTGGCCCAACCTGGAATGCCTATGTTGGCTTCGTTGCAAAGGATTTGAACAATACCTGAGAATAGAGCTAAGATCCTTTCGTCTGTCCCTCGGACAGGAGGCAAAATTACCAATCGGCGGTCGAGGGACCTGCGAAACTCATCCACGAAATTCATAATATGAAGTCGCCATGATTCAAAGCCATCCGTGCGGATTTTTAAAGATGCGCAAGCCACGGAACATTCAGAATCGCCAGAAATTTTGGGCACAATACTATAATCAAATTCGGACTCCATCACCTGGGCTATAAGCTCCAAAGTCCTCACTTTGCATTCCCGTGGTTGAGAGAGCAGTTTTCGCACGGTGCCTCTTGATAAGCCCGAAAGCGCTGCTAATTCCCTTTCTGATTTTCTGTTGGTACCCATGCGGTCCTTTATTTGAAATCTCCCTGTTTTGCTGCATCGGCGAATTTCGGTAAAATATTTATACCAGATTGGTCTAATTTAATAGACCAGATATATAATAGCCTGATTTTATATATAAAAGTTAGATAATGTGTAGAAAGCTTAGTAAAAATGTCATCGATATTTGAATTCCCAGCCTGCGCGAGATCACAACCCCTATAAAATTTATGGTATAAAACATAGCTAGTCGCTGGCGCTTTTAGCGCCAGCGACTAGCTAATCTGGAGGACTATAGCATCAAAATAATTGATACCGATGGCTCGGGAAAACCCATCCGAGATTCCCAGTTCGTGAGCGAGACCAAGCGAGTTATCTACCTGGTCAGGCAGATCGCTTTCCGGGGCGATGCCACAAAAGGCAAATTGTTGCCTGGCACAGAATCTCTCGTTGCGGATATCGAGAACAATTGGTTTGGAGCGAAAATGGTTATGCCAACCGTGATGGAAAATTTTGAAGCTTGGGTTAAATCTCAAAGATGACTGTTAAGCCGATAAACGAGCCGCCACGCATCCCGGGTGCCTAAAAAGGTCCTGCACCCAGGGCATTCGGAACTCCCCTTCCGCACCAAGCTTTTGAAGCGCTAATGAAGGCAATGAATTGATCAAAAATTTCAGAAGCGCCTCTGCCTGTTCACGGAGTCAATGGTGTGTGGGTTCCTGGACGGCTGGCAGATTGTTGGCCCAATTGCGAATGCTGGCAATCATTTTTTCTTCCTGTCCTGTGGTCTTATTCTTATTGCGGGCGTCTCTGTAGACCTTAAATGTCTCAGCAATCTTCCCCTCAGCGGCGTGGACGGCTGCACCGGTAGAAATATACGTGGTGACCACAAAGCCGATGCTCACGGCGCCAAGGGCAACGGAGATCAGCCAAGGTGCTCGGCGTCTGACAAGCATTGCAACCGAAGCAATCACGATACCAACTTCAGCCAAGAGCTGGGCTATTTCATAGGTTTCCTGGGCATGAACATGGGCAAAAATTGCAGGATCGAATGATTCGGACCATTCCTTGGCAAGGTGAGATTCTTCTAGGTAGCGCTCAACATTGGCAGCAACGATAAGAAGGTCATCTTTGTTTGCCTCGGCAGGCTTGGGTGAGAACAGCGATGAATGCAAGGATGCCAGGCTCAAGAATGCGACGCGGTGCTTAACATCCTGAGCCTGGTATTGGCATGCGCATTTTGCTGCTCGACCAGTGAATGGACCAATTCGGTGCGTTCGGCGCCGACCTTGGCAGCACAGAGTGCTAGCACAACACCCAATATCGCCATGGTGATCCCAACATGGGTACTTAGTTTGCTATCTGTTCCGTGATCCCCATGACCAGCATGAGCAATATGCTCTGAATGCTCTCGTGCCGACATAGTCGCTCCCTCTTAAAATTTCCTATGCGGATATTATAGCAAGGGTTGAGGTGCAATGTTTAGTAGGGGGATTAGGCAAATGCTGCCCTTATTGATGGACAGACCCTAAGCCTCAGTTGGCAATAAAATTTCGACGCGATCAACGACCTTCACAGCCATGAGCCCCGGCGTGACATCGTGGTCAAAGCATAAAAGGCTGCCTTTAATTCTCCCGGCGGATTCGCCTGCGACAGGAAATCGACCTTCTCGGACCCGAGCTTGCATCACATCTTCCGCTCGGTTTGGATTTATCAAAGTCTGGCGCCATACCTCTGCGCTAACCGCATCCCCGCGGACCGTGGGGCCCGATGGACCCTTGATCAACCAGCCTTCTCTCGCCAGGACCTGTTGCCAAAGATGGCGTGGCAAGCGCGATAACACAAAGGTCGGGACAACTCCGGACGCGAGCGCACCGATATCGGCATTGCTCAGGTAGCGAGCCATGATATCCGTATCGCTGAGTACCGCTAAGAGGCGCGGATCATCAGCTAGGAAAATCGAACGAAAGTCGTTCCTCTGTTTGGCAACTTTAAGCAAGGCAAGGCGCGCATCGTGTGACAAGTTCAAGATATCGTGAGGGTCAAGATCCACGATCACTTGGTTCACGGGAGTCGTTCCTACAACCAGCATTCCCTGGCGCAGGTCGAGATCGCGAGGCCTAACTGCAAGGGTCTTGACGCCACGCGTTCCCATGAGCTTCGCAAAGGCGCTCGTATCGCCGTTGGTGACAATAAAAAGTGGATGGCGAGGATCGAATTCGCCGAACCAATCGGGGATTTCGTTTGTGGCAGCCATGCCTCGGCATTCGCCATTGAGGTAGTGCTGACGCGGCAGCGCCTTATTTGCGACAAAGCTTGCGCCGATGCCGTTCAAAACGCAGGATGACTTGATCGAATTAATCCGCAGTCGGCCATCTGAATCGATCAGATACCGAGGATTGATAGCCCCAATTTGGTAAGGACGTCCGTCAAGTTGCTTTAAGAGACTCTGAACATTGAGAGGAAGCCTGAGTGTATTGCGAATCGCATCGTCTTTGAAGTAGTTTTCGACGACAGCTTCAATCCCGCGAGCCAAAGCTTCGTGCACCACTTTAATTTGATTTAGCATTCCAGATGATAGCACCACCGGGTAGGGGAACATCTCGTCAAGCCCTTGCACACCGGCGTGTGTCAAAGCTATTTGAAGTGCTGATCGGGCAGATTCGGTGTCAGGCTCTTTAGGCCAATGTTGGCTCAGAACTCGTCCGGGCATGGTCGTCGGGGATGACGTGTTCCCTGAGCCACGGAATTGGTTTCTTGATGCTGGTCCCCCCATAGCGCGGCCACGGCTAGCTCCTCCTGCTAACGGGGCGCCTGATATTCGGGATGGCCCAGCAAAACTCATATATCATTCCTTGAAATTACAGTTAGTTATATGGAAGTCCCAGCCAAACCACTGTAAACAAAATATTTTTATAATCTACTTGACTGACGATGTCAAGCTGGTTCAGACAAAGCCCGTGCCTTCTGTGGCGGAGGTTTTGGCGTAATGCTGACGCTTCAATCTCTTGCTCAAACCTGCGGCAGACCTGATTCACAGAACATCTGCAGTTTCTAAATTTTCATGCCGCTCTTTCCAAAGCTTTCATTGATGAGATTCCTTTGATACGATGCCGCAGTTTCTCATATCAAACAAAGCGCACAGGTCGTCCGTACTATGACATTGAAGGCTGTCGTTGGTATATCGCCATTCGAAACTCCCGATGCACAACTTGTGGAAGCATTGGTGCGCGCTGGCGCAACGGGTATTTTAGATCTAGGCAGAGATCGTGAGGAGGGACTTTCGTCTCTTAGACGCTTGAAATCCATCTCGCTTGCAGATTGCGGCATCCGCATCCCCAAGCTAGAGGTTTACACACCCGCTGATTTCACCGAATTTGTGGGATTGGGTCATCTGATTACCGATGCCTCTGCCATCGTCAGTAGCGCGCAGTGGCTTTCTTGGCAAATGGTGGCCAAGCATACCTGGCTTCAGGTCACGTCACTTAATGAAGCCCAGAGGGTCCTAGAAATTTGCCTACCGGATGGATTGATTGTCAAGGGTTGCGAAAGCGGCGGACGCGTGGGTTGCGAGACGACTTTTATTCTTATCCAACAAATCCGCGCGCTCGGAATACCTTTCTGGGCCCAAGGAGGCATAAGTCTCCACACCGCTGCCGCTGCTATTGGCGCTGGGGCACGAGGCGTTATCCTTGACAACCAGTTTGCATTACTCCAGGACTGTGCCGCCGAGCGGACGTCTTTTGGCGTTGAACTGAAAAATTCCGATCATGCTGATACTCGCTTGATTCACGGGCAACAGGTATTCACGCGTCCGGATCTCAGATTCCTTCACGATCAGCCGATCTCGCGCTCAGATTTCGAAAGCCGCTTGGGACTAGGTCCGGTGAGCGAGCGCTATATTCCTTGCGGACAGGATCTGCGATTTGCTCGCAAAATTGCCGAACGCTACCGAACTGTGAAAAATCTCATCCTGAGTTGGCAGCGTGGTATCAGGGGTTGCCTGCGCATGGCGAGCGGGCTGCCAATTTTGGCCAGCGGCTCATCTATGGCCAGCACGCTTCACACGCGCTATCCGATCGCGCAGGGTCCGATGACCCGCGTGAGCGACTGTCCCGAATTTGCGGCGGCCGTGGGACAGAACGGAGCTCTGCCCTTTGTCGCGCTATCGCTCATGCAAAAACCCCAGGCGCGCGCGCTCCTAGAAAAAACGCAGATTGCCATGCAAGGCAGGCCTTGGGGCGTGGGGATCCTGGGGTTCGCGTCGGAAGCCCTGCGTACCGAACAGTTCGAGGTGCTCGCCGACTTCACCCCGGATGCGGTACTGATTGCAGGTGGCAGGCCGGAACAATGTGCTCCTTTCGAGCAGAGGGGAATAAAAACCTTTCTCCATACGCCGTCTCCCGGTCTTCTCAGGCAGTTTTTGAAGAATGGGATTAGGCGCTTTGTGTTTGAGGGGCGCGAATGCGGCGGTCATGTGGGGCCGCAGACGAGCTTCATGCTCTGGCAGACGCAGATCGATGTGCTCCTTGAGAGCGATGTCGCTCATGAAGTCGAAGTTTTCTTTGCGGGCGGTATTCATGATGCTGTCTCGGCCGCGATGGTGTCGATCCTGGCTGCCCCCCTCGCTGCTCAGGGCGCAAAAGTTGGTATTTTAGTGGGGACGGCTTATTTGTTCACCCACGAGGCAATCCATAGCGGAGCAATTCTCCCACAGTTTCAGAAAGAGGCTCTTCGCTGCACGGAGACTGCGCTGCTTGAAACCGCGCCTGGTCATGCCACCAGGTGCGCCGTAACTCCTTTTGTCGATAAATTTGAACGTCGCAAGGAGGATCTCAGGGCAAGCGGGATACCGGTCAAAGAGATTTGGTCTTCGCTCGAAGAGCTCAACGTCGGTCGCCTTAGGATTGCGTCCAAAGGCGTGGAGCGCATCGGCGACCAAATGGTAAAAGTTGATGCTCAAATCCAATACGAGGAAGGTCTATTTATGCTGGGGCAGGTCGCCCAGCTGCGCGATAAGCCTTGCAGCATGGCAGAACTACATGCTGACCTGACGGTAGGCGCCGTGAATTTTTGCAAAAATCTTCCGAATAAGTTGCGGGTATCTGAGGCTCGTCCCGTGGATATCGCGATTGTCGGCATGGCGGCGCATTTTCCCGGAGCAAATAATATCGAGGAGTATTGGCAGAACATTCTGGCAGGAAAAAATCTCATCACCGAGGTACCCAAAACTCGCTGGGACGCAGATAAATTTTGTGATCCAGACGCGCGCGATGGCAAGAAGTCAATTTCGCGCGTGGGCGGTTTTTTGAGCGAAGTGCCCTTCGATCCCCTTGAATTTGGAATTCCGCCGCAATCGATGCCAGCCATCGAACCTCAGCAGCTTTTGAGTCTTAAAACCGCCAAAGCGGCTCTGGCGGATGCTGGCTATCTATCCCGGCCCTTTGACCGCGAGCGAACTTCGGTTATTTTTGGCGCAGAAGCAGGAACCGACCTCTCTGGCGCCTACGGATTTCGCGCTCAGTTTGCTCACTTTGCGGGTCCATTACCCGACGGGCTCGATCAATTTCTTCCTTCACTTAGCGAGGATTCGTTTCCGGGCGTTCTTGCCAATGTAATTGCGGGTCGAATCGCGAATCGACTCGATTTGGGTGGCGCCAACTACACGGTCGATGCTGCCTGTGCCTCGTCTCTCGCGGCCCTTGATCTGGCGATCAAAGAGCTTATCGGCGGCGATAGCGATATGGTCTTGTGCGGTGGGGTTGACCTTCATAATTCTCTCAACGACTACCTGATGTTTTCGAGCGTGCGCGCTTTGTCACCCACGGGGCGGTCCAGGCCATTTTCTGCCGATGCTGATGGAATTGTCATCGCCGAAGGCGTTGCGGTCTTGGTGCTAAAGCGGCTCGACGATGCGCGGCGCGATGGCGATAAAATCTATGCGGTGGTAAAAGGCATCGGCGCGTCAAGCGATGGCAAAAGCCTGGGTCTCACCGCGCCAAGAAAAGAAGGCCAACGGCGGGCTCTCCTCCGCGCCTACGATAGGGCCGGCATACACCCCGATGAAATAGAACTTGTTGAGGCCCATGGTACGGGAACCGTCGTGGGTGATCGAACAGAACTAGAAGCCCTAACCGAGGTCTACAGCGAAAGTGGCGCTTTGAGCGCTAGGTGTGCGCTAGGATCGGTGAAATCGCAGATGGGTCATACCAAGTGCGCAGCCGGACTCGCCGGCGTTATCAAGGCGACACTTGCCCTCTATCATGGGATATTGCCACCCACGCTGAATACCACGACGCCGAATCCCTATTACCGTCGGACAAAGAGTCCATTTTATTTTACCGAAACGCCATTGCCATGGCTAAGTCCCAGGCGCAAGGCTGGGGTCTCTGCCTTTGGTTTTGGGGGAACCAATTTCCATGCGGTACTTGAATCGCATGTTGCGGAAGCATCCGTCCCAATCCGATCCGCCGAGCTGTTCTTGTTCGCTTCGCAGGACGACCTTTCGCTAGTTAAAAGGGCGCTTGATTCACACGGACAATTATCATTTTCGCTTCTTGCCGCATCCGTGGCAGATAGGTTTCTAAATGCCGGCGCAAATGCCGCCTATGCCATCGTCGCCGAAAATTGCCGCGATCTGCTAGAAAAAATCACCAAAGCCATGAGCGGCGCAAGCGGCGCCCAAATTTTCGCAGCGGATTCTCTAATGCCGCTCAATGGCAAAGTTGCCTTGGTTTTCTCTGGTCAAGGAAGCCAAAGCCTCAATATGGGCAGCGAATTGTTTCAGGCTTTTCCCCGCCTGCGGCATCATCTGAGACGAGGGGAAGCTTGGGTTGCCAAAATTTTCCCGCAGGGCATCGGCCAAGATTCCGAGGAGGAGCTAAAACGCACCAGGCATACTCAACCGGCTTTGGGAATTCTAGCCGCAGCGCTTACCGAACTCTTAAGCAATGCGGGAGTTGAATTTGCTATGGTCGCGGGTCACAGCTATGGAGAGCTGGCTGCGATCCATGCTGCTGGCTGCCTTGGTGTCGATCAACTGCTAGCAGCTAGCGCCATGCGCGGCGAGGCGCTGGAATCGACTAAGCCCGGAGCCATGGCGGCCGTGCGGGGTGAGCGCGACATCATTCAGGCTGCAATTTCAGGGCTAGAGGTTCACATCGCCAATCACAATAGTCCAGAGCAATGCGTCGTATCTGGCTCAAGATCCGCGATCGAAGGTGCCATTAAACTGCTCGGGCAACGTGGAATATCGGCTCAAAACATCCCGGTGGCTCGAGCGTTTCACTCGCCCCTTGTCGAACCTGCAAAGATGCTGTTTTCTTCAAAGCTTGCAGGCATTGATTTTGCGCGACCCCAAGTCCCAGTCTACAGCAACACAACTGGTGCCGTGCACGCGTTCGGTGAAATCAAGAATATGCTAGCTGAGCAGATTACAAAACCGGTCGAATTTGTCCGCATGATTGAAACAATGTATTCTGACTCCGCCCGCCACTTTATTGAGGTTGGCCCAGGATCAATTTTAAAAAACCTCGTGGGTCAAATCTTGTCAAAGCGACCTCACGACGCCTGGGCACTGCTTCCTAACAGCAAAAGCCTTGTCGGGTTATTCAGCGTGTTAGGAGAGCTTGCGGCGCGTGGAATGCGCCTTGATCTCAGAGTTTTTTATGACACGACGTCAGCTGCCTATGACCTCGATCAGCTTGCCAATGCCAAACCAAGTCAAACCCTCTGGCTCGTCAATGGGCACTTGGCGCGCCCACAACAGGGCGCTCTTCCGTCCGCCGGCCTAAAACCTGGAGGTTTTTCAATCAACCTTAATAGCATGGGAGAGCCATTGCGCCAGGAAAACCGCGATTCCGTTGTGTTTGGTTATCTGCAAGCGATGCGTGAACTCGTTGAAAGCCAAAAGCAAGTCATGCTGCAATACCTTAGGCCTGAGCCACCGCACGACTCTGCACCAAAAGTTGTGTCCGAAGTGACTCCTGTAGAACGCCCCAAAGCATTGGTAACCGGTACCCCCAGACTTGATCTTGATATAGCCTCGACCGTGCTTGTCACTGTCAGTCAAAAAACTGGATATCCCCGGGATATGCTCGGTCTTGAGCAGGATATCGAGGCGGATCTCAGCATAGACTCTATCAAGCGCTTTGAGATTCTCGCGGAATTGGGCGACAAACTTGCGGTCCCCAAGGATAGTCTCGAAAAACTGAGCACGCTAAAGACATTGGGCAAGCTAATTGACGCCTTAAAGGAAATCGATCCTGCCCATAAAGTGTCCGAACAAGAGCCAACCAAAGAATTACCCGGTCCTTGTGTTTCTCAATACTGGCTTAGGGTCGAGCAAGTTCATCGCAGGGAAGAAAATCATATCGATCTCGCTGGAAAGACGATTGCTTTAGTCCAAGATAGGGCCGGGCTTTCGGAAGCTCTAGCCTCCAAACTTCGAAGTCATGGTGTTCGAATCATACGGACCAATTCGGGCGATTGGTCAGATGAAGCAGATATTTTTATTTTGGCTGACCTTTTTCAAAAAGACGGGCGACCTCTTATCGAGGTTTTCCAGACGGTCAAGAAAATTGCAGCGCAGGGATGCAAAAGCTTGATAGGGATCACTGGTCGGGGTGGACGGTTTGGGCATGGCTCGCGTGGCGACAGCCACCTTAATCGTGGTATTTCTGGACTCTTTAAAAGCCTTGCCAAAGAGCATCCCGATAAGAGGATCAAATTGATTGATCTAGATCCATCTGCAGAGATAGACGATCTCGCAGGTTTTGTGTTGGATGAGCTTCGTTCAACCGATCCTCTTGTCGAGGTGGGATTTTTTCAGGGATTGCGCCACAAACTTGTAACCGTCCCTCTGCTGGCAGATTTGCCTCGCGGAAATCTGGGGCTAGATCGGACAAGTCGCATTCTCATGCTCGGTGGTGCTCGCGGCATTGCATCCACCATCGCTCTGAAGATCGCTGCCGAATACGGTTGCCAATTCGTCCTAACTGGTCGCACCCCCCTACCCAAAGAAGAGGACGAAGCTACCCGTCACTGTCTCACGATGCAGGAATTGCGCGAACATTTTATTAAATCGAAAGTTCTGAACACACCGGCAGAAATCGATCGGGCCTGTCGTAAAATCCTGGAGAGCCGCGAGATTCGCGCAACTCTTGCGAGGCTTGCCGATCTTGGCAGCAACCCGCAGTATCATTGCCTTGATCTGCGCGACAAATCCAGGCTAGGCGCACTCATCGACGAGCTCTATTCCGAAGGTAACATCGATGGCGTTATCCATGCTGCAGGTGTGCTTAGCGATTCTTTGATCGTCGATAAAACTCCCGAATCATTCGCTCGTGTTTTTGAAACCAAGGTGCACCCTGCCGAAGTGCTTGAGGCAAAACTAAAGCCAGAAGTCAAATTCGTAGCATTTTTTGCCAGCGTTTCTGGCTGCTTCGGAAACCGGGGGCAGACAGACTATGCGGCGGCCAACGATGCTTTGAACAGCGTGGCCTATTCTTTGGGACAGTCTATTCAAGGGCGGACTGTGTCATTTAATTTTGGTCCTTGGGCTGATAGGGGCATGGTTTCCGAGGAACTGGCCCGCGCATACCAGAGGCAGGGCGTGGGGTTAATCCCAGAAGAGGACGGGGCGCAGTGTTTTCTCGATGTCCTACGACTGAATGAGTTTGCGTCCTCTCAGGTTGTGGTTATGAATGGTTCGCCCGATGCGTTCCATTAGGGGCATTCCATGACGGCAGTACTCTATATTGCGAGGGCCACAGCGCAAGAGTTGCTCGATGCCATTGAATCTGGTGACGCGGGTGGATCAGGGGCGTACAGACTCGGCCTCATAAATCCTTCGCCAGAGCGCTTAGATAAGGCGCGGTCAATGATTAGGCGAGGAGCGAGATCGGCTGGCGTTCACGGAATTTTTTATCAGCATGAGGGTTTGCTCAGCCGGGGAAAATTAGCATTCATGTATCCTGGGATCGATTCGCTGAACCTGCCCGATACGACCGAGGTAGCGACGCGCTATCAATTGCCACATGTCCCCAAACCAGCCGGGGGGAGTCTCGAAGAACGTGGCCTTTTGGTTTTTCAGATATCCGAGCTCTACACCCGCATCTTAAGAAAATGGCGCCTAACTCCTGATGTCATGTTTGGCCATAGCCTGGGCGAATGGAGCGGCGTGGTCCACAGCGGACTTACCCCGGGTAAAACCGTGGGGCAGGTGATCACAACCCTTGGTCCTGGGATGATGCCAATTCCAGGAGTTGAATTTGCAGCTTGCGGGTGTTCGTTAGAAAAGGCCTTGGAGGCGATTGATGGTCTTCAGGACATCGAAGTCTCGCATGACAATTGCCCGCACCAGACGATAATCTGCGGCAAGACTCCCTCAATTGACGAAGCACTCATCAGACTGCGCGAAGCTCGCATCATCAGCCGCAAACTAGATTTCCAGTCCGGGTTTCACACAAGCTTGTTTCGTGATTACCTTGGACCTCTCAAGCAGAACTTCGCGGTCATGGAGTTTTCCGAACCCACGCTTCCTCTGTGGTCAGCCACCACTCTTACCCCTTACCCTGCCGGAGATAGCGAGGCACTCCGCGAACTCTTGATAGAACACCTCATAAAGCCGGTTAGGTTTCGTGAACTGACCGAACGTCTCTATCACGATGGAGTGCGGGTGTTTGTTCAGGTCGGTGCCGGAAGTCTTCCGGGGTTTGTCAGCGATACATTGCGCGGAAGACCTCATCTAGCGCTTACGACGGCGCAATCTGGAAAAATGCCCACCGACCAATTGCTGCATCTGGCGCTCGCACTCTTCACCGAAGGCGCTGATTTTGAGTTGACCCTGCTTGACGAGCATCTTTGGGATCGGTTTCGCCTTTCCCCTGAGAAATTTCAGTCGCCATGGCCTGGGAAGGCCGATGAGCCGCAATTATTATTGCAAGAAGACTTAGAGGCAGGAGCACAACTCATGGCGGAAGTCGAAGGTTGCTTTGCGGATATCAGAGCGGCAACGCAGGCCATAGCCTCTGCCTATCATTATTCACGGCCGTTTCGTCAAAAATTTTTTCGGACCCTTTCGATTGCAGAGCGCCCGGATCTTGCGGACCACTGCTTGTACAAGCAAAAGAAAGGTTGGCCCGATCTTAGGGATCGCTTGCCCATCATGCCCATGACAGGTTCTGTAGCGTGGGCCGCCGCCATCGCGAGCGAGATTTTTCCCAGGCGGCTTGTGATCGGTATTGAGGACATCGAGGCCTCGAAATGGCTCAGCGCGGAAGAGCCTAAGGAAATCTCTATCTCTGTCGCCTACGATGGCCGCGATCGGCTGAGGGTTGAATTTGAGGGCTATTTTGCAGCGACCGTTATCCTCGCGGATTCCTATCGCAAGAGCTATGAGCAAACGCTTCCACCGCTGCAGAATCCAAAGCCCAATTTAATCCTGGCTGAACGTGTTTATTCGGATGGCTGGCTTTTTCATGGGCCGGCATACCAAGGGATCAAGAGAATCGGTCCACTAAGCTCGGCAGGTATCGAGGGGATGATCGAGGCGTCTAAGGTTCCTGGCGCTCTTCTAGACAATGCAGGGCAGCTAGCAGGCCTTTGGATCATGCAGGAACTAGCGACAGATCGCTACGCGATGCCGATCCGCATAAAAAAAATCATTTTTTTTGACTCTCTACCCGAGTCCGGGCTTGTTAGATGCATGGTTCGGGTCCAGCGTGTGAGACTCCGGGATATTATGTTTCATATGGAGCTTTATTCTGGGCACCATCTCATAGCTCGGATCGAGGGCTGGGAAAAATGGCGTTTTGAATGCCCCATGGACCACTGGCAATTTTTATTGAATCCTGGACGGGTTTGCCTTGCGGAAATTCGCGACGGTGGATTCACTTGGTACGCTCCCGAGGCTCTGACAACGGCTCAAGCTGATGACCTGGCCCACCGCTATCTGAGGCATCCGGAACGAACGGTGTATGAGAACCTCGGTCGAAAACGCGAAGGTTGGCTTCTTGGCCGCATCGCCGCCAAGGATGCGATCAGGAGGCACCTATGGCGGCGTGGTTATGGAGGATCGATTTTTCCCGCAGAAATATGGCTCGATAACGATGCCGAAGGTAGACCCTTTATTCGCGAACATCCTGGTCATGAGGCGCTCTACATCTCAATTTCACACAAGCACGCAATCGGTGTCTGTCTGATCAGCGAGCATCCGAGGGTCGGGATTGATATCGAAGCGATCGAGGCGCGATCTTCGAGGTTTGAAACTCTGGTCTTTTCGAAGGAAGAATCCTCGCTCCTCCCGGATCCTCATCGGTCCGAATGGATCACGCGATTTTGGGGGGCAAAGGAGGCCTATGCGAAGGCATCGGGCCGCGGTTTGCAGGGCAATTTAGGGCAGTATTCTATCGAGGCGATCGAGGATCAGAAAATACGCATCAGACATGCATGGATCAAGTCACAAAAAATAGGCAATCACATCGTTAGTCTAATGGAAGGATTACCCTCATGATTCAAGACAAAGCCCAGCTCTTAGAGGACGTCAAAGGCTTGATCGCAAGCATTATCGGTCAAGATGTTGACCTTAATGACAACGATATCGGGTTTGATACTTCGTTTAGCCATGATCTCGAGCTCGAAAGCATTGAGTTCGTGCTGTTGTCGGAAAAACTCCAGGAACGATTTGGTGACAAGCTCGATTTTGCTGGTTGGCTTTCCCACAAGGAATTAGACGAGATCATTAAGCTCAAAGTTGGTGACGTTGTGGAGTTTATAGGCCGATGCCATTGATCTTTTTTGGTGGTGTAGTGAAACAAATCAAGTTTGCGAAAAATAACTTAGTTCGTCTTTCATGGTTCCGCGTTTCGGTCCTTCCTCGCTTCTACGGTGCTGTATGAGCTTTGCCGAGGTAAATGGGATCAAACTTCATTATCAGCTGCTCGATGGGCCGAGGGTGTTGCCGACTATCGTTTTTCTTCACGGCTTGGTCATGGACAATCTGTCCAGCTGGTTTTTTACCGTAGCAGGAAGCGCGCGCAAAACTGCTCGCGTTCTGCTTTATGATCTGCGCGGGCATGGTTTTAGTGAACAACCCTCGACCGGCTATCGGATCAAAGATCATCTCTGCGACCTTACATCCTTATTGAATACGCTTGCGATCGACGAGCCAGTGATATTGGTGGGAAATAGTTTTGGCGGAATGATGGCGCTGAATTTCGCGCAGCAGTATCCTGATCGCGTCAAGGGGCTGGTGCTCATTGATGCCGAACTCAACGATGACGCTTGGCAGCGCGGCATGCTGAACTCTTTGGGACTTAAGGGAGATGCAAGGGATGCTAAGATCGAGGAAAATTTCCGCCAATGGCTAGGTAGAAACAGTGCGCGCAAATCTAATCGCCTTGCGCAGCATGCCGAGGCTCTCATCTATAGAACGAGCCTATTGAAGGATCTCGAGCTATCTACCGTCGGCAATGATCCGGGATATTGGCGCAAAATGACCACTCCTTGGCAGGCCATCTACGGCGAAAATTCGGATGTTCTGAGTTCGGGACGGAGGCTAAAGGAGCTGCTCCCACAGGGGAGACTCCATATCCTCGAGGGCTGTAGCCATTCTGTGCTCTGGGAAAAAACCGAACTGGTTTCCCAACTTATTCTATCCGGCATTGAAGAACTAGTGGGCTGTCAGGGCTGACCAAACAAAAAGAGCTTTTTTTACAACAAGATGCGCAACAGGCAAGCCATTTACCATATTTTGAGTTTGAAGTTGCGATTCATTATCAATTATGCTATCCGAAGAGCTACGGGAAATTTGCGAGATTGGAAACAGGTCATTTGGTTCTGCCAATCTTCGCTAACACATCAATCATTGAGGCTCAGTTTATGATTAAGTCGTTTCTTTTGATGCTAGGTTTGCTGGCTTCGGTCAGCAATGCAGAGGAACTCACAACTCTTGAACTCACGATTAAGGACGGGACTTTTACTCCTTCCGAACTGACTGGTCCAGCCAACAAGAAAATCAAACTTACTATCAAAAACGATGGCAAAAGTGCCGAGGAGTTTGAGAGCCATGAGCTTAACCGCGAAAAAGTTGTAAGCCCGGGCCAGTCGGTTTCGGTATTTATCGGACCTCTGCCAGCGGGTACTTACCCGTTTTTTGGCGAGTTCCATCCTGAGACTGCTAAGGGCAAATTAACCCTACAATAGTGGATTTACCATGCTGGCCATTTTACTTGTTGTGTCTAGAGAATTCTTTGAGGCGGTGCTTATTATCAGCATCATTAACGCGTTTTTGCAGAAAAACAAATTACCCGAAGGTCGCAGGTATTTAACAATTGGGATATTGGCAGGTATCCTTTGCAGCGTTTTGCTTGCCTATGTTCTTTATACGCTTAACTCGTGGCTTGATGGACAAGGGGTATTGTACTTTGAGGCTGGGTTGTTTCTTACGTCCGCGCTTCTTATGACCCAGATGGTTTGGTGGATGAAGCGGATGGGCGCAAAAATGCGAGGGGCTCTTAATGCCGATTTAGCGACTTCATTGCAGCGGTCAGGTCTTGCTGGGATCGCAGTGGTATCAGCGCTTGGCATTGCCCGAGAAGGTTCTGAAGCTGCGACTTATATTTATAGCCTTAGTTTGTCAGGGCAGGTATCGGCGCTGGAGATTATCTCGGCAATAGTTCTTGGTGCTATCTTCGCCTGGTCGTTTTTTGTCGGTCTTTCCAGGGGTATTGCCAAGCTAAGTGTGCCAAAGTTTTTTGCGATCACGTCACTTTTCCTTTTTTTCACGGCCGGTTCAATGATTATGGATGCCGTGGCAAGACTCACTGAGCTTGATGTCTTGCCGACACTTGTCCCTGTGATTTGGAACACAAGCAGCATTCTACCACCCTCGTCTTGGCTTGGTCAGGCCATGAAATTACTGGTCGGTTATCGCCCGACGCCATCGCTTATGATGGTTTTGACCTATGGAACTTATTGGATCATTGTGAGCCTAACTTTTTACAGGCCTCAATTTACAACAAATTCAAACCGCGCAGGAGCCGCAACATGAAAATGAACAACTGGACGAATGGAATCGTAACACTCATGGCGATGCATGCCATGAATGCCCATGCTTTGAATTATCACGAGCTGGAAGTCTATGGATCTCAGACGGAAGCAGCTGGAGTTGTCGAAGTTGAAAACGTCACGCTATTTAGCAATGGCGTCGATTCCCAGTCTAATATTCTTAGAAATACCACCGAATTTAATGTTGGTGTGACCGATAGCATGAATCTAGCGCTTTATGTCGATGCGGCTCGTACCGATGACGAACCTTGGGAAACGAAATCGTTCCGATTACGCAATCACATGAGCTTCTTTGAAAAGGGTGAAAAGCCTATTGACCTTGGAGCCTATTTTGAATTTTCTCTTCCTCGCAATAATGACAAAGAAGAATGGGAACTAGAGGCTAAACTTATTCTCGAGAAGGATCTCGGTCGATTCACGCTAATCGCCAATCCTATAATCGAGATTGAAAGCGAGAAAGAAAAAGAGGATCTAGGAGACGGAAATTTCAAGACCGAGCACGAGCTTGAGACAGTTGGAGCTTATAGCCTGGCTACTGCTTACCGATTCGATCCAAAAATCATGCCTAAAATCAGCTTTTATGATGAGCTGCGTGGTGCTGACGAAAGGGTTGCCGTAATCCAACCTACCATCGACTATCGCTTCTCAAGACTCTTAGCGCTCGGTATTGGCGCTGGTTGGGGACTCACCAAATCCTCTGAAAAACGGCTTTTTAGCACCAAAATAGAGATGGAATTCTAGCGCTTGGAGAACGCCACTGCGATCTCGGCTGCAACCGCCGCATTGTTTTTGACCAGAGCGATGTTGGCTTCAAGCGAGTCACCCCCGGACGCTTCGGCGATAGTCGCAAGCAAAAACGGGGTGACGCTCTTGCCAGTGATGCCGCGCGATGAAGCCTCGTGCAATGCCTTTGCAATTAAAGATTCGGTCTCGGCTGCATCGAGCGCATATTGCTCCGGGATCGGAACCGCAATAAGCATCCCTCCCCTAAGATTCAACTGCCATTTGATCCGCATTTCAGCTGCGACCTCTGCCGCGCTATCGACCCTCATTCCGAGTTTATAGCCGCTTTTGCCGTGGTAGAAGGCCGGAAATTCATCAGTTCGCCAAGTTAAAACCGGAACACCGAGGGTTTCGAGTGCCTCAAGTGTCTTTGGGATGTCTAGAATCGATTTAATACCAGCGGAGACAACGGCCACATCTGTTGCCCCCAGCTCGGTTAGGTCGTTGGAAATATCCCAACTATCTGCCACTCCGCGGTGGATTCCTCCGATCCCGCCTGTCGCAAAAACTTTGATTCCTGCAAGCTGGCACGCAATCATTGTTCCGGCTACCGTGGTTGCACCCAGTTTTTTTTCGGCAAGAACACGGGCAAAGTCTCGCCGGGATACTTTCTGCACGTCGCGGCTTTTGGCTAATTGCTCGATTTCGGAAGCTTGAAGTCCAACCTTAATCTGGCCACCCATGATCGCAATCGTGGCCGGGACGGCCCCTCGGGCGAGGATCACCTCTTCGAGTGCTAGAGCGGTGTTGAGATTTTGGGGGTAGGGCATGCCGTGTGAAATTATCGTGGATTCTAAGGCCACAATGGGGACTTGCTCCTTAATAGCCTTGGCGACAGTTGGCGAGGGGACCACGAAAGTCTGATGCATCTGAGCATTCCTTCGGCGTACCGATGTATTCTTTGCAACGGGATTCGTTCACCCTTGTGAAAATCCCCTTAGGGTCTTTCCATAAATAACTTGAGCAATTGACGGCTGTCTAACGGCCATTCTCGGTCTACATTGGTTGCGAAAAACCGTGGGAATAGCGCTGCTATTCCCACGGTTTTTCGCAACCAATGTAGACCAATCCTGACCATTATCCAACCGCCAATTGCTCAAGTT
>CAZOSN010000008.1:35726-55346 GCA_964582405.1 uncultured Oligoflexales bacterium | reverse complement strand
CGATCATGACGCGCGATTTTAGGGTTTTGGAGAGAATATAATAAACAAGAAAGTAAATCATTAAATTGGTTGCACTCACCACAAAAGCCATACTCTGATAGCTAATAGGAAATAGGGTATTCAAAGATCCGATCAATATGGCCATGGGCCCTAAACCGTATATGGAAGTAACATCAACAAACGGTCGCCACCCAAAAATGGATTGGATCGCGGGAGCCAAGTAGGGATCGTAGTGAGAGTAGTTGATACCAGCAAGGCCCGGATTTAGCAAAGCTAGTATCCCGATGGAGACGAATCCGAAGCCCAGGTAAGAAAGGGAAATTCTTTGCCATCGAGCAAGCTTCTTTTTCGAAAAGAACGACATGACGATTAAAACGCAGCCAAGCACCATTCCCCAAAAAAAGCCGCGTTGAACAAGCGCATCTTCGTTATAAATTTTGTGCATCGAACCCCGATAGATTCTCATAAAAAACAAACTGAGCAGATAAGGAATCGAAAACAGACTGATTCCGGCAAGAGCCACGCAGACTTTTTTTAGAATCGAAAGGTTCGCTAATCGCCCCTTCTGTTGGGGCCAAAATCGAAGCCAAACCAATCCGATCGCAGACAAACCAAGATGAAGTGCCACGAAAGGCCAAAGCGGCCATTCCGTCAATTTTCCGTCGGTAGGAAGCGAATAACAGACAAAGTTGGTTATACCTAGGTTGATTGCTAGGAATATCCAAAGTCTCGATCTGATGTATTCTTTCCCCTTGAATTGATAGGCCTTGAGCTGCCACGCTACCGCAGCCACTAATGGACAGAGTGAAAAATAGGAAAGATAAAACAGCACCTTGAATTTTTCGACATCGGCAAAAACCAGCGAGAAGGCATAGGAAAGGTACAAAAAAGTTAGAACCGCGCTGGAGATGAGGTAGCTAAGATAAACCACAAGAGATGCGCCAGAGCTTTTCGACTTCATTGACGGTGATATGCTGTCAGTATACATAGCAATTCCAAAGGCAGATTATTGACTTCTATTTTTCCTAACGGCAAAGCTAGCGAGAACCTTGTTATCAGAACAGATGCTTCGATCATACGGCTGGTCTTTTTTGACTAGAATCGTTGCATTGGAACATTTTTCTTTGACCTCGAATCCACGAGTTTTGAGAGCTTCAATATCGGATGGGGCAAGGGCATTAAGGTAGTTTTCTGGTATCTCGATGCTATCGACCAATACCATAGTTTCGCTATTTGCAATCCGATCAAACTCGTTCTGCCTCGCGTCTTCCGTGCGCGCCAATATCCAGCTCGCATAGGGGGCTGGCACATTGCAGTGGCCGATCGCAAATATCCAAGAATCCCGCCAGGATAAAATTGGGATTCCATGCCGGCAGCCTTCTATGAGAAGGGTCATATCGCTTCCCTGGACATGTATGGTCTCATCAGGAGGAAATGGCGCGATCATCGCGAGAACATCTTTGTGCAGTGATGGCTTCGCTTCAGGCCTGCAGGAATTGTCTCGCATCGTTGCCGTAGCACAATTCTGGTAAAACTTCCGCCGCTCACCCTCGCGAGCGCCAAGAAAAGTCTTGCTGAATCCGGTCGTTGCATGATTCGCCACCCCAATTAACCATGGCAATACCAGCAATGCGGTGCAGCCTACCGTGGCAAATCGCGCCGGCAATCGGGGACTCAACCGAAAGGATCGTGAAAAGACCAAAGTCAGAGCTGGCATGATGATCCAGGCATAATGCTCTCTGACCTCCACAGCCGACGTGATCAGACAGTAAGCAACAGCGGGAACTGCCACAATGCAGGTAAAAATCAAGAAAAGGTGGGCAGGTGGCAGCCGATAACGTCCATTTAAAATCCTGAATACGGTCAAAAGCAGCGTCAACACGATGAAACCAAACAATACCACATCCGCAAAAACAAAATCCTGCTCGCGGGCGGCATAGCCTGAAGCAAAAGATTGATGAACCCGCGAGCCATGCAAAATTCCATTAAGCGCAGCATGCCAACCACCCTGACCAAAAATAATGATCAATAGGCAGACCAACCCAATCGTTATCAAGGCGCTTGCCGGTGCGATCAGAAATTTTTTCTGCTTGCCAACCACCGCGACGTACACATGGATGCCAACAAAAGCCAAACCGATCATAAAACCAAGGCCGGGCTCCCAAAGCGTCGCAAGACCAACGACCGCCCCGCGTGCCATGGACTTCCAGGTTTCGTGCGGGGCGCGGATGGAATCAAAAAACAGCGCCAAAGACAGCAGACTTGGCAAAACCCAGCGATGCAATCCGTGATTGGGTACGACCAACGCCGTTCTAAGATCAAAAAAGTTCGTCAAAAGAATAAGGATAGCTATGACGCTGATCCAGCGCGATCGCGTGAGCTTCTGCATCAGGTAATACGCAAAAATCACGGTGCCATAGTTCAAAGTCATGACCCATGCCGATAAAGTCATGCTGCTGAAATCAAACAGTTTGAGAAAAACCCCCAAACTCGCCATATTTAGGAGGCCATACATCAGCTGAGTGTGAAATAGCGGCCATTTGCCCTGAACGACCCCAAGAGCTGGTCCAATCCATGTCGCCCAGTGCACCTTATTGTGTTCAAATGGCGGCAATGCAAATGTGCAAAGCAGACCTACCGCTAAAATAACCGGCAGCCCCCAATCGATAGCGCTTCGTCGCTTCTGAGGCAAGAGCTGCGCATTCACCGCCAATATTACGGTTAGAAGCGCCATCATGACGAGTAACTCAACCAAGATCAGATAGATCTCTCGCTTGTCATAAGGAGTTATCAGGCTGAAAAAAAACTCCCAGCGAGGTATTGACGCAAGCGCCCCGGGAGCAAAAGGAGAGAGATCGACATAGCCAAAGACCACACGCAGGAAGACCGTCACAAACGCAAGAAAAACTGCCCAATTCAAAAGCCCCAAAAGATGCTTCAAGCTAAGCTTGTCGCGCTGGGGACTTAAGCGAAACAGGGTCACGATGGATGCAACACCTAAAAGAAGCCCAGGAAGGAAAGACTCAAACACCAGCCATGCCGCTATTACCACGGTTGGAAGTAGGAATCTAAACTTCAGGAATGGCGATGCAGGGAATTCCGCACGAAGATTCATCTTGAAATCCCATCTATGTTTGAAGGGGTACTAGATTTCAACCTTACGGCAAAATAAAAATTTCGCATCAAAAAAGTGACCCTTAGTGCCATATGTCCGACGCCTAACATATGCTTCCAAGGGAAAAAAGAGATTTTATTTGACTACCATTTTGTGTAGACTCAGCTAAATTCGCTTGTATCGGCCGCTTAAGATCAATTTTCTCGAAAGAAACCAAAATATGCGTGTTTTGTTCATTCAAAACAATGGAATTCAAGAATCGATCGGAGTCGCCAATCTTTCTGGAATCCTTAAGGCGAATTCTCATGAGACCGATCTCTTGCTCGTATCCCACACACCTGACCTTATCAGTGCCATCAAGAAAATAGACCCAGATCTCATCGCATTATCAGCTCTGACTGGCGTCCATCAATCGCTGGAGACAATGGCTGAGCAGATCAAAAAGCATCTGAAGGTTCCGATCATCATGGGAGGACCTCATGCAACCTACTCACCTGAAGTTATTCTTAAGCCGGGAATTGATATCATATGCCGGGGCGAGGGCGAGGAAGCCATGCTGGAACTTGCCGATCGGATGGAGGCTGGCAGAGATTATTCCGACATCGCGAATCTTCACGTCAAACTGCCATCAGGGGAGATAAGACGCAATGATATGCGCAATGTCTCCAACCTCAATGAACTGCCGATGCCAGATCGCGAACTTTACTATAAGTACGACTTCCTGAGGCAGGTTCCCATGAAGCGGTTTATTTCCAGCATGGGCTGCCCTTATCCCTGCACCTTTTGCCATGAGCCCGTGATCCGCAAGATGTACAAAGGCAAAGGCAACTATGTGCGCCGCAAAACGGTCGAGCGCGCCATCGCTGAGATTAAATACATCAAAGAGCGTCATCCCCTCAAACATGTGCACTTTTCGGACGACTTATTCTTTATTCGCAACTCATATGAGTGGCTAGAGGAATTCGCCGAACTCTATCCCAAAGAGATTGGATTGCCGTTTAATTGCAATATTCGCTATGATTCAGTCAACGAGCATGCAGCGGACCTGCTCTTTAAGGCCGGTTGCTATGGGGCTGCTGTCGGTTTGGAGTCAGGAAATGAGCATCTCCGCGAGATCGTCATCAAAAAGAAATCATCGAATGAGCACATTGTGCAAGGCGCCCATCTTTTGCGCGAACGCGGGATCAAAGTACTTACCACGAATATGATTGGACTTCCAGGCGAAACTCTGGATCAAGCCTTTGAAACCGTTCAACTCAATATGGAACTTAAGTCGACCTACACCAGAGCCTCGACTTTCCTTCTTTTCCCCGGTTTGCCGCTTGTTGATTATTCAATCAAAAATGGCTTCGTAGATCCCAATTTTGATATCGACAAACACGTGGCCGAAGCGATGGAAATCAACCTGAAGACTCCTTATGGCAAAGAATTCCGCAACCTTGCCGCACTTTTCTGGGTGTTTGTCCATTTTTCGCCCCGATGGATTCCGTTTTTCAAAAAAGTTGTCGCCTGGCCCGACAATATTCTTTTTAGGATCATCGGCTCGTTCAACATGGTTCAGGAACTGCTCTTCTACCGGATTAGACCCATAGCCGGCTTTAGATTCTTCAAGAATACAGTTCTCATGGCCCATAAATCGGGAATACTCATGACTATGCGCAATGCCCCCAAGCTGTTTAAGAAAAAATCGAGCATAGTCTCGAATCAAAAAATATTTGAATCTGAACGTGGCTATCTATAGTGTTTACACTCGAAGAAATTAAACTGCTGGACCGAATGATCCGGTATCTGATTCACGGAATCATTGCCCTCGTGATCGCAGCGCTATTCTATTTTTACATTATCGAGAAGTACGCCTGATGGATCAGCACGAGGTTCGCATTTCCGGCACCCCAAACCCTAATGCCAAAAAATTTATCGTGGGTAAATTCGTCAAAGATGAAGGGAAAGCAACCTTTAATGCACCCGAGGAGTGCGCCCATATCGAATTAGCACGAGCGCTGCTCGGGTTGAGGCATGTTTCCCAGGTGCATTTTTTTGACAATGTGATCACCATTACCCAAAATGGCGAAAGCGATTGGCCGGGGTTGGCAACACAAGCCCAGCAAATCATCTCCCAGCTACTCCCAACTCACAATCCGAAATTCTCCACGGCGGAGCAGATGAGACGGAAAAACCTTGCACCGGAGCTGCAGTTTATTGAAGAGATCTTGGATCGCGATATCCGACCGTCCTTACGATCAGACGGGGGCGATGTCGAGGTTGCCGGGATCAACAACCTTGTCCTCACGATCCGGTATCAGGGTGCATGCGGATCATGCCCCAGCTCGGAAGCTGGTACGCTAGAGGCAATCAAAGGCGCCTTGCGGAGCGAATTTCATCCCGACCTTGATGTTGTGATTCAATCGTGAGGCTGCGTTGAATAAACCAAAAAGAGAATTCGGCTATGCAGGAATTAACAATCAAATTTGCCGGGGATTCCGGCGACGGGATTCAGCTTACCGGAACTCGATTTTCCGAGTCCGCCGCCCTTGATGGCTACGAGGTTATCACGCTTCCGCTTTTTCCGGCCGAGATCCGTGCGCCAGCGGGAACACTCTACGGTGTGTCGGAATTTCAGGCGCGAGTCAGCCGCTCGAAAGTATTTACCCCCGGTAAGGATCTTGACGTTCTAGTCGCTTTCAATCCGGCCGCATTGCGGGTCAACCACATGCGGGTAAAAAACCAAGGTCTGATTATCGTCAACACGGATGCGTTCGACGCGCTAAATCTTAAAAAAGCCGCTTATCAAGCCAATCCACTCGAAGATCATAGCCTTGAGAACTACAAGGTCATCAAAATTCCGCTTCATTCGCTTACCAAGCAGGCTCTGGCAGATTTCCGACTCAACCAAAAAGATCTGGTTAAGTGCAAGAATTTCGTGGCACTCGGCATGATTTATCAGCTCTGCGATCAGCCGCTGGAAGCCACTAATTTATGGCTGGATCAGCAATTTAAAGAAAAACCAGTCCTGGCGGATGCAAATAAAAAAGCCCTAGCCGCAGGCTATAATTTTGCCGAGATCAACGAATTCATGCCTTTCAATCTGGCCCCCTCATCAGAAGACGAGGCAAAACCCAAAGGTGAATACAGGTTTATCAATGGCAACACGGCCCTGGCATTTGGCATCGCCTCGATCCCTCAAGCGATCGGGCGGGAGGTTTGCTTTGCCGGATATCCTATCACCCCAGCCTCATCAGTCATGCATGAACTCATGCAGATGAAAGGAATGCCGCTGGTTGCCGTCCAAGCTGAAGACGAAATCGCGGCAGCAGGGATCGCCGTTGGTGCGTCCTATGCGGGGGGAGTCGGGGTAACAGCGACATCTGGCCCGGGATTTTCACTGAAATCCGAAATCATAAACCTAGCCGTCATGACCGAACTTCCTCTTATCGTGATAGATATCCAACGTTGTGGGCCATCCACCGGAATGCCCACCAAGACCGAGCAGTCGGATCTTTGGCAAGCTGTTTGGGGGCGCCACGGTGAATCACCCCTTGTGGTGCTCGCACCGCGCTCACCATCAGACTGTTACCAAATCGTGCTCGAGGCTGCTCATATCGCGACGCGCTTCATGATCCCCGTCATAATCCTTAGCGATGGCTTTTTAGCGAATAGTTCTGAGGCATGGCGCATTCCCAATTTTGACAAAACATCAGTCGATCGCATGGCCAGGGAAAATTCACTACCAACGGCCCGAAATCCCGAAACGCTCGCACGCCCATGGATTGTACCTGGAACTCCGGGTCATGCGCATGTATTGGGCGGCCTGGAAAAAAACGCCGCGTCGGGACAAATTAGCTATGCACCTGAGGACCATGCCGCGATGGTCGCATTGCGCGCCGAAAAGCTTCGACGCATTGCCAAAGAATTGCCCCCCGAAGCGATCGAAGGCGATCCCAATGCGGACCATGTCGTGGTGAGCTGGGGGAGCACTTATGGCGCTACCCGGGAAGCCATCCATTTATGCAAAACGCGAGGCAAATCCCTGGCCCATATTCATCTGCGGAATCTCCATCCTTTTTCCGATTCACTGGCTGCGACGCTCAAAGGATTCCGGCGGATAATGGTTTGCGAAAACAATTCAGGTCAGTTAAATTTCATGCTACGCGCTGAATACTTGGTTGACTCAATGGCGGTCACACAAATCAATGGCCAACCCTGGGGTTCCGAGGACCTTGCGGCGGCATTATTGGAAAGAATGTTCTCATGAATCCAACGCCAGCTAAGGATGCAACATCCCCTGAGACTTTTGCCAGCGGCAATGATGTTCGTTGGTGCCCTGGCTGCGGCGACTACGCTGTATTAAAGGCTCTTCAAAAGGCATTCGCTCAGCTTGGACTCAACCGCGATGAGGTCGTCATTGTATCGGGCATAGGGTGCAGCTCACGCCTGCCCTACTATGTAAGCACCTACGGTTTTCATACCGTTCACGGACGGGCTCCGACCATTGCAACCGGCATCAAGCTCATGAAACCCGATTTGGAGGTTTGGCTTATCACGGGTGATGGCGACGGACTCTCTATCGGCCTCAATCACCTTTATCACCTATTTCGCCGCAACATCGCTGTAAAAGTCGTGCTTTTTAACAATGGTATCTATGGATTGACGAAGGGTCAACCTTCCCCAACTTCGGAAACTGGCCTTGTCACCAGCTATAGCCCAACGGGTACCATCGAAGAAGCACTAAACCCCGTGAGTACGGCCCTGGTGGCAGGCGCGAGCTTTGTCGCACGCGTGCCGGACACCGATGTCCAATTGATGACGCAGATTTTCGAACAGGCGCACCACCATCAAGGTTCGTGCTTCATCGAAGTTCTCGTCAATTGCCCAATCTACAACCACGGCATCCATCATGCTGTGAACATGCCTGCAAACCGGGCCGATCACTCGATTTTATTGGAGCATGGCAGCAAGTTGCTATTTGGAAAAAATCGCGAGGTCGGACTAGGTATGAATGCCGACCTTGAGTTTATCAAAATTGCAGCCAACGATGATGCCCATGGCGGTGTTAGGTCGCACAATGAGATGAGCCATGGCCTTGGCTTTGGTGTGGCGCTCGCGCAGCTCAGACACCCTGATTTCCCAGTTGCTTTTGGGGTTTTCCGACGAGTTCAAAGACCGATCTTTGAGCAGGTAACACGTCAAAAAACAAGCCCAATTCAAAACCAAGACACCTCAAACGCGCTTCATAATATCTTGCGCATCGGCAAAGTATGGACGATCAATGAGGACGAAGGAGTAAACCAGTGACTTATGTTGTGACCGAACATTGCGTTAAGTGCAAGTATACCGATTGTGTTGAGTCTTGCCCCGTTGCGGCCTTTCATGAAGGCGAAGACATGCTCTACATCAATCCGCAGACATGCATTGACTGCGAAGCATGCGTTGAATTCTGCCCCGTTGATGCAATCTACGCAGACAAGGATTTACCGAGCGGTTACAAAAACTACCTTGAGATTAACGCCGTCGGCTGCGAGACAAGCCCGGTGATAACAGAAGTCAAGCCTCCGCTAGCAGGAGCGTTAACCCGCGAAGATTGGCAGACCAGAGACAAGGGGCGCACCGATCTCATTTAACGTCGTTCTTTGCCATTTGTTGAAAAATGGATTTGCCTTACCGGCCCCATTCGGCATAAAATCGGCGCATATCAGCCTTATATCTGGAGTCCCTTTTGACACTATTCCCCACGTACGTCCAAAAACTTACCTCAATTCTGAATGATCGCGACTGGTCAGATGTTCAGAAGCTCGCCGACGCGCTCACCGAAGCAGCTCTCCTCGGTAGGAATGTGTTTATCTGCGGAAATGGGGGTAGCGCGGCAAACGCCATCCATTTCGCAAATGACCTTCTGTGCGGCACAGCCCTTCACGGTGGGCGTGGTCTCAAGGTCCAGGCTCTTTCGGCAAACCAGGCTGTGATGACCTGTTTTGCCAACGACATTGGATACGACCAAATCTATTCACAGCAGCTTGAGGTTCTAGCCAATCCTGGAGATATTTGCCTTGTTTTTTCAGGCAGCGGGAATTCGCCCAACATCGTCAAGGCTCTCGAAAAATCCCGCGAAATGGGACTCACCTCATTTGCGATACTTGGCTACTCCGGGGGAGCGGCACTTCGACTTGCAGACATTCCGATTTATTTTCCGATTGATGATATGCAGATAGCAGAAGACTGCCAGCTCATCGTCGGTCACATGCTCATGCAATATCTGGTCGCCGAACTTAAGAAACGCGGCCCGACTTCTGATCTCACAAAACCGCACCCTGACCAGCTTCTGGTATAGAGCAAATCTCCGGTCGCTGTAAGTTGTGCTTACCGGATGTCAGCCCCCTGCCCGGCGGTTGACATCAGTCCTCACTGTTTGCGCTGCTCAAGCGGCACATAGCTGCGCTTGACCTCTCCCTGGTAAATCTGGCGCGGCCTACCGAGACGCTGGTCACCCGAGGTCACCATCTCATGCCAATGAGCGATCCAACCAGGCAATCGACCCAACGCAAACATCACAGTGAACATATTGGTTGGAATCTGCATCGCTCGATAGATTACCCCTGAGTAAAAATCCACGTTGGGGTAGAGTTTGCGGTCGATGAAATAGGGGTCCTTGAGCGCAACCTCCTCAAGCTCTTTGGCAATATCAAGCAAGGGGTCCTTGATGCCTTTTTTGGTCAAAATCCTATCGCACATGGCCTTAAGCACAGTCGCCCGCGGGTCGCGGTTGCGGTAAACTCGATGACCAAAGCCCATTAGGCGGAACGAACTTGATTTGTCCTTGGCTGCGCTAACGGCAGCTTTAACATCACCACCATTTTTCTGGATCTCGGTCAGCATTTCGACGACAGCCTGGTTGGCTCCCCCATGCTTTGGTCCCCACAGGGCGCACACGCCGGCTGCTATTGAGGCGAAAAGGTTGGCATCCGAGGACCCAACTAGACGCACCGTTGACGTCGAGCAGTTTTGTTCGTGATCTGCATGCAAAATAAGCAGTGTGTTAAGCGCGCTAACCATATCCTCGTCAACTTCATATGGCTCGCATGGCACCGCAAACATCATGTACAGGAAATTCGCGCAATAGCTCAGCGAGTTTTTGGGATACATGAACGGCTGACCAATCGATTTCTTGTAGGTGTAAGCCGCGATCGTGCGAATTTTGGAAAGAACTCGGGGAATAACGCTCTTGCGAGCTTCTTCATCCATGGGATCCAACCACTGAGGATAGAACGACGACATCGAACAGATCATCGACGATAGCACCGCCATGGGGTGGGCGCTAGACGGGTAGCCATCAAAAAAGTGGCGCATTTCTTCGTTCAAAAGTGAATTCACCGTGAGTGATTCCGAAAAATAAGCCAACTCCTCACGCGAAGGCAAATGCCCATAGATCAAGAGGTACGCCGTCTCTACGAAAGTTGATTTCGATGCAAGCTCTTCGATAGGATAGCCCCGGTACTGCAGAATACCTTTTTCGCCATCGATATAGGTGATCGAGCTTTCACAAGCTCCCGTGTTGCCAAAGCCCGGATCGAGGGTAATAAGCCCTGATTGATTGCGAAGCTTTTGAATATCGAGCGCGACTTCAGACTCGGTGCCTCTGACGATCGGCAGTTCATAAGTCTTGCCCTCAAAGCTCAGATGCGCAAATTCGCTCATAGCGTTAACCCCTCCATGAAAATTCGCCCCGATGTTAGGCTAGTTCGTGAACATTTGCAACAATGCATGATTTAGTTAGTCCCTGGCGCGAAAGCGCCAGGGACTAGTTAGCTTAAGAAAATATCACTAGACAACGCCAATTATACTGAGCGCGGTCCCAATCTGTTTGGTTCAAACTTTAAACCTCTTCGAGAAGCAGTTTAGGTTCCTAACCAATCCATGTTACAAAAGGAGCTTCTTCTATTAAGGACCGTTACCATGCCTAAACGTTTTTTTATTATTGATGCGATGGCTCTCGCTTTCCGCAGCTATCATGCCTTTGCCGCACGCCAGCTCAAAACCCAAGACGGTCTGACGACATCCGCAGTGTTTGGCACAGCGATGTTCCTGCACAAACTGATCGACGACGAACGCCCGGATTATTTGGCTGTAGCCTGCGACAGTCGTGAAAAAACCTTTCGGCATGACATATTTCCTCAATACAAAGCCCACAGAAAACCAATGCCAGAGGATCTTGCCGAACAACTCCCGGCGTTTTTTCGGTTGATCGATGCGTTCAAGATTCCATGTATCAAGGTAGCCGGCCTCGAGGCTGACGATCTCATAGGCGCGATCGCAACGCAAGCCCCTGCCGACGTGCTCAAATACATCGTCTCCGGCGACAAGGACTTCATGCAACTCGTCAACGAGCATACCTTGCTTCTGACACCTAAAAAAGGCGGCGAGAGTCAGATCCGAGATGTAGCTTATATCCAACAGACCTTCGGTTTTTCCCCGCCCCATATCATTGACCTTTTGGCTATCATGGGTGACGCATCCGATAATGTACCCGGCGTTCACGG
The DNA here is from genome assembly GCA_964582405.1 of uncultured Oligoflexales bacterium. Lineage (GTDB taxonomy): Bacteria > Bdellovibrionota_B > Oligoflexia > Oligoflexales > Oligoflexaceae > CAZOSN01. The sequence goes on along the minus strand of CAZOSN010000008.1, from coordinate 43,700 downwards.
GATTGGAGAAAAAGGTGCAACAACCCTTGTGCAAACCTTCGGTACCTTAGAAAACATTTATGAAAACCTAGGCGAAATTGCCAATGCCAAACTCCGCGACAAACTGATCGCAAGCCGAGAACAAGCATTCTTGTCAAAAAGGCTCGTCACAATAAAAACCGACGTGGCTCTCCCTTGGCAAATTGACGACTTCCGCTATCAGGTCGAGCCCGAAGCTTCGACCGATCTAGCCGCGCTCTACGAAGAACTCGAATTCACGACGCTTTCTGCTCGGATTAAAGCAAAGCATGGATCGAACGAAGACTCCAAGCACCTGACGGGCACAAAAATTCAGCAAGAGACGGCAGAGACCCTGATTCTCACTCAAGAAGTCGCAGTCAATCCTGCCAACGCTCCGATCGAATCGGCGCCTGCATCGACCCCCGTGAGATCTTTTGACAGCCGGACGGTCGATTACCAGCTTGTCAACAATAAAGCGACTTTGGACAATCTCATTTCAAAACTTGAAGTTTCCGAGCGCTTTGCTTTTGACACCGAAACCACCGGCCTTGATATCTTAAGCGATCAGCCTATTGGCCTTTCCTTTTCCATAAACTCCGGCTCAGCATTCTATGTCCCCTTGATCGAAGATCAACTCGATGATCTTTCAGTTCAAACTGTTCTCACACAGTTACAACCGGCCCTCACCAACCCGCGCATCGAAAAAATTGGTCACAACCTCAAATTTGATTTTCAAATGATGCTTAATGTCGGAATCCAGCTCGAAGGCCCGTTTGGAGACTCGATGATCCAAAGCCACCTCCTGCGTCCCGATGAAGGCGGTCATGGGCTTGATGCCGCTTGTCTTCGCTGGCTCGACTACCGCAAGATTACCACCGAAAGTTTGTTTGGTGGTAAGGGACCGATCAACATGCTTCTCGCGGACCCAACCGATCTCAAAAATTATGCCTGTGAAGATGCGGATTTGACTTTGCAGCTTTTTGAACGCCTATCGACGGAAATCGAACGACTGGGGCTTCTGCCGCTTTACCGGGATGTTGAGATGCCACTTATGCCAATTCTCGCCCGTATGGAACGGCGCGGCATTTACCTCGACTCGCACCACCTCAAAGAGGTATCCAACAAACTCGCAATCAGAATCAGTGACCTTGATGCTAGAATTCAAAGCGAGGCTGGCGAAGTTTTCAACATCAATTCCCCCAAGCAGCTTGCCACGATCCTTTACGACAAGCTCAAGTTGCACGAAAAGCTTGGAGTAAAAACGATCAAGCGGACCAAATCTGGATTTTCCACCGATGTAAGTATGCTTGAGAAGCTGAGCGCAAGCCCCCTTGTGAAGGACTTGCTGGAGTACCGCACCCTAACCAAACTCAAGAACACGTATACCGACGCGCTCCCAGACCTGGTTCATCCCAAGTCACACAGACTGCACACCAGCTTTCAACAAACGATTACGGCCACTGGCAGACTGAGTTCGAGTCATCCTAATCTGCAAAATATCCCTATTCGCTCTGACTATGGACGCGAAATACGGCGAGCATTTACCCATGAAGACGCCGATTACTGCATTGTTTCTGCTGATTATTCTCAGATCGAGCTACGAATTCTTGCGCATCTTGCAGGCGAACAAACCCTGACCAAAGCCTTTCAGAGCGCGCAGGACATTCACCGCGAAACAGCAGCCCTGGTGTTTAATACGCCACCTGATTCGGTTTCTGCCGATCAAAGAGCACAGGCCAAGGCCATCAATTTTGGGCTGATTTACGGCATGGGTGCTACCCGCCTTGCCCAGCAAACAGGCATCAAGGTCCAAGAAGCGAAGCAATTTATCGAACGCTATTTCGCCTCCTATCCGCAAATTCGCCAATTCATCGAACAAACGGTTGCTCAGGCGCGTTCTCAACGGTTTGTAACGACAATTTTGGGTCGCAGACGCCCGCTGTTCGACATCTTAAACTCAAATAAAATGATCGCCGCAGGCCAGGAAAACATTGCAGTCAATACACCCATCCAGGGCAGCGCTGCCGATCTGATCAAGATCGCGATGATCTCGATCCAAAAAAAGCTGGATCAAACCGGCTTGCGTGCTAACATGCTGCTGCAAGTTCATGATGAGTTAATATTTGAGTGCCACAAAGATGATCTTCGGGCTCTTGAAGCTTTGGCAAAAGACGCCATGGAGACAGCGCTCGCGCTCGATGTCCCACTCAAAGTCGATATCGGTCATGGCAAAAACTGGTTAGAGGCGCATTAAACGATGGATGAGGGTTCGACGAAAAATCTGCCACCACCCAACGACAAAGCCATGGCTTTGGGGGATCATTTAGGTGAGCTTAGAAGCCGGTTGATCAAATCACTCTGGACGCTGCTTGTTGTCTTTGTTTTGGCGATGAGCCAGTCAACACCCATCATAGATTTTCTTAAAAAGCCCCTCGTTGAAGCTCTGCCTAAGGGCTCAAATGCGCTTCATTTTACGAGCCCATTTGAGCCGTTCATGGTGCAAATGCAGGTTGCTTTCCTGACTGCGATCCTTGTCGGGGGTCCCGTCTGGATGTATCAGTTCTGGCGTTTTGTAGAGCCAGCGCTTTATCCGCGCGAGCGACGTTTTGTCCTACCCATCGCATTGTCTTCAATTGCGCTGTTTATCACCGGCATACTCTTCTGCTTTTATGTCATGCTTCCGTTCGCTCTCGATTTTTTGATCGGAATGGGGCTTGAGACTGCGACAGCCATGATCACGATTTCAGATTATATCAACGTGCTTCTCCTCATGATCCTGGCCTTCGGGCTTGTGTTTCAAACGCCCTTAATACTCGTCCTTCTTGCCATTTTCGGCATCATAGATGTCGGCATGTTAACCAAAAATCGTAGAATTATCATAGTCTTGATCTTTATCCTTTCCGCGATACTCACCCCTCCTGATCCGATTTCCCAAGTGGCCATGGCGGTGCCTATGATGGTCATGTTCGAGGCATCGATCCTAGCAATTCGCCTGCTCGTAAAGAAAAAAGGGCAACTGGATGGGGCTGATGCGTCTTAACCAAATCATTGGTCCCGGAGCGATTCTTTTAGGACTTGCGAGCAATTCTTTCGCAAAAGAACAATACCTGACGACCGATGAAAAGCGTGACTCAAGCTGGACTATAGGCCTTCAAGGAGTGCAGCATGCGCTAAAATCTGGAGACGGCAATAATAGTCTGCTGGGTGCCGCTACCGCCGTTCAGATTGGCTATTCGAAAATGAGCGACAACTGGATAGTGACTTCGAGCCTTGATGTCATCTCGGGACCCTACCTGACCCCAAGCCATAAAGATGCCAAACTAGACTATACTGGCACTGGTTGCACGATCACTGTTTCTTCCAGCGCCGAACAGGCAGACGTGCGCACGCACAATGGCAACTATGGTTTTTCCGTGGGTCTCACCTACATCGATATCGCAGGGCGCGAAGTCGGCGAACGCAAGCAGCAGGGCGCACGAACAGACAACTATGTGATGCGAGTCACAGACTGGGGAATAGTCCCTGCAATTTTTTTCACTTGGCTAGAACCCAAAGCTCGCCTTGAGACCAATCGACCCGATGACCTCTACACACGGATTGAAGGCTACCATCTCAACCTGGGCTTTGTCGTGCCGCTTCTTGCAAATTACAACCTACGGTATGATGTTATCGATGGCGATAAGCGCTATACAGAACGTGAGAAAGGAACGTTTGCCGGGTTCACTATCACGGTTTCTTTTTCAGCACTCCTGGGAGTTTAAGGTATGTCGTGCCGATTGAGCGAAACATATTTTGGAAACAGATTGTTCCTACTCCATTGAGCCTTTGAGCACCACCTACAAGGGGTCACTATCCATTCGCAGCAATATACTTAAGCAGCTTTTCTTTTTGCGTGGCACCCTCTGTGGCATTGATAGCATCTAAAGTTTCCTGAACCGCAGGCCCCAAATCCTCATCGCCACTGGCCACGATGTCGTCTAAGTTTTTAAACATCTGATCGACCTCGTCATCCGTCATTTCTTCAAGTTTTTCCTGATCAAGCTCTCCGGTCTGCTCGTCGGTTTCGGAGTAGCGGTTGACCAACATGGCAGACGAGCTGCTCAGGTATATATTGAGGGTAAACGAGGTCTCACTGCTGTAGTCGTAGGGTCCGCCCTTGGTCCTATGATCCTCGGGCATAAGTTTGATTTTATCAATTGCCGACGTGATATCTGACATTTCATCATCTGTTGGATGAGTAGGAACAAACTGCCCCATACTATCAAAGACGTTTCCAGACCCTGAGCTGCCCCCTTGCCCTACCTGACTCTTAACAATTGCCAGAAGATCGATGCCAGCTCTCCCGGCATAGGCGGTACTAAGTTTAGGGTAGTAGACGTATTCCGACGGATTCTCGGTAATTACTTTTTCATACAGGGCAATGGCTTCGTCCCATTTCTTGTCCGCAAGAGCGAGTCGCGCCTGCTCTTCGGTCGTGTTGGTGGTCGAACTTTCGGCAAGATTTTTGCCACTGCACCCCACAACACTCATCCCTAATAGGGCTATCACAAGCAAAGGTCGAAAATATTTCATATCACCACCCCATCGCAAAATTTGTAATCACGATATCGCGACGCTTTTCACCGATGACATTTGTCATCTCGCGGCTATACCGGGTAATCCCCATTTTAATAGCCCACAAGTCTAACCGAAGACCATAACTCGGGATTCCATTATAGAGTCCAACAGCGACGGCAAAATGCTGATCCAAGATTCCTTTGACTCCTGCGAAAACCTTCTTAAAAAGTTTATCATCGTAGGCATTACCAATATCGCGGTAGTCCACAGCGCAGTGAAGGGCATGATTGTCGCTATGAAATGTTATCGCCTGGCCAACATGCATCGTCTGCTTGAACGGTTCTTGCTCTCCCGAGAAATTGGTATCGCCGATATCATCAACCTTAAAAGCTAATCTGTAGTCCACCGATTTTCCTTGTGCGAAAAACAATGTGCCCAGATCAAACCCAGATCCGCTACCCGGCGAGTTCGACTTAATAAATTCCGTGGGATCTGCGGCAAGTTCCTCAATACCCTGCCTGTCCGTAACCGGTATATTCAAGTACGGTTCCGTCTTGATGATGTATTTTGTGGTAAGCCCGATTGAAAACCATTTGGACAAGGCCTCGGCAAAACTCATGGCACCGACACCGTACACTCCAGCATCGATATCAATACTCGGATTTCCCGTATCCGAGCCCGTAGCTTTTCCCTCTATATCAAAATCCGCAACCGTCACCAAGGCCAGACCCCATGTGCTAAGGATCACCGAAGCCGCCGTCGAGGCTCCCATATGAATAGGATTCGAAAACACGGTATCGACAAGCTCATCAGAAGTCATCGACCCAAAATCAGTCTGTGCCAACTTTGTGGAGCCTGATGTCGACCAAGCTGCGGGCATAAACCCGGAGTATCGGTAAACTTTTTTTCCCCAGGGCATGAGCGCAGGATTTGCGAACATAACCCCCTCCTGAGTGGCGCGCGTGAGATTGGCCCCACCAGCAGCCAGATCAAATGGATCGACATAGACAGGCTCATTGGTTTTTCTGGCAAAAGCCGTCTGAGAGCCAATAAAATTGACTACGATAAGTACCAAAGTGCCTGCGGCAAGGCGCATGACGGCCCCTCCCAGGAGGGCTTATCGGCTGTTATTCGCGTTAGCGCGCTAAAAAATATCCGAGGCGGTGTTCGGTGCTATGTAAATAAGCTATAATAGAGATAGCGGGGCTGTTGCATCTGTTTTTAAACACAATTATATCGGGTTTAAACACCAATGTTTCGCATTTTTATCAAAAAAAAATTGGCCGACGGTAAACGCAAAGACCAAAAAAAGCAGGTTATCACCCGCGAATCCAAGCGCCGAAATCGTCGGATCTACGAAAGATACAATGTTGATCAAAAGCATCTTACCTTGCTCAACGAGCAGGATATCTTGGTCATCCGTGAAATTTCGCTGAAAGGGTTTTCTTCGGATGTGTCAGACCGGGCATTTCAGCGCTTTAAGGTTGATGACCGGTACGAGGGTCGAATGCGCTACATGGGAGAGACCCACGACCTTGCGATGAGAGTCAGCTGGAAAAAAGACAGGGTCATTGGGTTTCAAATTCTGGAAACCTCACGCGAGGGCACGGCGTTTCTAAATAGGCTCGTAAAGCCAGTCGCGCTGGCCCATTCACTTCGAGAAGTTAACTCCGACTACCTCATCGAGGCACACGCAAACAAAGCATGGCTGCGCGGTGACATGAATAGCGACCTTTTTATTTGGTACGGCGAAGGGGGTAGGATTGATCACTGGCGAATGACTTGGGATCACTACTTCGTTGAGTACGATAGGTATGACGGCTTCCATACCGGACTTATCAAATACAAAACAATCGGGAACGAAACCAGTATAGCCATGAAGCCCGAGATCATCCAGGTCCGGGATGAAACTCCCAACGAGGCCCTTAAAATTTTCTCGTACGACGTTATAACCACGATGGTATCACGACATCGTACCAGTCTCATGGAGACGATAGAGAGGTTGTAAAGATGAGCTTTATCTTGCGCGAAAGAGAGGAACGGCGCAAACGCGAACGCCGCGACCTAAAAATGGATCTCCTGATCGATGAAGCAAGGCGTTTTGGGGCCTTGTCCGGAGACCCAGTCAGATCAGAAAAAGAATTTATTGGCAAAATTCGTTCGATCCAAAATCACTTTTCAGACGACGAGCAAGCTCTAGCAGCAGCCCAAGCACTATCCCGCTCGATTCGTGATGCCGTTGAACCGGAGAACCTCCCCGTTTCCACCATAGATCCAAAAATGATACTCGAACTATTGTGAGGCTACCTGTGGTAAAACAGAATGGTGAGAGAGAAAAAATCTTAGACAAAGTGTTGAACGCGATCCTCAAAAACCTTGATAGCAGCGCCGACAATCCCCTCAAAGCAACCGGTGTTAGGGAACTTCTTTCGGCCCTCACAAGTTGGGGAGGCAAGAACAAAGACGAGATCATCCAAATGCTCTGCCGCGAAATTGGAGTGGCAATCGCTGCGGTGCTCAAAGAACCCTTGAATCAGGTCATCGAAAATCGCAAACTCCAGATCACCATCGAGTTGGTCGAGCGCAGCAAAACTCCGGCAAAAAAGGCGCGACACAGATCTAAGTCCTGATATTTACTAAATATTTTTATTTGAGCTTGCAGGCCCAACCACACCTTGATATTCCCTTCAGATTCCTATGCTCACGTTGAGGACTCCTTGCTTCCACCACGCGGAATTCGATTTAATTTGCGTTTGAATACCGACCTGGTACGTCCATTCGGCCCATTTAGCATTGTAAGCTTTGCTGCGTCAGCGATCCTAATTCTCTGTGGTCTACCCATCGCAAGCCGCAGGCTGTGGTACGTTGGAATCATGGCATTGACGGGCGCTCTGGCAGCCTATGTCTTAGTCGTTGTGGTCAAGCGCATTATGAGAAAAGTCGCAGCCAGGCCGATCGAAGTGAGCCAGCTTATCGAATTCCTCGATTACGATCTGCTGTATCAAAAGCTGCTGCAGTCAGTGGACAACTCGCCCTATGCCAGCATATTAGCCATGCTGGGCGGCCCAAAGGCACTCGATCCGTTGAAGGGGTCGTTCCAGAAAAAAATGAAAGAAGCTTTGACCGACTACACACGAGAGCCCAGCTTTCAAGCCGCGCTTAAGCGAGCAATTCTGAGTGAGGCCTATGCTGTAGTCTTAGGAGGACGTAAACGCCTCGATCGGCTTATACTATGGAGCGCGGTTTCGGGTGCCCTGATTGGTTTCTATTTAGGCTGGTAGCAGCCTACCGCCACAAAGCCCTCAGCAAAGACTCTCCGAGGGTCTTACGGAACCAGTGAGACTTCAATCGTCAACCGGCCAGGCTTGGCTCGGCCATGATTTTATTCATGTGCTGACTTGACTGCGAAGCCTGATC
>CAZOSN010000008.1:0-35716 GCA_964582405.1 uncultured Oligoflexales bacterium | reverse complement strand
ACGCTTGGCACTCCTGACGATCTCTTGCAGCTGGAAGCAGACCAGAGACTTCGGTACCCAGAAAAGACTAGCGAGCTCCGAAACAACATTTTTTCGAGCGTCAAGCTTTGCCATCTCCGCTAACAAAATCTGTTTTGGCAACAGCAGGTTTGCGCAGAACAGAATCTCTTCAAACTCATTGAACCTTGGCGAGCCTTCACCAAGTTCAGGAAATCTGCCTCGCTCACCCTCAAACACGATACGGGCCAAATCTTTAACGATGCTCATCCTGGTTTGGGGTTTGAGTTCGCCTTTCTTAAACTGGATGCAGTACTTACCGAGCTTCACGCGCAGAATGCGGCTGATCTTGTCCAGCATTTCCACAGGCTGCGTGATAATGAACGAGAACGCCCTCATCACCTCCGGCAGATAGAGTGGAGGTGTAACAAATTCGCATTCAGCGTGGATCTGGTTGACAAATGCAATGACTTTTTCGCGGCGCTGTGCTGCCTCGGACGAGCTGATCAGCTCTGTATCAGAAAATACCGTCTGAAAATTGCCCGCTTCGAGGTATTCGTAAAAGGCTTCCTCTAATGAAACGGCGCCACTGGCCACATCATGCACCAAAGCTGGTTCTACATTTAGGGCCTCTGCCAATTTGCCCAACGAAAAGACCGAGCGGACGTTTTTTTCGCCGCGCTTCCAGTGGCTGCAATCGGATGGATTGTAGTTAAGGATCGCGCCAACTTCTTGATCGCGGATCTTGCTATTCTTCTGGTACATCATAACTTTTTGACAGAACTTGAATAGCTGGACCGAGTTTGGAAACTTGGTATTCCCCGAACGCTTCATTAAGATTCCCTCCGAAGCACAAAAGCCAGGCGAACTTTAAAGTAATTTACTATTTTTAGTCGGCTTATCTATAAATATACAAAGGGCTGAAGAAGGCTGTCAAGGAACCCACATGCGAAAACTCTCAAAGTCGTGTGTACAAGGAGTTTGGAGTTTCAAGAAGAAAATTAAATCTTCTTTCGACTCATGTCAGGAAACAAAATAGAACCAAAAGTCTTACCAATAAAAATTCTAAAGAATCCCAAATATGCCGCGTAACTCAGGTATACGAACAAACCAATCTTTGCAAGCGACGTTGCTTGGACTACTTTGACCGGTAACCACTCATGAACTGTGTTTATATCAAGGGATGCATGCGCCCTGTCAAGCCAAAATCCCGCCAAGAGAAAGACGACGATGATGGTCGACGTCACAAAGGCAAAATCAGCGCTATAGACCAAAAAGTACCGCACCATTTTTTTACGCAAGCTAAGTTGTCGGTGAGCGACGGACCGATTTCGGTAGTAATCTGGTTTGGAAGGAGCTACCGGTAAAGGTCGCTGCATGTCTCGTTTCGAACCTTCTGACTTTTCACCAGGGTTCGCCCCGTACCCCTGAAGCTCTTCGAGAGCAGCCTTCAAAAGGGCCCTTTGCGATGATTTGAGACGATCTTGGTTGCTAGCTTCCCTGGACTGCGATGATTGAATAGGTTTAGGAAATCCTGCTATACCTCGTTTGAAACGCTTCATAAATTGCTGCAGCGGGTTCATCGATGCGCGAACAATGCGGTCAAGTTTTTGCACGAAGCTCAAGCAACTGGACCACAAACTTGATGCTAGTGGCGCGGTTTTTTTCCGGGCTCGATTGACTTTTGGGCCGGTAGGGATTGCAGAGCTTCTGCGGGTTTCTGCGCCAAGCTCGGAATAACGAACGAAATCGCCATTCCGAGGCGTGGAGGTAGGTTCGCTTCGACCATCGAGCTGCCCTTCGAGAGCCACAGTCTGCGATCGCTTCTGAGGGGAATCCTGACCGCCCAGCGACATCTTAGCTTCTCCTGAAGCCGACTTCACTCCCTGATGATGTGTCCCTAAATTCCGTTTTAGATTTTCGCTAGGACGAGGAGGGACAACCCGAGAGGCAGCAGCATCACTCGCCTTAACGCTACCTTGCTGCGGTTTGGCGGGGCCTCCTCCGGCAACTTTCGGTTCGGCCTGAGGTTCCTTCCGCGCAACCAGCGGTTTTAACTCTCCCACGCCGATTCCACAGCTCAAGACTTCAAATTTTTTTGCGTCAAGGCCGTCCGCGAGGTCTCTAATCGCCACAATCACACTTTTGTCCGGAAATCGCCTCACGGGATTCTCCTATCCGTTAAAAAATCTGAAACCTCAAACAAGCTCGGGCTTTTTTTGAACGACCATGAACGACCATGAATGACCATGAACGACCATGAGCGACAGAGAGTTTAGCGTGTTCCTCTTGTTCAGTTTTGAAACACCTTCTAGTATTTTACCTTAGCGTTAAGAAAAGCTTCAAATGAATGGCTTTTTCCCCCCTTCCGGGGCAGCATCCGAAGGACTGAGTCGTGGTAGACAGCTAGTACCTCGTCCAATAAGTTTTTCCCGATGAATGACTGAATTGTAGGTACAGCTTGGGTTTGAAGAAACGTTTCCCAACCACAGTCGTAGCAGCGCTACGACTGTGGTTGGGAAGCGCTTCTTCAAGCACAATGGGGCCTGCAAGGCGGCCATTCATCGGGAAAAACTTATTGGACGAGGTACTAGGGTTCCCCAACTGGACAATGCGCAACGGCTGAGATATACAAATTTTCGGTTTCACACAGAATGAGAGGTGCCCCTTGACAGACATCCATGAGATCCTAGTATTCAATACCCTCTCTAACTCCAAGGAAGTCCTGAAGCCGCTAAATCCTGGCAAGATTAACATGTACGCTTGCGGCGTAACGGTTTATGATCATTGTCATATTGGTCATGCAATGCAGGCCATTTTTTTTGACGTCATCCGCAACTATCTTAAATTTGCGGGGTACGAAGTCACCTATGTCCGCAATTACACAGATGTCGATGACAAAATCATTGCCCGAGCCAAGGAGCTCGGGATGCGCCCTGATGAGCTGTCGCGATCCGTGATCGAGTCTTCGCAAAGAGACATGGCCAGCATTGGGGTGAGACCAGCGGATCATGAACCCTGTGTTTCGGAGTCTATCCCCGAAATCATTGCCATGATCGAGGAACTGACCCGGACGGATGCGGCTTACAGAACAGCCGAGGGCGATGTCTACTACCGCGTACGAAGCAAGTCAGACTATGGAAAGCTCTCCAACCGCAAGCCTGACGAGCTCCGTTCTGGTACCCGCGCCATCAATGAAGGACAAAAAGAAGACGAACTCGACTTTGCGCTTTGGAAGCATGACGACACCCCAGGGGCTAGTTGGTCATCGCCCTGGGGCATTGGTCGGCCTGGTTGGCATATAGAATGCAGCGCCATGGCAAAGAAATTTTTAGGCGACTCGTTTGACATTCACGGCGGTGGTCGCGATTTGGTTTTTCCCCACCACGAAAACGAAGTCGCGCAGTCAGAATCCGCAAACCACAAGGCCTACGCTTCGTACTGGCTGCATTCTGGCCTGCTTACCATCAATAAGCAAAAGATGTCCAAGAGCCTGGGTAATCATATATCGATCCAAGAGTTCGTCAAAAACTGGCCAGGAGAAGTTCTGCGCCTAGCGTACCTTAGCAGTCACTACACGAGCAATGTTGACTTTTCGCTAGGAGTCTTCCAATCCTGCGCCAAGCGCCTCCTGTTTTACTACGAAACGATGGGTCAGTTAAACGCAATCGCCGCCCCGCAGCATGACTCGGCATCCGCTCTGCCTCCAGGCCATTCCCCAAACGAGATTGTTCCCAATTTCCACAAATACATGAGCAACGATTTTGCAACACCTCTGGTGCTTCGCGATCTGTTGGCTTTCATGAAAAAAGCCCGCGAGCTTGTCCAAGGAAAAATAACCGACAGAGAACGCCATGCCGCAGCGCGCTACTGCGAGGAATTTAGAAAGGTCTTTGGAGTTCTCGGTATTCTCTGCCAGGAGCCCGCTACATTTATAGAAGAACTCAAGACCAAAGTCTTGCCTACCCTGGGCCTGGCGGCAAAGGATATCGAGCACGCGATTGCAGAACGCGGTGCGGCACGTGCTTCCAAGGATTTTGCTCGGGCCGATCAGATCCGAAACGAACTCTTTTCCAAAGGGATCGTATTGATGGACGGCGTGGGTGAGACCAAATGGACCCTTAATTTTTCGGATGTTTGATTCGTCTTCTCATGGATGGTGCAATGACTGCAGAACTCCTAATCCACAATATTGGCGAATTGATTACCTTTGATCCCTTGGTGCAAGCGCAACGCTGGACGCAAATCAAAGATCCAGATTTAGGACGGTTTAAAGACGCCTGGCTCCTGGCCAGAGATGGTAAAATCTTGGATTTTGGCACCGGTCACCCTAAAGCAAGCACGGGCTTGAGAATAGATGCACAAGGGAGCCTCGTTCTTCCGGGATTGGTCGATTGCCACACCCACCCATGCTTCGCAGGCTCACGCGCCGACGAATTTGCCGAGAGGCTCAATGGGACAACGTATCAGGAGATCGGCAAACGCGGCGGCGGCATTGCCAAGACCGTTCGGCACACTGTTGCCGCAACCATCGACGAGCTTGCCGATACCGCCGAGCACCACTTTAAGCTTTTCCTAAAACATGGGGTAACCACCCTGGAGGCCAAATCTGGGTATGGGCTCACAGTCGATGCCGAACTTAAGATCCTTCGCGCGATGAATTTGGCAGCGCTTCGCACACCGCAGCAAATCGAATTCACCTGCCTCGCCCTGCACGCTGTCCCCAAGGGCGGGCCTGATAAGGCAACCTTTATCCAGCAAATGACCGACGAACTCTTGCCTCAAGTCGCGCAGGAAAACCTTGGCTCCTGGGTCGATGCCTTCGTCGAAGATGGCTATTTTTCCAAAGAAGACTGCCGCCCCTTTTTCGAAAAAGCAAAGCAGCTTGGTCTCAAACCTCGCCTTCATGCTGATGAATTCACCAATCTGGGGGGCGGAAAGTTTGCAGCAGAAATTGGAGCTCTGAGTTGCGACCACCTAGAGTACGCCGACGAGGATTCTATTCGCGCAATGGCCGAAGCGGATACTGTCGCGGTTCTTTTACCAGGAACCTCTCTCTACTCCAAAATCAAGTTTGCCGAAGCCAAGAAATTCATCGCTGCGGGGGTTCCCGTCGCCTTGGCAACCGATTTTAATCCAGGATCATGCAGGCTCCACAATCTTCCGTTCGTGGCCTCGCTGGGTGCCCTTCACTGCGGCTTGAATCTTCCAGAAGCAATCGCCGCCATTAGCTGGGTCCCGGCCAAGTCGCTCGATTGCCATAAGACCAAAGGCGCACTCGCGAGGGGGATGGACGCAGATTTCGCAATGTTTGATTTCGGCACGGCGGAGGAGTGGCTCGCTGATTTTGGTCAAACTCTTCCGCACTCAGTCTATGTAGGTGGCCAAAACTGGTCGCCCTGATGGACCAATAACTGACCTTTGCTGAAAGGCACTAACTTCAATCCCTTGAATTAGAAATGCGGGTGATGATGTAGTTTATTTCACCCTTGGGCGCCTTAAAATTAATCTCGTCGTCCAACCGTTTCCCCATCAAGGCCTTGGCCAGCGGCGATTTCATCGAAATCTGACTCTGCTCGACATTCGCCTCTAGATCACCGACGATCTGAAAGGTCTTAACCTCTTCGCTATCGGCGTCCTCGATCGTTACCCATGCTCCGAACTGCACAACATTGTTGGGTGTGTAATCAATCACATTGGCACGAGCCAGCGCATCGTCGAGCATGGTGATGCGACCTTCGATAAAGGACTGTTTCTCGCGCGCCGCAGCATACTCTGCGTTTTCTTTGAGATCGCCATGAGCACGGGCATCAGCTATTTCTTGAATGACTTTTGGGCGTTCTACGTTCTTGAGTTTGGTTAGTTCCAAGCTGAGTTGATCATACCCGAGTCTGGTAAATGGGACTTGCTCCACCATGATACTTTATATTTCCCTAAAAATTGTGAGTTGCGCTCAGTGCTACTGTCGATGAGTGAGCACTAACATCCTGGATCACACTATCGCCTAATTTTTGCGCCTTTCCTGAACCATTTTGAATCACCCCACCGAACGAAATTGAGCTATTCGGCTGCACCCAGGCGAAAAAGAGCGTAAATCCTGCATAGTCAACATGGTCGTCTTGACCGGATAGTCCCTCTTTAACCTTAGGCCGTGCGTCTTTATTGGTAAAATAGCCAATACGGACCGGCAGCGGGGGAGTTATATAATATTCTGCACCCAAAGCAAAGTTGGTAAGCGCCTGGCGCTCATACGCCGCTAGATCGCCCTTGGCAGCCGTAAAATGAATGATATCAGAGGTGACAACAAAACTGGTCGTTGCAAAATATGCCACGCCAAAACGATATTCAGAAGGCCATGACCCGAGCGGATTTTCGTTCTTGTAGTTGTCGGTGATGCTTCGCCCCCATTTGTAGCTCCAGGTTTTGGTATCTGGTGATTGAGCCTGTGTCTCTTCGGTACCATTCTCATAGACCTGGGAAATCATCGTCGGTACTTTGATATTGAGGCCTAACGACACCTTGGGGGTCATAGCCCACTGGAGTCCAAGCCCGACCTCAAGGGCCGATGCCGTGAGGCGCTGCCTGACATTGCGCGTCAAAACCTGACGTACCTGAGCACCGGCTTCGTTTTGGGTGATCGTGTCCGCATCTTGATAAGTTTGATCAAGCTCATCAGTCTTGAGGTAGACAAGAGACACGCCCATCGAAACCGAACTGATCAAACGCTTGGCAAACGCTGCACCGTAGCCCGAAGTTCCGGCACGGAGGTTCGCGGTACGGTGGAATCGATTGATCCCTTCCACAACTCCCGTAGGAATATGGTCATCCTGATCCTTAAGTTCTGAATCGCGGTTGAACAAACCAAATGCCGCAGCGACTCCAGGGATCATGTTGTCGACCTTTTGCAACCCCCCAAAAAACGGCGCCGTGCTGCCAGCACTCTTTTCTTTAAAATCTTGCGTGCCGATAGCTTTCTTGTAAGTAACGGTCCGTTGATAAAAGGCGTTGGCGGAACCCGAGATATCATTGGACAATGAAAACGCCAGACCCGCAGGATTGTAGACTAATCCAGAAGCATCATCAGCTATGGCGGTGAATGCTCCTCCCATACCCATCGCGCGATCGCCCATCAGCACATTGTGGTAGTGAAATTGATCAGCATGAGCCTCAGAGCCAACTAACCCAGCCAAGATCCCGAGAGTGGCGCTCAAGAGAATTGAGCTTTTCATGTTAATCCTTTCTTTTCACATAGATGTCTGACTAATCTTTTTCTTTGAGTTTTGCGGGAATGAGCTTGGACCGAAACGCCATAAATCTTGCCTCCCCGCGCGCACCTGGAGCTTCAAGCGCATCAAGCGAGACCAAGGTCTTCTTGATATTATCGATCCTCATTGCAACAGGCGGATGGGTTTTCTCAAGCACCGATGGGTGCTTCGATTTGGTTTTCGGGTTTGAAGTTGGCATTTTGCAGGTCTTCGCATTTTTGATGCCGCGTTTCTCTTGATCAATGCGGCATAAATAGTTCATCAAGGCTTTGGGGTAATAGCCACCGCGCAAAGCATAGCGGGTTCCCGACGCATCTGCCTCTAATTCTTTTTCGGCCCCCAGCCCCTTTTCCAGGATCAGCGACATACCAGCTTTGGCGGCTGACAAGACATTGAGTCCGGCCGACGACCCGGCTAGGTAGCGGGCGATCAGCGCGCCAGCGTCGTTTTCTTTTACCTCAGGCCGCTTTCTTGCCTTGAGCTCTGGCGACATCTTCATCGCAGCTTTATCGGCTTCTTTGGCTGCTTTTTCTAAATCATCTTTGGACATGCTCTTGAGTGAATCAAACATGTGTTTGAGCCCGACATGGGCGACCTCATGCCCCAACACATGGGCGAGCTCCGCCTCATTTTGCGCATGCCGGACGGCGCCACGGGTTACGAGGATATAACCACCGGGGCAAGCAAACGCATTGATCGATTCACTGTCGAGGATCTGAAACATATAGCGCCGCTCAGGGAAATCAGAATACGACGCTACATAATTGCCCACTTGGTTGATGTAGCCAACAAGATCCTCATCTGTGTCAACGCCATAAAACGCTAGAAGACGACCTGCCATGTTCCGGCCGATTTCGATCTCTGCCTTATATTCATCTAGCTTTTTCTGTTCTTTAGCATTGAGATCTGCTTCAGCCTTACTGACCTGGAGATTTTGCGGAGTCGTACACGCTGCTACCAGCGTCATTGTCGCAATAGTCAAAAGTAGCAACCGGCATCGCATGCTAAAACCTCAAGGATCCAAGATCAAATTTTAAGGACAAGACTATTTTATCTCAGGCGGGCACGAAAAAGAAGGCTTGCGTAAACGCAAATACCCTCCCCCTTTCGGGGGAGGGGGAGGGTTGCGATGAAGATTCCAAGATCTATTAAGTTGCTAATTCGATCCTACTTATGGGAGCCTTTTGACAAAGACTCCAATTCTTTTTGAAGCTGCGTTTCAAGCTTTTCGATATGGCGCTTGGAGACCTGCCGATCCTCCATCTGGTAGACCAGACGAAGGTTTGGCTTCGCGTTGCCAGCATACTGAGTTTCAGAACTCTCATCGAGGCCCCGCACGCCCATGACCGCTGACCGAGCCCTGGTGTTTTCGACCTCATCACCGTTGGACCGCCCGTCTTCAGATGCTGAGCGGATCGCCTGAGAAATGGAGTTGTCTCCAGCTCCCGACTGGCGTTTAACCTTCATGACCGAAACGAATCCAACTTCACCCGTCGCGGTCTTCACCTGCCAAAAGAGACCTTTGCGTTCCATTGTTTCGACGGCATCGTTTTTCTTCAAGGTGGCAATCTTAGCGGCTTTGTCGCTAGCTTCCTTGTAGATCTCTACCCCGTCGCTCTTGGCTACGACTGAGGCATGTCCGTGGGCCACCATAGGAAAAATTAGTAGCCCAAACCCAATGCAAACCGTTTTAAAAGATAGCTTGATCATGAGAACCTCCTAAACTCCCGAGAGCCGCAATGCCCCCGTTTTGATCAATAACCTCCTCGGAATTTAGGGGTCCAAAATTTACTAATCCGAAATTTTCAAACGATAATAGTGCTTTTTACCCTTCTTTATTAGCACCCCTTTTTCGTCACTGAGGACTTTTTCATCGACGGCATGGTGTGGGTCAGTAATCTTGACCCCCCCGACTTCTAGGCCACCCTGGATAACCCAGCGTCTTGCCTCACCTTTTGACGGGGCAATCTGCGCTGCAAACAATAAGTCAAGAATTCCCATACCTTGTCCTACCTGCGACCTGGTCACCGTATGAACCGGAGCATCGGCTCCGCTCGCGTCGCCAGAGAATAGGTCCTTAGCCATGGCTCTGGCCTTGTCGGCTTCCTGGACCCCATGGAGAAGAGCGGTTATTTCATGGGCCAAAATCACCTTGGCCTCATTAATCTCACTCCCCTTTAGGCTCGAAAGCCTACTAACCTCTTCGGTTGGGAGGTCTGAAAAATATAGTAAACATTTTTCGACATCATTATCCTCAATGTTTCTAAAGTATTGGAACAGTTCAAAGGGGCTCGTTAAATTTGGGTCGACCCAAACAGCACCTTTTTCGGTCTTACCCATCTTTTTGCCAGCTGAGCTCACAAGTAACGGGACTGTGAAGCAGAACGCCGGACTGCCCGCTTTTTTTCGAATCAGATCCATGCCGCCCAGCATATTCGACCATTGATCGTCACCACCAAGTTGTAAGGTGCAATCGTACTCGCGAAACAGGTGATAAAAATCGTAGCTTTGGAGAATCATGTAATTGAACTCCAAAAAAGACAGACCTTTCTCTAGGCGCGCCCTGAAACACTCCGCCGCAAGCATGCGATTGACGCTGAACTGACTGCCATACTCACGTAAAAAATCTAAGTAATTAAGCCCGCGCAACCAATCAGCGTTATTGACAAGAATACCTCGATCAGGCGATGAAAAATCCAGGAGAGCGCTGAGCTGATTCTTAAAGTACTTGGTCCTTTCATCAATGAGCTCGGCTGTCACCATCTGCCTCATCTCTGTTTTGCCGGTTGGATCTCCAACCATCGCGGTGCCGCCCCCCATCAGCGCAATAACGCGATGACCGCAGCGTTGAAAGCGCCGTAATGCCAAGACTGGCAAGAGATGACCGATATGCAGACTCTCGGCAGTCGGATCAAAACCGACGTAAGCAGTCCGTGGGCGTTCAGCCAGATGCCCAACGAGCTCATCTTCATGAGTGACTTGAGCCAACATTTGTCTGGACTTCATCAAATCTACAAACGGCAGGGTCATTGTGCAGGTCCTTGGCAAAGTGTAAACTATTTAAAGGATTGTCTCTGGAGGCTGATGCCAATTCCCTGGGACGAGGGTCCTTCTCCTGTTCGGCGAATAAGCCGAGACTCGGCAGGGTGGTGCAACCTCAAAAAAAGTCCAATTCAAGTTTGTAACTCAAGACCAGTTTAATACCAAGAGGAAGTTCAGTGAAGACAGGTTTCAACTACTTCAACTTGGAAGGGCCCGTGCTATTGATAGGTGCTGCTTATAGTGGCAAATCCGCGATCGCCCAGTCAGCGCTCAGGCCAGATTTGAAGACGGTGGTATTCGGCACAGCTGATCCCAAAGAGAATGGCTTCGCCCAGCGAATCGCAGAGCTCAAGGCTGAACGACCGCGCCTTTGGACTACCATAGAGGACAATGCCAATATCAAGGAGCACATTGAAAAGATCGATGATTCCTGCCGGCAAATCCTCTTGGATTCGCTCAACCAGTGGGTCGCAAGCCGCGTGCTCGACGGCAGCTTTAAATACAGTCTTGAGCAGTTAAAAGATCACATTGAAAACGAATTCCGCGGTATGATCAAAGCTCTCGAGGAAAAAAGCGACAGGCGTATTGTCCTCGTCTCCTCCGAAATCTCGGCTGGAATCGCCCCACCGCACGCGGTCCCTAGGCTATACCGCGAACTTGCAAGCAAGCTGAACTGTCGGGTCGCACAATTTGCCAAATCTGTGGTGCTTATTACGGCTGGATTGCCACTCATGCTCAAGGGGCGGGCACCGTGATAGTGAACCCTCATTTTGTGGAGATATGAGGGAAGGGACCGCGAACCAGACGACATCCATGCGTTTGGTTCGCGGACCAATCAAACTAGAAAGTAATAACAAGCTGATCGTACACTTGGTTTACCGATCGGCCATTTAAGGCCCTGACGTGAATCATCGTGTTGCCCGTGATCTCCAGATCGCCCTGGAGAGGAACTCGGTACTCAAAGCTCTCTTTTTTCTGGCCTTCCGGACAATCTACTACCTCTGCAATCGGCAGCACCACGACCACATCGGATGGTTGACGATAAGCTTTGTAGGTCGATGGCCGAATGCACTTGTCCGCCTGGGCTGGGAAAGTCCCTTGAAGCACCAATTCCTGACCCGTCGCAGTGGACGCCAGATGCATGGACTCAACGGGAAGATAGGTATAGTCATCCTGGCTAGTGGTGGTCGCCTCAGCAATCGCAAGCTCATTCGCTACAACAGTGTTTTGTGGGAGGAGCACAACCTCATAGTTCTTCTTTTTAAGATACCCGACGTTCACCACCTCTTTGTATTCAACCAATATCAAATTACAGAAGTCGAACTGGTGATGAATCCATTTCGGAGTGATAAAGATCCGCCCCTTACCCTCAGCTGTGCCATGATCGACACTGACCGAAACCGGACCCGGCTTGTAGCAAGAGTTCGGCAAATAGCCGTGCAACACGACCTCAACCTGGTCGTTGGTATCAAATCCGAAAGGGATATACACGTGCCGAACGTTGGCTGGCACCTCTTCAATTGCAGGTGCATCCGCCAAAGCGATCGGAGCAGAGCACAGGGCGGCAAACATGGTAAGTAAAAGTTTTGTGCGCATCATGGGTTCCTTTCTGAACAAGCCTCGCGGCAAAGAATTGATTAAGGTGACTCGCATTGACCAAAGTCTTATACGACCCCGCTTCGCAAGAGAAGTGCCAAATTTGAGAGATTCAAGATTAATTTTATTATTATCAGTATTTTTAGGTAGTTATGATTTTAAAATGAAATAAAATTTATTTTGGCTTTCATAAAATCGGACAGCTATCTGCGGCATTTCACACAACGAAAGAAACTAAAACCGATTGGGGCAAACTCAAATAACGCCTAAATGGCGTATATGAATCACCGAATTTTCAATAGATGGATCAGAATAAAGGAGATTGGCATAATTCTCGCACATCTCGTGCTACGATTTGCTACGATTTGATCATTCGCGCCACACAAGACTTTACAACTCTGAAAAGGGTCGCGATTTAGATCATACAAGCCGGTTGGTTTCACTGTATTATGAGCGAACTCCTACTATTAGTACGAAAGGGCACACATGAAGACTTGGCGACTGTTTTTTTCTCTGGCAATCATTCCGTCCTGGTCACTTGCCGCGGAAGCTGAAAATAGCACTCCTCCCAAAACTCCCGTGCCTACCAAACAACTGATGGGTGAAATCTACGAGGCTCTAGCGGCGGTGTTGCCATTTAGCACGTCGGAAAAAAAATTCGAAAATCCTGCGATTAGGGAGTCGATTAAGGCAAACCTCAAGACGATTGCGGAAAAAGCTAATATCCTCCCCGACCATACTGAATTTCACGATGCGAGTTTCAGATACCTAGGTCAGTCGCTGGCACGTGATGCAAAAGACCTTTATGATCGATTTGACAAGAATCGCACAAAAGAGGCTCTGTTCCTGGTCGATTCAATGACCGACAACTGCGTGGCCTGCCACTCTCGCTCGAAAGCGCCCGACTCTTCGCGGGCCTCAGGTTTGTTTAAAAACCTAGACCTCGCAAGTTTAAGTTTGGACGAGAAAGCAAAACTCTATCTGGTTACCAGGCAATTTGATAAGAGTCTCAAAGCTTATCGCGAAATCCTCCTGTCAGACGAATACAGAATCGAAGAGATTTGCGTCACCGACTGGATAGATCATTATTTAACCATTTCAATTGGTATCAAACGCGACTTCAACGAAGCAAAAAGCACCCTGGCACGCTTTCAAAAACGCCCAGGCCTGCCCATGTTCGTAGACCGCACCATCACCAACTGGCTTGAATCAATCGATCAATTAGCTGCTAAAAAGGCGCCGCAGGCGAACCTCGCAGAAATTCGCAAAATAATTAATGCAGGCAAAGCCAAGGAGCGCTTCCCGCTCGATCATCAGGGTCAGATTCACTACCTCCTTGCCTCTAGCCTGTTGCAGGAATATGTCGGCAAAGAGCCTAAGGGCAAAGCTGCTGCCGAAGCCTATTTGTTGCTTGGGTTTACCGAAACAATGACCCGACATTCCCTCTTTGTATCGCAAAATGAAAACTACTACGAAACGGCGATCCGCAGCGCGCCAGGTTCAAAATTTGCAGAAGACGCCTATCAGCAGCTTGAAGAAGCCATCATGTTTGAGTACTCGGGATCAGCAGGACTCGACCTCCCGGACGATGTTAGGACCCGCTTAAAAGAACTAAAGGCTCTGAGCCAAAGCGCAAATTCCAAACCGAAACTTTGAGATTTCCAAGTTTAGTTCTCAGACGGAACCTAGTGGGGAGGTTGACGATTTTGCGAGTTGTCAAACCTTCCTCATCCCGAATCAACAATATCGGGAATCACTTGCAGGCATTATGATCTGAGTTTATAAACGCAAGCTTTGCCAAACTGCTCCGAAACAAAATCATCAGAGATCCCAACCAGGCTTTCCGCACCACCCAACACGAGATAGCCCCCTGGCGTCAGGACTTTAGCTAAACGACCAATTATCTTTTGTTTCATTTCGACATCCTGATAGATCAGGACATTCCGACAGAACACGATATGAAACGGACCATGATCAATCCAAGGCTCGAGTAGGTTTTGTCTTCTAAATGTAATATTCCTCGCGAGTGACGGCTTGACTCGAAAATAAGGCTGCGGCAATCCTTTTCCTAGTTCCTCATCAAAGTACCGATCCAAAAGCTGAGGTGAAAGTCCGCGATGCACCTCTAGCTGAGAATATAGACCACTCTTGGCTTGACTCAACACCCGCTCGCTCAGATCAGTAGCCAATATACTGTAATCACGCAAAATTCCCGACTCGTTAAGCTGTGCCATGATTATTGCCAAAGAGTATGGCTCTTGGCCCGTGCTGGTTGCAGCGCACCAAATTCTGAGCTTTTCATTAGGTTTGAAAATCTTCGACACAAATTCACCCTTGAAGAAGTCGAAAACCTCCTGATCTCGAAAAAAAGAGGTCTCGTTATTGGTCGCGAGATCAAGTAGAGTTTCTCTTTCCTTGGTATTGAGACCTTTATGCCTTACTTGAGTCCATAGCGAATCCATATTTTCGTAACCTGTTACCTTCACAAACTCCCGCAGCCGACCTTCTAGCAAATGCGAGTTTGACTTGTCGTAGCGAATGCCAGTCTCCTTTTCAATGAGGCTCGCGAAAAATCCGAATACGTCGGGAGAGACATGTGTCATATCAATCCTTTCAAAGAAGTTACCGGCCCATCTCAGCCTGATTGATCTAAATCTCTATTTTCTTTACAAGCTCATCGAGCCGAGCGGCAAGCTCACTCAGCGATTTCGCAGCCGTCAGAACCTGGCTCGATCCCGTCAGAGTCTCCGATGCCGACTGAGATACGATCTTCACATTATCGGATATGCTTAGAACACCCTTGGCAGATTCGTGAACGATCCTTGCGACCTCGTTGGTCGTCGCAGATTGTTCCTCTACCGAAGCCGCGATTGCGCCTGCTATGTTATTAAGCCTCTCGATTGTCTGGGCAATCACGGCGACAGCTTCTACCGCACCCGAGCTATCTTTTTGTATCCCGGTGTTTTTACTGGTGATATCCTCTGTAGCCTTGGCCGTTTGCTTCGCTAGCTCCTTTACCTCATTGGCGACGACGGCAAATCCGCGGCCCGCGTCACCAGCTCGTGCAGCTTCAATGGTCGCATTGAGCGCCAAGAGGTTTGTTTGCTGCGCTATTGAGCTGATTACTTTGATCACATTGCCAATCTCTTGGCTACTCTCGCCCAGTTTGATGATGGTCTGATTCGTAGACTGTGCCTGCGTTAGTGTGGAAGTCGTCGTTGTCGAGGCCTCGGCCGCATTACGGGCAATTTCTTTAATCGCTGCCGACATCTCCTCGGTATTGGTCGCCACAGTTCTTACCCCCTGTGAGACCACTTCCGAAGCCGATGCAGTCGAACCAGCAACACGGGTCGAGCGCTCAGCATTATTGCTGAGTTCAGTCGCCGTCGCATCCAACTCCGCTGAGGCTACTGCGAGTTGCCGGGAAGCTTCCGAGACATTCTGCACCAACAGGACACGATCTGTGATGACCTCCCAGGTCACCATAGGACCTATATAGCTTTTCTTATTATCATAAACGGGTGACGCAAGAAGTGACAAAGTATTTTGCCCCACTTTAATTTGCGCTTTGTGGGGCAGATTTCTGTCATCAGCCAGGAGTCTTCGCTGGTGTGCAGGGTTTTTGTGAAAGACATCAAAACTCGACCCCAAAATTTTATCGACCTGAATCGGAAGGTCCTTTTCAATCTGCTTTAACGTCTGCCTGCTGCGGGGGTTGATGTAAATAATATTGCCATCCCGGTCGGCCATCATAACATTAATAGGAATATTATCCATCATGCTCTGAACGCGACCGACCGTTGCCTCCTGATTAAGTCGTTCCTGAGTTTCTTCCGTAACGTCAATCGCGTACTTAACAACCTTGAACGGCCGGTTATTTGAATCAAATATAGGACTATAAGTCGCCCTTAAGAAAACCACCCTACCATCACCAGTCAGTCGTTTAAAAGTACCCGACTGGAATTCGCCACGAGCCAAGTTCGTCCAAAAGGCCCGATAATCAGGTGAAGCCACATAAGCAGGATCACAAAACATCGCATGACGCTTATCTTTGATATCGCTTAGAGAATAAGAAAACATCTGCAGAAAATTGTCATTAGCTGAAAGAATTGAACCGTCAAGCTTAAACTCAATCACAGCCTGGAATTTTCTCAATGCATCTAACTCAAACCCCTGATTTTTTTCCGAAGAGACCTCAAATGCAACATGGATAACTCTGCTGAATTTACCATTCTTGTCCGGAATCGCAAAAAATTGTCCCCTAAACCATCTCACCCTCAGCTTTGGTTAAACCGCAGTAGTCTATGGTCACAGACTCGCCATGACCCAACCTCTCCCAAAGGCGCCGATATTCTTCTGATCTGACGAAAAAAGGCTCACAGATCTGCCTATGATTTTTTCCTTTGACATCGCTTATAGTGAATCCCAATCGACCAAGAAAATTCTCATTTACTTCCACTATGGTGCCATCAAGATTCAATACCATCATCAATTGACTCGTATTAAAGGCCTCATAGAACGAATTGTCATCAACGCTTTCAGATTTTAAAGATGCTAGCTTCTCTCTTAAGTCGGTAAGATTGGCGTCCGTTGCTAAGTTGCTCATGGTTTCCTTTCAAAGATTGAAATTTATTCATGGTTATTATTGAGAAATAGATTGATCTCATCGACGTCCAGCACACTAAGCAGACTATCCGGCATTTTGTAGATACCTTCCATAAACCTTCTCACACCGACAGGTACAGTATGAGGTGTATCTTCAAAGTCCTTACTCTGAACCTCGATAACATCTCCAATTTCATCCACTTGCAATGCAACCAGCACACTCTCTATACGGCAGATGACATTCATAATAGGCCCAGGACAAGTCGGGTTGATACCGAAAAGATCACGAAGCCCAATAGCCGTTGCTATCTGACCTCTAAGATTAATCAAACCTCTGACGTAATGTGGCGCCAAAGGAATTGGAGTGATGGGCATATCGCGCACGACTTCTTGCACCCGGGTTACCTCTATTCCATAAAGTCGGTTACCAACCGAAAACGTTGAGAATTGCCTAAATTTAGGCGTCTTACGCTGATCTTTCGATCTAACGGGAATCTCGTTTGATATGCTATGCACCGATTAGATCCTTTCTCATTTCTGGAATATCGGAATGCAAAGAATTTTTGTCCTCCTCGCGTATCGGACTATCAGCGCTTTGCCGGGGTAGAGCATCGGAACAGTTAAGACTCGTTTTTAGCAGGTCAATCATTTCCAAGACATCAACGACGACCAAAACTTCATCCCCCAATATCAGAGTTCCAAAAATGCCAGCCCGATCTTTAATAGAATGATCGACTTCTGAAGCAATAGATACGACATCACAAAACTCATAAACTTCTATTCCGTACAGTCTTCCACCGTGATCGACGACAACCACAGCGACCTGATCTCGCTCAGAAAGTGAATTTTCAGACGATAGATTCAGAAATTCATGAAGCGAAAATATAGGCAAGAGCATATCGCGATACTTGACGACTCTTTGATCTCCCGAAAAATCCAGGTGAGCTACGGAGAACTCTTCAATTCTGGCAACGAGAAACAACGGAATGGCAAATCTTGTATCGGTGCCCAGATCCACTAGAAGAAAATCCGAGCCATCTCCTTTGGACGAATCTTGAGAGGATAACCTATGATTTGCATCCAAATTTGACACCAGATCTTTACCACCATAATGAAGATTGGCACCCGAAGCTACTCCACTGACATCAATCGCTAACGCAACAGATCCATCCCCCATAATCGTCGCACCTGAAAAATAACCAAGATCCTTAAGAAAATAGGGAAGCGATTTAACCACAATATCCGTGGTATCCTCCACAGAATCAACGATAAGCCCAAACAGCTGGCCATCGGCATTCAGAATAGCAATATTCACAATACCCCGAAGATAATCACCGATAGATTCATCTAAACGCGGCTTAGACCGATTCAGCTCCTCAGACAGCACCAAGACAGGAAGGACTTCGCCGCGCAGCCGCAGAACTAGACACCCCTGGAGTATCTCAAGCCGCTCGCCGCCATTATTTGACTCATCGATGAGTACAAGTTCCATGAGCTTACTCTGAGGAATTGCAAAACGCTGACCCGCGGAACAAACTATAAGAGCTGGTACAATCGCCAGCGTTAACGGAATCTTAAGCCTTATTGTCATACCAAATCCCGCCACGCTTTGTAGATCAATAACGCCTCCCACTCGCTCAACATTTTGTCTTACTACATCCATGCCGACACCACGGCCTGATACGGGAGAAACTCTATCCATCGTAGAAAACCCCGGAAGGAAGATAAGATTTTGAATCTCCCGATCATTCATGTACTGCTGTGCTTCACTTTTTACGAAGCCACGCGCAATCGCCTTTTCTAAAATCAGTTTGGATTCAAGTCCCCGACCATCGTCTGCGATTTCAATCACAACCTGGCCATTTTCATGATGAGCTTTAACAGAAATTTTTCCAGTTTCCTTCTTACCTTTAGCGCGACGCTCTTCGACTGGTTCAATACCATGATCGATCGAATTGCGAATAATATGCGTGAGAGGATCCCTGATCGCCTCGATAATCGTTTTATCGAGTTCAGTCTCCGAACCAAGGGCGTTAAATTCCAAGGATTTGCTTAGTTCGCGCCCCAGATCACGCACGACACGAGTAAATCTACTGAAAATGCTACCTATTGGCTGCATTCGTGTCTTCATAACTACGTTCTGTAATTCTGCCGTCAGAATATTCAGTCTCTGACTCAATTTGGCAAGTTCAACATGAGCCTCGTACGACTTCGCGTACTGAATGAGCTGGTTTCGCACCAGCACCTGCTCTCCTACCAGATTCATCAATTTATCCAAGATTGCGACCTGAACTCGGAGGGTTTCCGAGCGATTATCCTTCGGCTCCAAAATTTGTGCGTCGGCATCAACGGGATGCTTTATCCCGCTTGATTCAGGGATTACTGGTTCCTCATCAAAAATTCCGAAGCCTTCAATTTCTTGGCTACCGATCTGACCTGAAGAACTCATCTTAAACTTGGCTCCATATCCATGGTTTTCCCCGCTATATTGAAGTCAGTGCTAAATAGAAATTTTCTGATCTAAAATCACTTCAAAATCTACGATTGTTACATTTTGATCTGAGATAAAGGTATTTCCCACTATGCCCTTGCGATCGCAAATATCAGTCTGAACGCCCTCATGAATTCTCGCGATATCAACAACTGAGTCAACCTCAAACCCGATGTAATGCTCGTTGCACTTAGCCACAATGGTCGCAATCATTTGAGAAGATCTATTCAAGTGACTTGGCTTCCTTCTCGCACTTTTTAAATCCAAAAGTTTGTCTAGATGGAGAATCGGCATCACTTTGTCCCTATAGATAACCATTCGCTTCGAACCATTCCGTTGGATACTCTTCGGATCGACTTCCTCCAAACGAAACACCTGAGCAAGACGCACACCAAAGATTGATCTATTCATCAACCTAAATAGCAAAACATCCTCCGCGCTATCAGCAGCTTGCACGTTGAGCTGCAATTCTGAATTTTTCGAGATGGTTGCATTTTGACTAATTTTCTCGTTGCTAAGTCCAGCCAGTCTCGCTACACCAACGACATCCAGGATAAGACTGACAGTGCCATCCGCCATAAAAGTTGCACCAATAAACGCGGAATTCCTGTTAAATGCCTGATGAATTGGTTTTACCACGATTTCTTCGCAGTCGTGGATGGCATCGACCATGATCGCATACTTCAAATTTTCGGAGTTTAAAATAATAATCGAAATCCTGGCTTGGTCTCGCAACATGGTCTGACTTGTAGACTGATTCTTAAGACCCAGGATCTCACTTAATGAAATCAGGGGATAAATTTCATCGTCCTGCCTGAGCGTTTTCCCGAGCGATGCCATCTGTACTGAATCTTGAAATAAAGCTGAATCAATCGAGAGCACCCTATGAATTGCATCCTGAGGAATTGCGAACACAAAACCACAGCTCTCGATCAGGAGCGACGTTATAATTAGTACCGACTTAGGGATAGGCAGAGTCAATGTAAAAGTCGATCCCAACCCGATCGCTGAATCTACAAGTATTTTTCCTCCGATTGTTTCTACAGATGCCTTGACCATATCCATTCCCACCCCTCGCCCAGAGATATCTGAGACCTGCGATGCGGTGCTGAATCCTGCGTCAAAAATAATCCGGAGAACCTGACTATCGATCATTTCCTCCAGCTGCATGTCGGTATACAGCTTTTTCTCCAGCGCTTTAGAGCGGATTTTCTGAGGATCGATACCCTTGCCGTCGTCTGAAATTTTTATGACAATGTCCTCGTTCAGTTCCTTGCACGAGATCACTATCGTACCCTGCTGCGCTTTTTGACTCGCTATCCTCTGTTCAGGAGACTCAATACCATGGTCGGCACTGTTCCTTATCAAATGGATAAGACTGTTGCTAAGAACATTTGCCAATGCATTATCGACTCTTATCTTTTCTCCTTCAGTTTTAAGCGCTATGGATTTCCCCAACTCCTTACCAAGATCGCGGACGATTCTTGGAATAGTTTTAAATATCGATGAAAGCGGAACTTTGCGGAGGTCAGTTATCTGCGACTGAATTGCACTATTTATCTTGTACATCTCATCAAACAACTCTCCAAGACTCACTACTTCCTTGTTGGAGGGATATTGATGCTCGATACTTTTGATAAGCTTGTTGACCATATTTCGAAGCACAGTGATTTGTCCAGCCGAGGTTGAAAGGCGTTCAAGTGTCTCGATGGGAATAGGTATGCTATCCTTTACTTTTTGAGACTTTCCAACCTTTCCAGGCTTTTTCTGCGGTACATCCTGTTTGGTTTCTGCGGCTGATTCGGCTTTGCTTTTGAGTTCTATTTCCTCAAGGAGTTCTTCTAATTTATATTCTTCGATTTTTCCAGCTGCCTGAGCGGAGATCAGTTCTTTGATCCTATCCAACCCAAGAAGCAAAGTTTCGTAAACCGAGTCAGTAAATTCAATATGCCCTTTCTTAAGGCCCGAAATTATGTCCTCATAGCGATGCACATAGCGCGTGATTAGATTGCTGGATAAAACTCCACTAGATCCTTTAATCGTATGGGCATACCGGAAAACCAAATTGAGCTGATCGGCGTCGTTCCTTTCTTGATCTAAAGCAAGCAAAGCCGAGTCCATATCTTCAACTATCTCAGTGGCCTCATCGATAAACACCGACTCTAATGCTCTAGTCTCGAGAATGCTTTCTATTCTAGCCCGGGAATGCTTTTCAATAAGCGATGGAAGCATAGTGGAATCGAGAGGCTTCGAATAAAAACCATCGATCTTTAGATCGATCGCCTCAAGAGCCATCGATGTTGTCACATAGCCAGAAACAATAATAAAAGGCACCTCCAATGCATCGGGAAGCATCAGCGCCCTTAACTCGAGTCCGTTGACGTCTGGCATTTTGTAGTCACAGATAACTAAAATAAGATCTTTTTTATGATTCTGAAATTGCAGCTTCGCTTCGCTCGCATTTAAGGCAACCAAAGGAATGAATTTTGCTTCAAGGATAAGATCCGAGAATATCTTCAGGTGATCCTCATCATCATCTATGCATAAAATCTTTAACTCATTCTGACTCATAGGTTTATTATTTCCATTTCATAGCTCTGCAAGTCCCATCTAGATGACCTAGTATATCGGCATCACCAAACTCTATGGCCGTGACTATTTCGACAGGATTGTCCTCCCATCTCCGACCTGAAGCGTTAGAACCCAGCGAATTGGTGTTACAAATCTATCCGAGACATTCTTTTTGAAACAATTTTTCTTAACCTGCGGAATATAGATCGACCGAGCTAATATCTATGCTGAAACAAATCAGGTCTGCGAAAAAATCGCTCCGTTGTGTAAGATTCTGCGTTTCCGTACTTCCGCGCTTCTGTAGTAAAAATATGCATCGCGGCACCACGGAAGCGCAGAAGGACGGAAACGCGGAACGAGATGGGAATCAAGGAACCCAGGAGAGTGGGAAAATTTTTATTTTTTTCAATATGTTAAAAGCCAAACGTCAAGCTATATCTCAGAATTCAGAGGGCAGTACATGGCGGATCTCACCAAACGAATATCCCCAGCATCCGAAAATCTAGAGCAGGAACTTTTTTCAACCAGAGCAAGATTAGATCAAACCCTCCAGGAACTTCTTCGTGCTAAGCAACAGCTAGAAAGACAAGAACTTCTTTTCAACCAACAACGTCTCGCAGCTCTTAATATTGCTAAAGATGCAGAAGAAAGTAGAAATCAGCTCGCCGGAATCACAGAAGAGCTGAAACAATCAAATTCTGATCTGGAGCAATTCGCTTACATCGCATCCCATGACCTGAAAACGCCGATCCGACATATCCTCATGTTTGCAGGGACGCTAGATCAAGAACTAGGCCCCATTCTCACCGACGATGCAAAAGAATGCGTCCAAGGCATACTCCTTAGTGGGCGGCGCATGGAGGCCATGATCCACGACCTTTTAGGACTTGCAAAGCTCGGACTGTATGAGCTGAACATCAAATCAGTCGATCTCACAGATCGGGTCGCCCTGCTTAAGAAAGCTTTACTTGAAAAGGTCAATCAAACTGGAGCAATAATAACCTGTTCCACAAGTTCTAAAATCAAGATGGATTCGACTCTTGTGGATCAACTTCTGCAGAACCTGATCGAGAACGCTCTTAAGTATCAGAAAAAGGGGGTTCAGCCCCAAGTAGAGATTGGGTGTGATGAATTGGATTCCGAATGGCGCATATGGATTAAAGATAACGGCATCGGGATCGAGACGGATTCTTATGAGAGGATATTTCAGATTTTTCAGAGGCTTCACAGGCGATCGGAGTATGCGGGTACGGGGATCGGTTTGTCCATTTGTAAGCGAATTGTCAAACTGCATGGCGGTCACATATGGTGCGAGTCTGAAAAAGGAAAGGGGTCGACTTTTTTCTTCACCATCCCCAAAGAAATACCGAAAAATCATGGGTACTGTTAACAATCCGTCATGTTTCTCCTTTAATTCTTTTTCTCGATAGATGACCCATATGAAGCTATTTGAATCACCCCAATTTCAAAGCAATAGTCCAATCTATTGGTTCGTATTCACTGGCATTCTTGGCTTCATATTAGCAATTGACATCATGGTTCCGGTACAGGTCGGATTCGGCATCATGTATGCCTTAGCATTGGTCATTTCCATATTTCTGATGCCGAGGCAAATCACCCCCATCATGATCGGTACTATATGTTTCATAGCGATAGGGATATCGACTTTTGTTCATTGGGATTGGGTACCACTCTGGGAGCTGGTGCCCAATCGGTTTTTCCTTTGCCTCACGATATTTGTGCTCACAGTGGTTGGAACCTATGTCCGACGGATGGAAAGGGAGATTCTGGATGGAATCAGAAGATTTGAGTTAATTATTCGCGATGCACCCGTGGGCATGCTGCTAGCAAAAGCCGACGGAACCATCGTTATGGCCAATGAAAACACCCTTGATATATTTGGATATAAGCGCCACGAACTAATAGGTGCGAATGTAAACATGCTTACTCCCCCAGAAGTAAGAAAATTCCATGCTGATAACATCAAAGACTATGCGACCAATCCCACGTCAAGAAAAATGGGCGCAGGACGTGAGCTTTTCGGCGCCAAAAAAGACTCGACCCTTGTACCCGTTGAAATTGGCCTAGCACCTATTGATACCCGCGATGACGGCGAATGCGTGTTGGCGTCAATCGTTGACATCTCTGTACGAAAAAGCATGCGCGAGGAACTTGAACAATTCACCTACATAGTATCGCACGATCTCCAAGTTCCTCTCGTGAGTATCGCCGGATTCGCGCAGAAATTAAAAGACAAGTGCCAAGACATTCTAGGCCCAACCGAGATGCATTGGCTCGAAAGAATTATTGTAAACGTCGGCACCATGGAGAATCTGATTCGCGATCTCTTAGAAATGTCGAGAATTCAGCGCCGCGACTTAAATCTAAGCAAAATCGACCTTAACGAGATATTGACCGCCACCCTTGAATTACTGGCACCGATCGCAGAAGCTAAAGGAGTAAAAATCGCGGCCGACAAACTTCCGATTTGCGTTGGCAACGAGGTGCGAATTAAGCAGGTATTTGAGAATCTAGTCGGGAATGCGCTCAAGCATATGGGAAATTCTGTTGAACCTACTGTCACAATAACTCATCAAGAGTATTCCGATCACTTTGAATTTGTAGTTTCAGACAACGGCGTGGGAATTGAAAAGGCTCATCATGAAAAAATATTTAAGATTTTTGAACGCCTATTTCCTGAGAAAACCAACGGAACCGGCCTGGGACTAACCATATGCCGAAGTATTATTGAAAAACACAAAGGACGGATCTGGGTCGAATCAGAAGTCGGCAAAGGAAGCGCCTTTCATTTCACATTACGAAAACCGGTCGAGGAAATCTCAAAATGAATCCCAAAAGTATTCCGATTCTTATTGCCGAAGACAATGATGATCATGCAGAACTAATTATCGAGGCATTAAAAGACAACAACGTGGTGAATCATATCTTTAGGGTCCGCGACGGCGAGGAAGCACTTGATTATCTGCATGGAAGAGGAAATTTTACAGACCCAGAGCTATCTCGCCGCCCGCAACTGATCCTTCTCGATATAAGAATGCCTCGCAAGAACGGGCTAGAAGTTTTAAAAGAGATCAAAGACACGGAAACGCTCAAACGAATTCCCACTGTAATTCTAACAACTTCTCAAAAGGAGGAAGAAATCGTCAAATGCTATCATCTAGGCGCAGCGTCGTTTATTACGAAACCCATCAATTTTATGGAATTGATTGCAAAGATTAAGACAATTGGGGTGTATTGGATCCTAACTTCTGAACTACCCCGTACTTAGCCTTGGCCCTACTGCGTAAGTCGGAGAGCACAAGGCGCGCGGCAGGGAAAAAACCGCAGTTTACATTTGGGTAAATGAGGATTTTTTCCCTGCAAGCAACGCAGCAATCATCGACTTAACGCAGTAGGGTTGGTCGCTAGCGCAAAAGCTCCTACAACTGCTTAACAATAATGCCCCTAAATAACAAAGAGGCGCTGATGACAGAAACACAAAGCGTACTAATCGTCGAGGACAACGACGACCATGCATATTTGATTGAAGAAGCTTTATGTTCCTCCAAGAATTTTAAGTTTAATCCCATCCGAGTTTGCCAGCTCGGAGAAGCGATTCAAATGGTTTCAAATCAACATTTCTATGCTGTGATTCTTGACCTCAATCTACCAGACAGTCGAGGCAACGAAACAGTGCATCGGATGGTCAAGGAAGCGACGACAACACCCTTGATCATTGCAACGTCGTTGGAAGACGAAGAAACCGCAGTCTCCGCCCTTAAACTTGGCGTTCAGGACTACATTGTCAAAAAGCATATCACCAGCGACACGGTCACCCGCGCGATCCGATATGCCGCAAGTCGCAAGGAGTTGGATCTTACGCTCAAGAAAAAAATCGAAGAACTCGAGGACTTCAATAAACTCGCCATCGGCCGCGAAATGCGTATCATTGAGTTAAAAAGACAGGTAAACGAGATTCTACAAAGCCAGGGGGCCGAACTACGCTACGACCTCTCATTTGTCAGCAAGGTGAACTACTCATGAATCATCTATTTGGGGAGACGCAATTTAAGATCCTCTTGGCAGAAGATGATGAAACCGATATCTTTTTCTTCAAAAAAGCTCTAAAAGACAGTGAGTTCATTGACAAGATTATATTCGTTTCAGATGGCAAAGAAATCGTGTGCAGACTAACGGAGGGTTGGGAAAACGGTGAAAAATTGCCGATCCTGATCATGATGGACATCAACATGCCTTGCAAGACCGGCTTGGAAGCGCTCGCTGATATCAAGTGCGATGCAAGGTTCAAGTCGATTCCGGTTATCATTTTGAGCAGCTCTCTCTCTG
Source organism: uncultured Oligoflexales bacterium (assembly GCA_964582405.1). Classification (GTDB taxonomy): domain Bacteria; phylum Bdellovibrionota_B; class Oligoflexia; order Oligoflexales; family Oligoflexaceae; genus CAZOSN01. The sequence goes on along the minus strand of CAZOSN010000008.1, from coordinate 9,802 downwards.
AGATCGATCTTAACAAATCTTATGCTCTAGGAGCCAGCTGTTACGTCCGAAAGTCCGATGATGTCGATGAATTACGTCGAACACTCTTGGCAATTGAACAATTTTGGCTGAAGACTGTTACTTTACCATCCAGATTGGGATATTGATCAAGCAGGGGGGATCAATTGAAACAGCAGCGGAAAATTTGGGTTGTCGATGACGAAGAGTCCATGCGCACAATTTATGAGGAAATGCTTCGACCGAGTCACGACGTACAATCCTTCGAAAGCACGGACGAGTGCCTTGGCGCTCTCGAAAGTGACCATATGCCAGATCTTATCGTAGCAGACGTTTCGTTGCGAGAAGGCTCTCTTGTCGGCTTCCTCCAATCGCGGATGAGTCAAAAATTTCGGCGGGTGCCCTTCATCGTGGTTTCCGGTCATGCCGAACCTGAAACTCGGCAGGATTGCTACCGACTCGGCGCGCTCGACTATATCATAAAACCGTTTCCAGAAATTGAATTTATAGCCAAAATAAACCGAGTCCTGGCCCTTGCGGACACGAAATCTCAAAAGCCATGCTGCTTACCCATATCTATGAATCCCACATCCATGACAGTTCACAATGGCGAGATCGAGTCGCAGACTCTTACGTCAAAAGAATATCAGATCGTCTCCGCCTTAGTTGCCGCCAAAGACTGTGCGATTTCGCGCAACGATTTGGTGGAGGCCGTTTGGACGGGCACCTCAATCGGCCCTAAAACCCTCGATGTTCATATTTACAACCTGCGTCGAAAACTGATCGGCATCGACCTTGATATTCGATTCCAGGAGCCTCGGCATTTCCTTCTGACTGCGGCCACAGCTACGGGCCGCATCCGAAAATCGTCCGCGCCTTGCAGACACAAGGACGAGACCAAGGACCAGCAATGTATCGAAGCCCTGCGGCTGACAGATCATCGGCGACCGAGTTAGAAAACAAGGGCCTTTTTTTAAATAGGCATTAATGAAAATGTCTGGAAATTCAGCATGCGAGCAATTTCCTATGATCGTCGCAGAGATACTGTACAGGTTTAACTACGATTTAAGTTTCCTTAAACTGGTTGCGAACGTGTATCTCAGCGACTATCATACGCACCTAGCGGAGCTCAAAGACCGCATAGACCATTTGGATTGTATTGGTATCGAGCAAGCCGCTCACAAACTAAAAGGTGCTGCAGGCAATTTTACTTCCTCCGTGGTTACAGCAACGGCTGCGGAGATCCAAGGTTTAGCACGCGAAGGCAAACTGAAGGAAGTAAATTCCTTGTTTGACCGCCTTCTCGCCGAGGCGGAGAAACTTGATTCGGATCTTCAGAAAATCTTGGGAGCACAAAGTGAAGGTTCTCGTTTGTGATGATGATGCAACGACTCTTACGAAGGCTAGCCATATACTTAAGGATCAGGGATTTGAGCCGCTACCCTATACGGACGCAACCGAAGCGCTCATGAGATTAACCTCAGAAAGCGCCCCAAGTTTGGCAATACTTGATTGGCTCATGCCGAAAATGAGCGGTATTGAAATTGTAAAACGAGTGCGAACTCATTCCTCTCCGATCTCTATGTACATTATCATTCTAACTGCGAAGGATCGACCGGAAGACCTTCGCGAAGCATTTAATGCGGGCGCAAATGATTTTATTGCCAAACCCTTCGAACCTATCGAGCTCGCTGCCAGACTCACGCAGGGGGCGCGACTCGTAAGGCTTGAGCATGAGATCAAAACGCTTACGGGGTTGTTGCCAATCTGTGCTTGGTGCAAAAATATCCGACTTGAAGATAAGAAAACCTGGATAAGAATTGAAGAATATATAGAGAAAAACACCTACGCGCATTTTAGTCACGGTGGATGCCCAGTTTGCATCGCCAAATTATCTAAGACCAAGACAAGTCGTGATGGAAGCACTCATTCGCAGCATGCAAATGAGGAATTCGTCCAGTCAGGATAGGACCAGCGAGTTATGGGAACCGAGCTAAACGATGAAGCTCCTAAACACAAGCGGGTAAAAATCGCAGAGGACCAGTTTTTTGGTTTTCTTGAAAATGCACCAGATGCTGTCGTCATCATCAAACCCGACGGTGAGATCGTTACAGTCAATGCACAAACAGAGAATATTTTCGGCTACTCACGAGAGGACCTCATCGGAAAACCCATTGACGTATTGATGCCAGAGCGATTTCGAAGCAATCATGCCATTCATTTACGTTCCTTTGGAAAAAATCCTCGAGTTCGGCCCATGGGAAGCCATATGGAACTCTTTGGCCTTAAAAAGAATGGTTCAGAGTTTCCGGTCGAAATCAGCTTAAGTTACCTTAGTACCGAAGAAGGAATTCGATTTTCAAGCGCTATTCGCGACATAACAGATAGAAAAAATGCAGAAAATAGAGTTAAAGCATCGCTTCGGGAAAAAGAAATTCTTCTTAAGGAAATCCACCATCGTGTCAAAAACAATCTTCAAATAACCTCGAGCTTACTTAGGCTGCAAGGCTTAGGTGTCCACGATAACAGTTTTCTTGAGATGCTAAAGGACAGCCAGCATCGGATAAAGTCCATGGCGCTCGTTCATGAAATGCTCTATCAATCTGCCGACCTATCCAAAATAGTCTTTGCGACCTATTGCAGGGAATTAATCGAAATCTTACGAAAATCCTACCTGGTCAACTGGAAGTATATCCAACTAATCTATGATACTGACGACTTTTTCTTGGATATCGATACCGCCATTCCATGTGGACTCATCCTTAACGAACTTGTGTCAAATTGTTTTAAGCATGCATTTATAGATCGTCAACTTGGCGAGATCAAGGTCACGATCAAGAATCGCGAACAGCAGAATTTTATCATCGAGGTGGCAGACAACGGAATTGGTATTCCGCAGCTGATTGACCTTACTGATTCTCCTTCCCTCGGAATGCGCGTCATCCACAGCCTTACCAAACAATTGGAGGGAAAAATCACCTTGGATCGAACAATAGGATCGTCGATACAAATTGAAATCCCATGGCAAAATTCTATCCCGCGAGGTCCCGATGGAGCCAAGTAGTTTGAAAATTCTCGTTGTTGAAGACGAAGCGCTCGTCGCTGAAGATATCAAGCTATGCCTAGAGGCGATAGGCTACTCTGCCTCCGTGGCATTTTCCTCGGAAACAGCCATTAAAGAAGCCTATCGTTTTCATCCAGACCTGGTATTGATGGATATTGCCCTCAAAGCCAGAGATGATGGGATCAAGACAGCAGCTAAAATTCGAGAACTTCTAGATATACCTGTCATCTATCTTACGGCGCACGCCGACACGTTGACGGTCGAAGCCGCAAAATTGACAGAGCCCTATGGCTACATTGTTAAACCATTTGAAGAAAGAGATCTCTATTCAAGCATAGAAATAGCGTTTCACAAATTTGGGATCGATAAGCAGCTTAAGACAAAGAATCAAGAACTCGAGGAGTTTAGCTACTCTGTTTCACACGATCTGAGGGCGCCACTTAGAGCGATTTCTGGTTTTTCAACGTTACTCAAAGTGGAACAGGAGAAGTTGGCTATACCTAAAATTCTCCACTACACGGATTCGATCCTTGAAAATATCAACAAAATGGAGCGCATCATTGAGGCACTTATGGCATTGGCGCAGGTAGGGAATCGCAGCCTACGCATGCAGAGGCTTTGTATGAATGAAATTGTAGACAGCGCCCTGATGGAGGCGAGGGTCGGGGAGTCCCCCTCGATCCAAGTCATGAAAGGAGATTTGCACGACGCGATTGGGGATAAAGTCTTGATCAAGCAAGTGTTCGTTAACCTATTGAGCAATGCCGTGAAATTTACCCAAAGAATCCCAGAGGGCGAAAAAATTAGGCCATCTGTGAATTTACCGACAGTCCGAGGAGCCGTTTCAGGTTGGCACGAATCAGCGTCACTTCAGGGGACTCCGAACATCGAAATTAGCAGCTATTCAAAGGGCAATCAGATTACTTATTTCGTTCGCGATAATGGGGTCGGACTCGACATGCAGGACGCAAGCAAACTCTTTAGCAATTTTTCCAGACTCCACGAGGGGTATGAAGGAACGGGCATAGGACTTGCAGTGGCAAGAAGGATTATTACCAAGCATGGTGGCTCCATCTGGGCGGAGGGCAAGGTGAATGAGGGCGCAACATTCTCGTTTAGTTTGCCAAGCAATTTGGCCAAGGACTAACCGATCATGTATCAGGATAAATCCTTGGAGTATGGTTAGATCATGAACCCAGTATTAAAAGTCTTGATGGTCGAAGACAATAAATATGATGTTGAACTGATCGTCAACACCATCGCATCGCATGGCTACGATGTCCGCCACCGTGTGGTTCTTTCAGCCGAAGAATTCCGAAACGAGCTAACAAAGAACTATGACCTAATCATCGCAGACCATGGATTGCCCAAATTCAGCTCGACAGAAGCCCTAGCTATTCGCAATCGGTTGTGCCCCGATACGCCATTTATAATTGTGAGCGGATTAATATCCGAAACTCAGGCGGTAGACGCTATCCAAAATGGAGCCAGCGACTACCTTCTTAAAGACAGGTTGGCACGCCTAGGGGCCTCTATCAAAGTTAATTTGACACGCGTGCGACGCGCAAATGAAACCAAGGCGATGCACAACCAATTGGCGCTCAGCGAACAACGATACCGGGCTTTGGTCGAAAATATCAAGGACTACGCCGTGATAGGTCTTTCCTCGGAAGGTGAGATCATCATGTGGAGTCAAGGTGCCGAGGCTGTCTTGGGTTTTTCCAAAGCTCAAATGTTGGGGAAATCCTTTGGCGACCTTTACTGCGATTATGGTCCCAATGGAGATCGGCTACGAAGCCTGCTCGATGAAGCGACGAAATGCGGAAGAGTTGAGCACCAAGACCCACTCAAGAATTCTCATGATAAATGCATTGTCGGATCGATCATCGCAACCCCCCATCTAGAAAACAGCGCAGTAATTGGTTTCTCGGTTGTGGTAAGAGACATTACGAAATCTGTCGAAATCGACATCGAGAGACAAAAACTGCTCACACAGGAAAATGCAGCACGCAAGTTTGCCGAGGAAGCACTCGTCACCGCAGAGCAACACAATCGATTAAAAGATGAATTCCTCGGAATACTGTCCCACGAGCTCCGTACACCTTTAAGCGCAATCCTGGGATGGAGCGAGATACTACAGTCCATGGATCTATCGGCAACAGCAAGGCGCGATGCCGTAAGTCGAATCAGCCGCAATGCATGGGCTCAGCTTAGGATGATCGAGGATTTACTCGATATTTCCCGCACTATCGCAGGCCAGATTCCTCTCGACATCGGACGAATTAATCTTAAAGAAGTCCTTGAGGATGCGATCGATTCAATCAAAGTCGAGCTTCAAATCAAGCAGTTATCGCTAAAGATCACAGTCGATGAATCCTTAAAAGAATTTGAGTTTGTTGCCAATGTTGACGGAACCAGGCTCAGGCAAATTGCCTGCAATCTTCTCAGCAATGCATGCAAATTTTCTTTTCCAGGCGGTGTGATTGAAGTCAATCTTGAGCAAGTTCAAGACGGGGTCGTTCTCAGGATCAAAGACTACGGTGAAGGATTCAGGCCGGAATTTGTGTCAAGAATGTTTGATCGGTTTACTCAGGGTGATAGCTCATTTAGCCGAAGGCATGGAGGATTGGGAATCGGTCTTGCAGTGACAAAACATTTTGTTGAACTACATGGTGGGACCATTTCAGCCGAGAGCCCCGGTATAAATCAGGGAGCCACATTCAAAGTCAACCTGCCAGGTGTTCTTTCACAAGCCGCAATTCAAACCTCAGGAGAGGGCCAGCACATGACTGAGGCCCCACTCCGACAAACCTATCTTTTAAAACATCCACTCCATATCCTCGTCGTTGAAGATGATGCAACGACTCTAGCCTATTTGAAATGCATGTTGGAAAATTTTGGCGCTAGAGTTAACCCAGCCTCGTCGGCAGAAACTGCACTCAAAATTCTCTACGAGGAAAATAGCCTTGATGCCATGTTCTGCGACATCGGTCTACCAGAAATGGATGGTTACCAATTGATAAAGAAGATTCGCGATGATCCGCGCTGTTTCAACAGATCAATTCCATCCTTTGCTCTGACTGCTTTTGCCTCGGATGAACACAAAAAAAGAGCACTCAATGCTGGCTTCAACTATTTTTTGACCAAACCAATTCGGTCAGAAAAACTTTTTGCAAAACTTTCGTTGATTCAAACTCCTGAGCTACAGCCCATTGACCGCAGCACTACTCTCGAAAATCATTGAGTTCTACCAAAGATGCATCAAAGCAGGTTTTAAGATTCGAAGTCAGATCACCATCTCGTGGTAGCTCAAAGGCATGAATTTCAATTTCGGCGCAGAGGCCACTTAGTTCTTTCAAGCCTAAATTCCTGGCAAATCCTTTAAGTTTGTGAGCATGGTGCTCAATTTTTATCGCATCACCCTGGGTAAGCGATCCAACGAGTTCATCGAGGACACCTGGCGCCTCCCTCGTGAATGTATCGATCAAGTCAGTTAAGAACTTAGAATCACCTTGACCTAGCTTTTTTAACATGGTGATGGTCGAAAGATCTATTCGACTATTCGCCACAGGATCTCTCGAAGTCTTGTTCTTCAGCCACTTATTTAGCATACTTCTGATATCTTCAAGCTGCGCAGGCTTTGCAATAAAATCATCCATACCCTCTTTTAGATAGTACACTCGGTCCTGCGAGAATGCATTGGCGGTAAGCGCTATGATGGGCACGGTGGAATTTAGTGACCTTCGCTCTTTTATGATGCGGGTTGCCTGGACACCCGATATCCCGGGCATCTTGCAATCCATCAGAATCAGATCAAATGGCTCGACCTTGGTGATCTCTAAGGCTTCGCTGCCGTCTTTAGCGGCAGCATAGAAGTACCCCAAATTATCTAGCATTGCAGCCAATACTTTACGATTGACTTCTCCATCATCAACGATGAGGATTCGATGATCTTGAATAGATTTTTTTTGCTCGGATTGACCGCCGCTTGCTGATAACACTTCGTCGTTGCTCTTATTAAAAAACGACGCAATCACTTCATAGAGACGTGATTGCCTCAATGGATATTCTAGTGTCGGATATTGAGGAAGACTAGAATCACAACGTGAACATATATAGAGCAATCGTGATCTATTATGCGCTGACATCCGATTTAAAATTGATTCTTGATCTCTGTCACCCATAGGATCACAAACAATGACTACATCAGATTCCCGAATCTCGTCAATCTTTCCGGGTGCCTCTGCCGTCGAACAGATAATTGGTGATAAACCACGCAATGACAACTGTTCAGAGACAACATCGCTAGTATGAGTGTTACCTGAGGCGACAACAAGTGCGCATTTATTCCTCAGGTCCGGTCGCTCGTCCAAAGCGCTAGAATCCTCGAACGACTCATACTCGATTGTAAACCAGAATGTTGATCCCTTGTTTTCCTCAGAAACAACTCCGATTGCTCCACTCATCATGCGGGCTAGGTGTTGACAAATTGAAAGACCGAGACCGGTTCCGAGGATTTGGTCCTCGTGATTGATTTGTGTGTACGGCGTAAAAAGCAGATTCCGTTTTGACTCAGGAATTCCAATTCCAGTATCCTTGACCTCAAATCTGAGAGTGGGGCATGCATCCACCACGTTTATTCTGACACTGCCGCCGTCATGGGTAAATTTTATGGCATTGCTAATGAGATTGGTAAGAATTTGACCGAGACGGAGAGGATCTTGAACTACAGTTCGGGGAACATCTGGATTAATCACGTCGGTCAGTAGAATATTTTTAGATCTTACGACATGTGCAAAGGTCGATATGCAATTTTCTACCAGATCACGAATATTGAACGCCTTTGGATGAAGACTAATTTCACCCGCTTCGATTTTTGAAATATCAAGAATATCATTGATAATATTAAGTAGAGCCTCACCACTTTTTTGAATCGTTTCAATTTTGTCGCGCTGACATGGTTTTAGATCTCCGGATTCCAAAAGCAAACTTGTCATTCCAATCACTCCATTCATCGGCGTCCTAATCTCATGGCTCATTTGAGCAAGGAATCGATCCTTAAACGCCGCATGGCGAGTCTCGGCCTCTTTCGCCATGCGAAGCTCGTTGATAAGCCTCTGACGTTCAATCGCATGATGGATTTTAATGAGAATATCATAGGAGTTGAGGCTGTTCTTGATGATGTAGTCTTGCGCACCCGCAGCAACGGCTTCTATGGCCAGCTCGTCCGATTCAAGACCGCTGAATACAATAATTGGCGTATCCTTCACGGAATCTAATAAGGTCGTAACAGTCTTAAGTCCCGAGGAATCTGGCACGAAAAGATCTGACAAAATTATGTCAAATCTCTCCTCTAGGCAGGTCTTTAACGCTGCGTTTAAAGTGTCATGGTGGACAATGTTAAGCTTCTGATCACCGTTGATTTTATAGAGAGAGAAGTTTTCATTGGCCTTATTTAGCAATTGCATGACAAATTTTGCATCCAAAACTTCATCTTCAATGATCAGAATCTTAGGAGCGCGATTCATAGGATCCTCGTATTATGATGTTATTGTGGAGATTTTTCAAAATTGACCCCGCCACCGTAAGCTGACTTGATACCAAAGCCCGCACCGACTTCAGCTAGAAGTCTTCTAAGGCTAGATATCTTCTTATCAAGCGCGTTTTCGGAAACCGCAATTTTGCCCCAGATTCGCGCCTTCAAGGCTTCCTTAGGCATGGGCATTCCGCCGGTTCTAATCAGAGAATCAAAAAGCCGGGCCTCCAAGTTGGGGAGATAGACTAGACGATCATCCTTTCTAATAAAATGGTGTTCCTTGTTGTAGGTCACATCGTAGACTCGAACTTCTAGCTCTTCTGCTCGCGCAGACATTTCGGCAATGCGAGCTTCCATCCGCGCCACCAGTTCTTCCGAAATAACGGGTTTGCGAATAAAATCATTAGCACCCAGTGCGAGTGCTCGCCCGATAAGTTCGTATTCAGGATCACTTGTAACCACAATGAGTGGAACATGTGGCCAAATACGTCTCAAAACTGGGATGAATTCCAAGCCTGAGATTCCTACTCCTAGATGAACGTCGATAAAGGCGGCCAGAGGACTATAAGAAGGGGCTCGCTCAATTAATTGCTTAGGCGACACAAAAGGTACTGAATAGATTCCCGTCATTTGTGCTATGATCTTATTCAAAACCGGATCATCATCAAGTGATATCGTGTAGCGCTTTTCGAATTGTTGCATATCTCCCCTTTCCTTTAGTGTGGGATTTGTGGCTTTGGTCGGCACGTTCATAAAACTCCCCAATCTTTCATCCTCAGATAGTCAATCGCATACTTTCCTTACTCCATAGGCTTCGAAAGCAGCATCAAACACGGCATACGGCCCCACTGATTTGTGCACAAATTTGCTTACGGTTTGAGGCCAATAAGGTGACGACTTTCTCGTCGATTGACTTACGATCACAACGGGAATTGCATCATTACTCACGCCCTCAATGTATGAAGTTATTTCGGTTCCGGTCACAGCTCCCATGTCATAGTCTATTATCGCAACATCAAACATCCAGTCCTTGACACCAGAAAACTCATGAATACTTCTGCAGTAAGTAATCTCGGCATGAACCTGCCTCGCAACCTGATCCATGATTTTGCCAAACGTGGGATCGTCATCGACGAGCAGAACCTTGATAGGTGCTGGATTTCACGAAGTTTGAGCCACCTGATTTCACGAAGTTTGAGCCACCC
>CAZOSN010000007.1:0-58474 GCA_964582405.1 uncultured Oligoflexales bacterium | reverse complement strand
TCCATCAGGACACGATTTTGCGAAAAAGCGGAGCTTTTTCAGCAGAATCTAGCTATTTACCAACAAGCTTCTTCTGCGCCTTAAGCACCGACTCAAGCTCAAAAATATCCAGATTCTTGATGTTGTAATGGTATTTGCGGAACTTAGCCTCTTCTTTGAAATCCTCAAATTTGCCTTTGCCGACTCCGCGGAGATTTTGAACCTCGGAAATCAAATCATTGCTTAGAAAAAGCGTAGCACCACCCGATTCGAACCGATGATGAAGTGACAGGACATTGTAGAATTTACGATCTACCTCGCAATCCTTACAAAATTTCCATTTATGGCGAGACAGCTCAGAACCCTCATTGTCTTTTTCGCATTTCGCGCAGAATTTTACGACCCGGAAATTCTTCGACACAAGGTACTTAAAAGCGAGCTTGCGCCGGTATTCTTTGTTATTTGCTAGATTGAAATAGAGTTCGTTTTTCAGATCGAAGAGTTGTTTGCGAACGGCGATTTCCGGGTGTTTCTTGGCATGGCTTGTTAGGATGAGACCCACGAGGAATTTATAGTTGATCAGGCGCTCGTCGTGTTCCATATTTGCAAAACTTTCGAGGATTGCATCGTAACGCCGGAAGAGTTGATTTAGGCTGCGGTCTGGCGGCCGCGCCATAAAAAGATCTCCCGCCATCATCAGAGGAACGCTGCCAGGCGGGATTTTTTTTACAGCTTTCCCGCTCTCATCGGCTATTTCGCTCAAAACGGCCCCCGCTTATAAACAAAATCTCTTAACGAAAACGCTAACCTGGCTATCTTATCCCTCGCGCCAGCTATTGTAAAACGCAATCTATAAAGGCAAAGCTGTTTCGATGGGCAACAAAAACTGCGTCACACCTTCAAGGGTGACGGGTTGAAAAAAGTAACTCTTTGCAGGATAACGAAACTTTTGGCCTGCAAGGATAGCACGCAAATGCTCCAGCGCCTCAGCCGGGGTATGGACCTCAAAACTACATTCAGCTAGCTCCTGCGGAATATCCCCCCACTGATCCTGATCCGCATAGACGATAGACGGCTTGCCTAGCACGGCAGCCTCGATAAGGGTCGTTGAATTACCAATGGTTACAAGTCCGATCGATTGAGCCAAAGCGTCGTAAAACGACCCTTGCGCCACAGCTAAACCAAGGTTCTGGATCTGATCCTGAAAAAGTGAAACATTTGCTGGATGTGGCTTGACCCAAAATTCGATATCGCTCGCCAAGGCGCGAACCTCGGCAATAAAATCCAGAATTTGAATTGTGAGGAATTTAGAGAGAGGCAGACTCACCAAAAAGCGGCGCGAGGCCACCTCCGGCAAAGCTAAATCAGCTAGGCCATGAAACCGAAACGCAGGACCCAATTTGAGTTCGACCTTAGCATTCTTCGCCGAAACTGCCTCGAGCTGATCCTGACCAATCAAAAACAGTTTCGACGGCGCAAGGCCCGCCTCGACCTCAAATGGTGTCGGTGTGAGATGAAACTGATTTTTTCGCGACAACGAAAATCCTTGGTGACCGACAAACGGTACCTTGGGAAGAAAAGTCTTCAGCCCCAGACATAGCAGCCGATCAACCGGTTGATTTTCGTTCCAATCGATCACTTTTTGAATCGGAAGCTTGCGAGACGCAAAAATCCGACAAAGCTCGTACAAGCCCAGCGCATTGATGCAGCTTAGATCAAACCGAGTTTTTTTGAGTTCGGCGCGGACCAAGATTTCGAGCGCATTGCCCAAGCCCGCATACTCTGGGATCACAAGTTCCCATGGCAGGCGACGGCACTTCCAAAGGTTCCTGCAGTGTTGCCAGAAAGAGAGATAATGCTCACGCAAAAGCAACGGAAATTCGCAGCTGCCTTTCCTGAAGAATCGCCAAAGATCGCCGTAATCTCGCAAGCTAAAAAAAGCAAACAGCGGCATAAGCCAAACCTGGCGCTTTGTCGCTTCGGGAAGTTTAAGGCAAAAATCAAAATAGTACCTATCGCGCAGCTTCGCCTGGCGGATCATGTCGGGAACAATAAAGTAATCGACCAGCGTGCTCGGCTCCAAAGGGCTTCGCTTAAAATCTCGGCGCGCAAACCGAATGATCAGATGCTGAAGCGAAAGGTGAATGAGCGTTCTGAAAAGATCGCCATACTCCCAAGGGATGAAGCGTCGTCGCTCCTCGGTTCTCACCGTAGCGTCAAATTTTAGATACCCTCTCAACCGCTCAACAGCCTGGATCATGGCACGGCTTCGGACGACAATCTCGCTAGGTTGGACACCCTCACCCACGAGTTGTTCGATGAATGCCAGATCGAGCATATCATCAAACAATTTGCTTAGATTAGTGTTGCGGCTCAACGGAAATGAGGCCAAAGCGGGCAAAGATCTCATATTGGCGCGGATCAACAGCTCGATATAACCCGCATACTGCTCTTCAACTTTGGGCCAAAGCGCCTTCTTTTGAGATTTTTGTTTAGATGTAAGCTTAGATAAGTTTAAGATCATCAGCCCTAACCCGCTCACCGCACCAATATGTTCCCCATCCTGCGAGTCTAGGCCAAGAAAACTCTTATTGAAAGATACGATTCAAAAAAGATATAGTTTTCCGACCATACTTTTCCTTTATTGCAAACCTTTGCGCACATAGAGCGTCATCATGAACATGCTCGATACCGGAATCAAACTCGTCAAAAACGTCAACCGCTACAATTTCGGCCGCGGTTCGATCGGCGAACTGCGCGGCCTGCTTGAAAAACGCCGCAGCGAGGCACGCGCTTGCAATGCCAGCACGCGGGTCGCATTTTTCGTCGATGAATTCTTTGCGAATAAAGCGGAACTCCTAGCTCCACTTGCCGCCACACCTGACGATGTTATGACTTTTGTATCGACTGCCGATGAGCCGACGACCGATCTCGCCGACGGCTACACCGAGACTTTACGCCAGGCTGGCCTCGATTTGCCCTGCGCCATAGTCGGGATGGGCGGCGGCATCACGATGGACTCAGCAAAAGCTGTGGCCAACCTCCTTACCAATGGCGGTCAAGCCACGCAATACCAAGGTTGGGATCTCGTTAAGAAACCCGGTGTGTTTAAGATCGGGATTCCAACAATTTCTGGCACAGGCTCGGAGGCTACCAGGACCTGTGTTATGACCAATCCCAAGACCGGCCTCAAACTTGGCATGAACAGCGACTACACTGTGTTTGACCATGTGATCATGGACCCAGACCTAACAGCCACAGTCGAGCGCAATCAGTATTTCTACACCGGCATGGATGCATACATCCACTGCATCGAGGCTTTGGCTGGTAGCTACCGCAATGCAATCGGGGATGCATACTCGCGAGAGACCGTCAGACTGTGCCGCGAGGTTTTTCATTCGGAAGATATGATGACTTTCGAGAACCGAGAGCGCCTGATGGTAGCCTCATTTCTTGGTGGCGCCGCAATCGCCACGAGCTATGTTGGAGTCGTGCATCCTTTTTCGGCCGGTCTGAGCGTTGTTCTCGGACTGCACCACTGCGTGGCGAACTGTATCGCCATGCGCGGTCTTTCAGAATTCTATCCGGCCGAATGCGACGAATACTGGACCATGGTGGCTAAGCAAGGCGTCAAGGTTCCCGAAGGCGTGGCCCGAGATCTGACTGATGCTCAGTATAAAGCGTTGTATGATTCAACCATCGTCCACGAAAAGCCTTTGACCAACGCTCTTGGTATTGGCTTCAAGAACATCCTGACTCCCGAAAAAGTTACCGAAATCTTTAAACTCATGTAGCAGGAGTGCGCCGTGCCTGGATTCGAGCTGATTGGAACCGAAGAACAGCAGGAAATTAACGAAATTTTTTCACGAGGCGGTGGCGTTCTTTTTCGCCATGGATTTGATGCCAAACGCAATGGTTGCTACAAAGTACTCGATTTTGAGCGGGCGTTTAGCGCTTACTTCAGCGACCAAAAAGCCCTGGCTGTGACCTCGGGTACGGCCGCGCTTCGGGTCGCGCTCGCGGCCTTGGGTATAGGGCGAGGCGATGAGGTAATCACGCAGAGTTTTACCTTTGTTGCCACCGTTGAGGCAATCATTGAATCAGGCGCGACGCCAGTCTGTACCGAAGTCAATGACACGCTCAATATGGATCCTGATGATCTTGTGGCCCGCATCACACCAAAAACCAAAGCCGTGATTGTCGTTCATATGCTCGGCACACCAGCTAATTTGCGCGAAATCACTGAAATCTGTGCATCGCGCGGCATTCCTCTGATTGAGGATACCGCATGGGGCTGCGGCGGCAAGCTAGACGGCAGGTTGCTCGGGACTTGGGGAGATATCGCAACTTTTAGCTTTGATTTCGCCAAGACTATGACCACCGGCGACGGTGGCATGATCATCTGCAAAGACCCCAAAACCTACCAACGCGCTGCGGCCTGGCACGACCATGGTCACGATAACAACCCGGCTGTTCCCCGTTGGGAAGACACGCGGTCGAGCAGCGGCTTCAACTACCGGATGACAGAGATGCAGGGGGCTGTTGGGCTTGCCCAATTACGCAAGCTCAGCCATGTCGTCGAGGCCCAACGTGCCAACCGCGACAAGATCTGGGCAGCGGTCAAAGACCTGCCAGGCATCACGCTGCGGCCCGCACCACATGGTTCCTTTGACACAGCCGACGCCTTGGTGTTCTTCGTCGATTCTCCTGAGCGGGCCTTGCAATGCCGCAAGTCTCTCGTGGATCACGGTCTATCAACCAAAATACTACCCGAAGCTTATACCTGGCATTTTGCGGAGACATGGGTGCATATGCCTGAGCTTGTTGCTGCTCATGGCAATAAGCTCACCGAGGCGTTCCCGAAATCGCGCGCCTTGCTCAGACGGGCTGTGTCGATTCCGATCATGGTCAATATGCACCCGGAAATCGCGCTTCAGATCAAATCTGCTCTCAGTCAGGTGCTATGACATGTCTAAGTTAGTATCGGTGCTCGTGCCCGTTCACAATCAAGAAAAATACATTGGCCGCTGCCTCAGGTCGTTGCTGCATCAGTCGATGGATCAACGAGATTACGAAATCATTATCATCAATGATGGCAGCACGGACAAAACCCGCTACGCCCTTGAGCTATTTCAGGGTGATATTATCAAAGTCATCCATCAGGAAGAAAACAAGGGGCTTCCTTACTCGTTGAACACGGGCATTCAGCATGCTGATGGCAAATATATCGTGCGTGTTGATTCCGATGATTATGTCAACAAACAGTACCTATTGTTTCTTAGCACATTTCTCGAGATGAATGAGTATATGGATGCGGTTGCTTGCGACTATATTCTGGTCGATTCAGATGAACGCGTCCTAGATGTCAAAAATTTCTTCGACGAGCCAATTGGCTGCGGAGTTATGTTTCGCAAAAGCCAACTCATCAAGGTCGGCATGTATGACGCCGAAATGAAGTTGCATGAGGACAAGGATCTTTTGATCCGCTTTCAAAAGCACTACAAAATACACTCGGTTGAGTTACCGCTCTATCGCTACCGGCGGCACGATACCAATATCACCAACAACGCGCAGCTTATGGACAGCTATATGCGCAAATTAACGGAAAAGCATCAGTAGACCATGATCACGGCCATCATCCAAGCTCGCGTGGGTTCCTCGCGCCTTTCCCAAAAAATGTTGCGCGAGCTGCATGGCTATAGACTGATCGAATGGGTCTTGTATCGGGTGAAGCAGGCCAGGCTCGTTGACAATTTTATCCTAGCGATTCCCGACACGCCTGAGAACGATTGCCTAGTCCCGATCGGTGAATCTTATGGCTTTCGCGTCGCACGAGGCGATGAGCAAGATGTCCTTGGCCGGTTTCACGCTGCAGCAAGCATGGTAGGACAAGGATTGATCCTTAGAATCTGCGCCGACAATCCCGTGGTTGCTCCAACCGAAATCGACCGATTGATTGAGTTTTTTAATCAAACCAACTGCGATTATGCCTACAATCATATCCCACGAGACAACCTCTATCCCGACGGGCTCGGGGCCGAAATCGTAAAATTTGAGACGCTTGCAAAGCTACACCGTGAGGCGCTCTTGCCTCAGCAGCGCGAACACCTGTTCAACTATATTTGGGATCATCCCGCTGAATTCAGAATAGCGACCTTTCATCCGGACGATGAAAGGATACGGCATCCCGAACTCAAGCTCGATATCGATACCATGGATGACTACAACTGGTTTAAAAAACTGCCGCTTCACCGAACGATGTCGCCCCTAGAGATCGTCGGAGCAGCATTGGCTAAACCGCGATAAAAGGAGAATGCCAACTATGAAACTGAAAGACCTTATTAAAAACTTCATCCCAAATCAAACCATTACAAGACCTTACATTATCGCCGAAGCTGGTGTGAACCACGAAGGCAAGCTCGATCTAGCGAAACGCCTGATCGATGAGGCCAAGGAAGGCGGCGCTGATGCCATAAAATTTCAAACCTACAAGGCCGAGACTCTGGCATCCAAGGATTCGCCCTCCTACTGGGATCTTTCAAAGGAATCCACCACAAGCCAATATCAGCTCTTCAAGAAATACGACAAGTTTTGGCAGGATGAATTCGTGGCCCTCGCCCGCCATTGCGAATCGGTGGGGATCGAATTTCTAAGCACCCCCTTTGATGTCGAATCTGCCGCGTTTCTAAACGATATGATGGACGTGTTCAAGATCTCCTCATCCGATATGAACAACAAGCCATTCATCGATATCCTATGCGGCTATGGCAAACCCATCGTGCTCTCAACCGGGGCAGCCCACATGTGGGAAGTCGAACAGGCCGTAAGCTGGATTCACCAGCATGGAAACCCTGTGGCTCTCCTTCACTGCGTCTTGAATTACCCAACCATGGACGAAAACGCCAACCTTGCCGTGATTACCCAGCTTAGCCGCAAATTCCCTGACACCATGATCGGCTATTCGGATCACACGCTGCCCAAAAACATGCACACACTCGAGGTGGCAACTCTACTCGGCGCAAAGGTGATCGAAAAACACTTTACCCATGACAAGTCCTTGCCCGGCAACGATCACTATCACGCCATGGATAAGGTGGATCTTAGGCACTTTAACAATCGGCTAGATTCCCTATTTGCGCTGCTTGGGAATGGCAAAAAAGAGCCTCTCAAGAGCGAAGAACTCTCCCGAGCTAATGCACGCCGAAGCCTGGTTGCGGCACGCTTTATCCCTAAGGATAAAGTCATCGACGCAACTGACTTGACTTGGAAACGGCCAGCCAAAGGCATCGACCCAAGAGACTATGGTCGCCTCATCGGGGCCCGGGCAAAAGGCAACATAAGCGAGGATATCGTCCTTCAGTGGGATCTCTTCGAATGCCGCCCCTGAAGCCGATAAGCGGACTCGCGATTCCCAACTTAGAATCGGCAAGTTAGTTTGATGTTATCAGTTTGGGCGCCCCCTGATCACCACACTAGGGGTAACTCCGGTACGAATCAGGAACAGCAAACGTAGTTTTTGATTCATGCCCCCAACAGTGGACACCATAGTCGTCAACCGCACAAACCGAATCACCCGCAGACGAAATATCCGTTGGATTGAACAAGGCTGGAACGTCAAGCGATCCATTAAAGTTATCTCCCCAACAGGTGACTCCATCCTCATGAAGCGCACATGTGTGTCGATTGCCTAAGGCTAATTTCGTCGGTCGCTTAAAGTAACGGTAATCAGCTTGACCCGATTCGTTTGCTCCCCAGCAATGAACTTTATTGCCATCGATCACACATGCGTGAGAACCTTGGGTTTTGACCAATGTGGGCTGTTTCAGCGCCGGAACATCCAAAATCCCCGCGTTATTGTGCGCTCCCCAGCAACTAACTCCGCGATCGTGTAAAGCGCAGCCAACGTATCCACCCGAGGAAATCTGAGAGGGATTATATAACGTTGGAACATCTTTGAGGTCTTTTAGAGCGCCAATCCCGAGGTTGGTTTTTACGGACTGGGGAATGTTACCGAAACAGCGAACCCTCCTGCTGCCTGCATACCGCTCCAGCACGCAACCCTGATAAGCACCGCCACTAATCGCTTCGACATAACCCAGATCATTCGGAAGTACGAATCCTGGTTCTGTGGCCCCGTTGTTGTTTACGCCAGAAAGTTGATAGCTATCGGGAACCTGCTCACAGATAACTTTTCCGCTTCTTATTCCGCACGCACCATCCTTGATTTGCACAAGGTTTTGGGCATTCATGGTTTCAGGAAAGAATTTTCCCTGCAAGTAGTCATGACCAAAGCAACTACGAACCCCATCAAGAACCGGACAAAGAAAGGTGGGAGTCATAAACACATCTGTAATTTTAGAGCTAAATAAAGGGGCATCGGGGCGTTGCGGGGGAGGCGAAATCTGAAACTCCCCGCGCGTAATCACTTTGGAGATATCTACAAAATCATAAGGTGTTGTTCCAGAAATGAGCAGCACAACTCGAAGTTTATCAAGATCAAAGAGAGTATCTGTCACCCCCATTTCGAGCGTGATCTTTTTTCCCTGACGGGCTATTTCTTGATATTGCCTTTTCTCATTGCGCAGTGAACCGTCGTATAAGTCAACCCGAGTTGAGGAATGCTCCCAAATATTACGATTAGTCTCGGGATCAATACCCACCAATGTAACAACGACATCAGCTCGATAGTTGTTGTAATGTATTTGAACCACTTCCTGATCCCTAGGATCCACAGGCTTTGGGGTGTTCATAGCTTGGGGCGGTGGAACAAGCGTCTCTGACGAAGGCGTCGTGGACGTGCCGGGGTCTTCTGGAAGAGGAGTTTGATCGGCGCTTACAGACCTGTCGATAGATTGGGTTTTTGGTTGAGTCAAATCCAAAGGGGTTTCTGAAACCTTAGCTTCATGATCGGGCGTGCTTAAAACGAGAATCGGATTTGGATCAGTATCCGGCTTGATCGCCGACTCAGTAGATAACGCCGGACTGGGATCCGCAGCTCGAACTTCTTGCTCTATGGGTGTCTCCGTGGGCATTTGAACATCATCTTTGGGATTTTCATGACCCTCTTCAACAGTTGCTTTATGATTTCTTCTATTGGTAGAGTTCGCTTCCGAATGATATTCATCACACGAGCCAGTAATCAAAAGACTCATACAGACCACTAATTCCACGAATTTAGTTCTTGTTGGCAGCTTCAACATTTTCAGAGCTCCGCTAGAAATGGCACAAAAAACAGATCACGGCGCCGCAAGGCACCATTCAGCTGCAAGCATATTTCGCGCCAATTCTCACCCCGGATTTTGTGCGGATTCGGTCTCCAATTAAGGAACGCATTGAGGCCGACTCCGAAAGCCAACCTAATGAAAACACGATATTTCCGCAAAAAAAGTTGCGCTTAGCCATTTCGGACTTGATTTGGAACCGACGTATTTTTAGACGCCTGTCCAAGAAATTGACTGACACTCCAGCCTAAAGAGCCAGATTTGGCGTTCTTATCAAGTTGATTCGTTTAGTTCTGATTTTGTCCTCAAGCACCGAGCATTCGGCTGCCGGAGCCCAGACCGGATCACAGCTCACCGAACAGGATGGTCAGCCTCAAGAGCCGACCCTGAAGCCGATAAACCTTCAACGACGACCTATTCAACCTTATCTATCTAAAATCATTTATTTTTGTAAAAATAGATTGCACACAATTTAATTTTGCAATATTAGATTGCTCGATACGTTTTTTTGTCCACACACCCAGGTTTAGCCATGCCGAGCAACAATATCAACAATGACCTATGTCTCGATAATCAGATGTGTTTTTATCTGTACGCGCTGTCGAGAATCATGATCAAGTCCTACAGCGAGCTTCTTGAAGAGCTGAATTTGACCTATCCACAGTACCTCGTGATTCTCGTTCTCCTCGACTATGACGATATCTCTTTAAAGTCCATCGGCGAAAAGCTTCATTTGGATAGCGGGACCCTGACGCCACTTTTAAAACGCCTTGAAGAGCGTGAGCTGATATCTCGGCAACGTAATCCCGATGATGAGCGAGAAATCCGAGTCAAGCTATCGGCAAAAGGTCTTGAGCTCAAGGAGCGCGCCATGCCTTTGGCGCTTAAGGTTCTCGATAACAATCCCCTCAGCCAAGCAAGCATGATCCAATTGCGCGATAGCCTAAAAGCAGCCCTAAACACTATGACAACGGGAGCAGGCTCCCGTTCTAACAAACTCTAATCTAGAAAAGGAATGGCCATGAATTCAACAACCTTCAACACCCCCTTGACTTTGCGCAGCGGCACCACACTACCTAGCCGTATACTGAAATCCGCAATGAGCGAAGCCCTGGGAACCACAACCCATGCTCCGAGTCCTCTGCTTATAGAACTTTACCGGCGCTGGGGAGCTAAGGGCGCAAGCTTGCTGATCTCAGGCAATATTATGGTTGATCACCGGCATCTCGGTGAACCTGGCAATGTCGTGGTAGAAGACGAACGCGATTTACCGGCACTCAAAGAATGGGCCACCCAAGCCAAGGCTGGGGGTAGCATGATTTGGGGACAAATCAACCATCCCGGCAAGCAAACACCTAGTTTCCTCACCAAGTCTCCCGTTGCCCCTTCCGCTGTTTCGCTTAATCTCCCCGGATTTGCCGCGCCACGAGCCCTCACTGAGCTCGAAATATTCGACACCATTGACCGCTTTGGCAACACAGCCCTAGTTTTAAAAAATGCAGGGTTTGATGGCGTTCAGATTCATGGCGCTCATGGCTATCTCATCGCCCAGTTTCTATCGCCGCGGCACAACAAACGCGAGGATCAATGGGGTGGCAGCCTCGAAAACCGCAGCAGATTTCTTGTCGAAATTTATAAGAACATCCGACAAAAAGTCGGAACAGATTTCCCCGTCGCCATAAAGTTGAATTCGAGCGATTTCCAAAAGGGTGGATTCTCCGAAGACGATTCGCTTGAGGTTGTAAAGATCCTGGACACCCTTGGAATCGATCTCATCGAAATATCCGGTGGCACCTATGAGGCCCCAACCATGATGGGCAGCGCAGAAGCTAAGCAGCGCAAAGCAAATCAAGCTTTCTTCGAAGACTTCGCAGCAAAAGCCAAAGCAGTCGCCAAGGCGCCGATCGCGGTGACCGGCGGCTACCGCGACCGAGAAACAATGGCCGCCGCGCTTGCAGAAGGCAAAGCCGATGTCATCGGACTTGCACGACCTTTCGTACTCTATCCAGACTTGGCGCACGATATCACCAAGGGCCACACCGCCGAATTTCCAATACCTTTCCGGTTATCAACCGGTATCAAGGGATTAGATAAAGCCCTGATGATTGGCCTAACCTGGTACACTCATCAAATCCGAATTCTTGCAAAGGGCATGATGCCCAGAGCAGATCTCCATCCCCTGATTGCCGCTGGAAATTTGCTCGTCACCAATGGACTGCAAAATTTCCGAAGAACCCGAGCTTAGCGTCTGTCCAAATTAAATACCGATACCCTAAAGATGCGACTCAAGGAACCATTGGTCGCATCGGATCGCCGCATTGATCTACGAGCCTGGGATTAAACATTCTCTGCGTCACATGATCGGTCGCGACGTGGTGCGTGTGATTATTGATTGCCTTCTGCCAGTCACTTTCATCGTTGATCGACCCAAACTCACCAAAAATTCTACTCACTTTGTGACGATCCCTGACACAAGATGCGGCAAAAGCCTCGTCGATATTGATGTTAAAGAAGATTGCATTGCGCCATCGAGATTCATTTAGGGGTCCACAATCAGTGATATCCGGACCAACAAAGTTGAGCTTGTTGCCGTGATAACCATTGTTCCCGACGCTGGCATCTCCCTGGTATTGATTGACATCATCGAGGTAATCTTCCTCGTTGTCATTGCTTCCCATAAGGACAACAATGAATTTTCCTCGCAGTTCTTCGAGCTTCGGCCATCCGCATCGGTTGATGGCATCCGTCAAAGTTCGCGTGTTGGGGCATTTGGCTAAAATATCCTGGGGCCTAAAAATCATGCCAGGCAGGTCCCTTGCCAGCCTATTATTGTCCAGATCAACAGGTTTGTGCCCCCCGGTTTCCCAGTCGTCGATCTGCAGCCAAACCGTGATGACTTCGTGAAAAGGATGGGAATCATGCCACTCGCGCAATTGGCTTAAACATAAAGACAAGAGACTGCAGTGCTCGCCACCATGCCCCCAATCGGTCGTATGATAGACACCCCACTCAGAGTGCGGATAATTGCCAATACCAGGAAAAGTTTTGCCTTTGTGAATATCGAATTCAAACGACCGCACCCCGGCTTCAGCTTGGTTCCAAAGACTCGGTTTGATGCTGTCGATATCATAGGCATTATGGGTCGAAATCTGCTGAACATGATTGTAGCGCGTCTCAGGATTTTTACAGTAACTGGGTGGACTGGTCGGTATAAGCCGCCACAGTTGATTGGCCGTTCCATCGGATCGCCACTGCACAAGAGGGGCCCCGCGGTCAAGGCGACCGGCAGCGACTCCTAAAACCTTTTGGCTATGAGCAGCTTTGATCTGCCAAAAACCTTTGGTCATCGCCTGAAATTGCACCGAAGGTTCGACATTTGCCAGCGGGGTTGGACTCAAGAACCAGCGCTGGTTGTCGGTTCCATCCCGGCGCCATTGAACCACAGACGCCCCCTGTGTGGTCGAGCCGGCCGCGATTCCCAAAACCTTGTCGCTATGCCTCGCGGCAATCTCGTAATAACCATCTGGCTGGCGCGTGATTTTCCACTGTTCGTTTGTCGTAAACGCGCGAGGCCACTGAATCAACGGAGCACCATCGCTGACCGAACCACCCGAAACATTGAGAACCTGACCGCTATGCTCAAAATAGAACACGACATAACCATTATCGGTGAGTTCGCAGGTGACGAACTGATTGCTCGCACCATCATTACGCCACTGAATGGCCGTCGCACCTGCCTCCTGCGATCCCGCCGCGATGCCCAAGTTCAACCTGCTGGCTTTGTTGTAGATCTTATAAAACTGTCCTGATTTGCAGAGGTCTTCGGCCCAAGACGGGAGAGCGAACCAAACTAAACAAAGTGTCCAGTAACCTGATCTAGCCATAGTCGAAAGCCTCTCTATCGAGCATAAAATCCCTTCGTCTTAGCATGCTCATTTGACTAGTTAGACTTTGGCGCGAAAGCGCCAAAGTCGTATCCTGTACCGGAGGCGATCGCTTCTTTGTTGATTGAGGACCAATAACCTTTGTCGGCGGCGACTGTGTTTAAGGTCCCTTCGCCAAAGAGTCGAGTGCGCTCTTTTAACATCGGTATAAAGCACTGCCTGTCGTTCTTGGCAAACCAGGCCTAAATCAGCCTCGCCAGAACAGAATCCGCTAACCTGAGGCAACGTCGGGATCAAATTGCCCCCAGCCTACACTGAAAAAAAAAGCCATTCACTGATAGAAAACCATGGACTTGCCCGAAAAAAAGCCTATATCTCTCCGCTGTAACTTTTTTCCACTTAGGAGGATTTATGAAATCTCTTGTTAAAGCGGCTCTCTGCCTTGGCGCATTTGTTGGCTCTGCAGCTCTTGCTAATGACTGCAAAGCACCTGTAACTGATTTCGAAGCAAAAGCAAAAGCTTGCGCCGACAAAGACTGTGTCACCAAAGCTCACAATGATGCAGCTACCAAGCATGCTGCTTGCAAGGTTGATCTCGACAAGGCTTCCGAAACCGCTATGAAGAAATTCGCCGCAAAAAAATAAGGCTATTGACTTCAGAAGCCCAAAGGTCGCCAGACCGGCGGGCTTCCCTAGCTGCGCTCGCCAGCAGTGGGAGCATCGGCGAGGCTAAACGAGGCTAAATAAGCTTTCCGACCAGAGCTGTTTTATTGGCATCGATAATTTCGACAGGCACAAGATGCCCGACGAGATCGCGCGCGGCAGGAATCCGCACAAGGCGGAATTGTTCTGTACGGCCATAGAAGACGCCCGGTTCCTTCGTGCTCTCATAGTGGCACAGTACCATCCGCTGCCTTCCAATTTCAGCCAAATTCTGCTCGGTGGTGATCCGGTCTTGAAGCTGGTTGAGCCGACGAAGCCTCTGTTCTTTAACCGCTTTATCAACTTGGTCGGGAAACCTTGCAGCAGCCGTACCTTTTCGGATCGAATACATGAAAGCAAAGACAAAGCTGTAGCGCACTTCTTCCATTAGTTTCAGAGTATCCTCAAACTGCTCCTCAGTTTCTCCGGGAAAACCCACGATCAAATCGGTCGAAAGCGCCATCTCGGGGTCGATTTCCCTCAGCCATGCAATCCGCTCGCGATACTGGTCAACCGTAACTTTGCGCTTCATGCGCTCAAGCACCACATCATTGCCGCTCTGCACAGGAAGGTGGATGTACCGACCTAGCTTGGGGTGCTTACCAAAGAGCTCGGCAAGGGGTCTTGTGAAATCATGTGGGTTGGACGTCGTAAAACGCAACCGATCGTATCCAGGCAATGAGGCCATGCGGTCCAAAAGATCCACAAAAGGCCCCCGATCGGTCACCGTAATGCCCCCATCCCTGACCAATTCCTCGCCGTAGCTATTAACGTTTTGACCAAGCAATGTGATCTCACGCGCTCCAGATGCGATCAAAGTCCTCGCTTTTTCAACGACATGGTCAGGATGCAATGATACCTCGCGGCCACGGGTGAAAGGCACGACGCAAAACGTGCAGAAATTATCACACCCCTGAGAAATATTGATAAACCGCGATATTTCGTTTTTTCCCGTAATAGTCGGATTTACCAGGGCTTTATCGTCAAGCGCGGGCGCTGTCTTGTTGTTTTCAGAATCACGAAAACCGGTCGCGATTTGTTTTTTTCCCGTGATCTCATGTTCCTTAAGCAAAGGAACCAACTGATCAAGTCGGCCTGGTCCGATGAGTACATCAATGTTTTTTGCTTCTTCAAGAAGCTTCTTGCCTTCGGCCTGCGCGACGCAGCCCGTCACAGCAATCTTCATGGTTTTATTTGAGGTTTTTTGGATCTCGCGAAGTCGACCCAACCGACTCACAACCTTATGCTTGGCTTTGTCCCGGATATGACAAGTGTTGAGAAGAACGAGATCCGCTTCGTCTGGGGAATCGGTAACCTCAAACTGCTGATCCTTGAGCATGCCGAGCATTTGTTCGCTATCGGCCACATTCATCTGACAACCCCAGGTTTCAATCAAAACTTTTTTGGGTCTTTGAGATGCTGTTAGTGCACTATCGGTTGTGGCCATCGTCTCACCTGTTCTATTTTCGGTTGCGTTGCCGCGCCTTTTTTGCAGCTTTTCGAAGCTTGCGCTGCTTATCGCGGTCTACCGTACGCTTGGGTGCGATTCCCGGCATGTCACCGCCACCGCCAAACAGCGAAGCCATATCGCCACCTGGCAGGCCGCCGCCCATCCCGGACATTGCTTTACCCATATTTTTGAGATTATTGAGCTGGGATAGCCCTGGAATTTTGCCCATGAGTCCTCCCATACTTTTGCCCAGAGAGCCCATCATTTTCTTCATCATCGTAAACTTCTTAACAAGCTCCTGGACTTCGCTTTCACGCCTACCAGACCCTTTGGCAACCCTTTTGATCCGGCTTGGGGATAGCGCATGAAGCCCAAGGCGCTCTTTGTGAGTCATCGAATCGATCATAGCGCGAACTTTCACCAGCTCGCGATCATCGATATTTGCGTCCTTAGGTATCATGTGCTGCATGGGGAGTTTCGCGATGATATCCTTCATCGAGCCCATCTTTTGAATCATTTGAATCTGTTTGTAGAAATCCTGATAGGAAAACTGTCCCTGCAGAAGCTTCATCGCGTCCTGCTCAACATCCTCATCCGCTACACGCTGAAAATCGGTCATGAGGCCGACGACATCGCCCATCCCCAAAATGCGACTTGCCAGGCCCTCTGGACGAAACTCCTCGAGTTTGTCGAGGTCCTCACCAATACCAAGAAATTTGATAGGTCGTCCTGTTACTTCTTTGATACTCAAAGCCGCGCCACCGCGGGCATCGCCATCGAGTTTGGTGACTATGAATCCTGACAAATGCAATTTTTCATCGAATGCCTTGGCCGTCGTCACAGCGTCCTGCCCCATCATCGCATCGCAAACGAGCAGGATATTGTCTGGTCGGGTCTGATCCTTGATTTCGACAAGCTCTTGCATGAGCTCGGCATCGATAGTCAAGCGACCCGCGGTATCAAAAATAATGACATCGGCCTTGACCTCAAAGGCATGCCTCATAGCTTTGTCACAAATCTCCTGGGGCCTCGCCCCTTCGATATGAAACACCGGCACATTCAACCTTGCTCCAAGCACCTTAAGCTGCTCCACGGCTGCAGGCCTATAGATATCGGCTGCAACAAGCATCGGTTTCCGTTTATGCTGGGCGATCAAATACTGAGCTAATTTCCCGGTGGATGTGGTCTTACCGCTGCCCTGCAACCCAACCATCATGATCGTCGCTGGCCGATTGGTTGGCAAAGCCAGCGTCGTATCAACGGGACCCATCAATTCTTCGAGACGGTTCTGGCAAATCTGCACGAAGTGATCCGAAGGACTTACCTTCATTTTTTGGCTACCGCTGCCCGCCTTAAGATCAACTGTCTTACCTAGTGCGTCATTTTTGACTCTCTTGAGAAACTCCCGGGTGACTCCATACTCCACGTCGGCTTCAAGTAGGCTCTTGCGTATTGTTGTCACGGCCTCATCGATCAATGGCTCGGTTAGGACCGCCTTGCCTTTGAGCTTCAATTTTGCGTCGCGAAATCCGTCTGTTAAAATATCCAACATATCTCTGCCAACCCCGCCATAATTGAGTTAATTTTTACACGTGAAGGGAATTTATCTCGAGGCAAACCGAATGGATATACCTAGCCGCTGAGGATCTGTCGATATTATTTATGGACAGATCCTCACAACAGGCCGAGAGCGATCCAGCTTTACATTCCAAATGGAAACGCTTTCAGATCAATGACACCAGATTGACGTATTTGACGAAAGGCCGGAGCATAACAAGCAAGCACCTTGAGTGTGTACTCGATCCGATCGCGAACATACGTATCCTCTGGACCGCTAGAAGGGCCAGAATTCAGCACCTTTTCGCAATTTCTAACGATCAGATGATCGGGGATATAGCAGATTCTAGTATTCTTGCTGCTTGTCATTCTAAGTTCCGCGACAGGATAGGCCCCACCTGTGCTTGAACTAACTCCAACGATCAAACCAGGCTTGTGCGCAAACTCGGTCGAGCCTCCGCAAAAATGAAAAACATTGCGCAGTCCGGCCGGCACCATTCCCCCCCACTCCGGGGCAACGATTATAATGGCATCAGCGTCTTTGAGCTCCCGACTAATAGGAGCCCATAGTGTATCCCACTTCTTATCACCAGCCCAAATCGATTCGTCCCACAGGGGCAGCGGATTGGAACGTAACGAGAAGAGATAGGTATCAACCGAACCGGACTCAGACTGACGTTTGAGCACCGTTTCGATATAGCGAGCGATTTTATCCGACTGCGCGTCTAACCTATGACTTCCCGAAATAATGGCATATTTCATAAGCAACCTCTGTTCAGAAGCCTGCTAGTGGGTCAGTCCCCAAGGAACCAAGCCCTACTCGTAAGATGCACCGAAGTGATCAGCCGTCAACGACATCAGGTTTGCACCACCTGATAGAATTGAAAGACGCAAGGACTCGGTGCGTGGAAGAATACGATCAAAGTAGAACTTGCACGTTTCAACCTTGCCCTTGTAGAAGGCATGGGTTGCGGCTTTCGACTCAGCAGCCATGCCCATCTTAAGCCACAGATAGCCCAAGATGACATAACCGCTATACATCAAATAATCGACCGATGCGGCACCAACCTCGTCTGGATTCGGCATGGCTTTCATACCAATCTGCATCGTCATTTCGCCCCACTCTTTGTTCTTTTGAGACAGTTTTTCGACCAACTTGCCCCAGGTGGCGTGAGTTTTGTTGGTTTCGCAGAATAGGTGAACTTCTTTAGTGAAATTTCGCAGGTTGCGGCCTTCGTTCATTAGGATTTTTCGGCCCAAAAAGTCTAAAGCCTGCACGCCGGTCGTCCCTTCATAAATCGTGCTGATCCTCACGTCACGTGCAATTTGCTCCTGACCGGACTCGCTGATATAGCCATGTCCGCCTAAGACTTGCAGACCATGGGACACAACTTCCTGAGCCATTTCGGTACAAAACCCCTTGATAACCGGGGTCAAAAGCCCAAGCTTGGCGTTTGCAGCGTCGCGAACCTCTTTGGTCTTGCCATAGAGATGCTCATCAACAAGCTGGGACGCGTACGCGACCATCGCGCGGGAACCTTCCGTGAGGGCCTTTTGCGTCAAGAGCATGCGTCGAACATCGGGATGAACGATGATCGGATCTGCCGGTCCTTTCGGATTTTTGGCGCCGCTCAGCGAGCGCATCTGCAGGCGATCTTTAGCATAATTCAACGCATGCCAGTAGCTGGCGGATGCCGCGCCAAGGCCCTGAATACCTGTCCCGAGACGCGCAATGTTCATCATAGTAAACATCATCGTCAATCCTTGATTCTTCTCACCAATGATAAAGCCCTCGGACTTTTCGAAATTGATGACGCAGGTTGGCGAACCCTTAATCCCCATCTTATGTTCGATGGCGCTGCAAGAGACATTGTTGGATCCTTGGACGCTGCCATCGGCGCCTACTTTGAATTTGGGGACAAGGAACAGACTAATACCTTTGGTGCCAGTCGGCGAATCTGGTAACCGCGCGAGGACTAGATGAATGATATTTTCCGTCGCGTCATGCTCGCCACCTGTGATGAAGATCTTCGATCCATCGATCTCATAGGTACCGTTGCCCTTGTCAACAGCCTTGGTCGCAACCAGACCCAAGTCCGTACCGCAATGAGCTTCCGTCAGGCACATCGTGCCAAACCATTTACCTTCGGCCATCTTGTGGATGAATTTTTCTTTTAACTCTTCCGACGCATGCTCCGTCAAAACCTCCACGGCAGCTGTCGTCAACCCTGGCAACATCGCCCAGCATAGGTTGGAACCCGATAGCAACTCTTGCACGCTCATGCGGACAAACGACGGCAGCGGGTTGCCGCCTAATTCTTGGGGAGCCTCGAGCAAAGGCCAACCGTTTTCAGTGTATAGCTTGTATGAATCCACCCAACCCTTGGGAAGCTTGACTTTGCCGTTCTCAAACTTGCAGCCCTCTTCGTCGCCAGAGCGCATCAAGGGATGCACGACTTTTTCAGCAAACTTTGCAGCTTCATCGAGAACCGGATCCCAGTCTTCTTTGGTTGTCGCATCGATGGTCGCTAGCTCTTTAACCGATTTTTCAACTTCGAATACGTCCTGAAGAAGGAAGCGAATGTCACGGAGGGGAGATTTGAAATTTGGCATGGGAGTGTCCTTACTGTTAATCACAACTGAAAACGACAAACTAAATAAATAATCCGAGTGTCTGCGTCTCAAAAAAGATGCTTATAAGCCAAAAATCACTTTTTTGCTACAAACGAAATCTAAGCGAGTCCATTTGAACCACCCCTTTTTCTAAAGCCCCAGGGCAAGGTCCTCAAAGCGGTAAGCTGCGCCAATTTGATTAAAAATAATGAACTACCAATAAAATAAAGTCAGGCGCCGAGGGTTTCTGCGACTAGCGAAAAGGGACCCCGCTAGAAAAATGCGCTGTAAGTTTGTGGTAAACTATACTTTCAACCGACCAGCCGATCGACCGGAGAATGAGGAGTTACGATGCACCAGAACTCCAAGACCAGCAGTGAGATGATACCAAATCCCTTCACCTTTTTCCTGCGCCTCGCTAATTTTTCCAAAGCGCACCCTAAAGTCAGCCTCATCATGCTCACGCTCATGTGTGGCGTCACGACTCACGGTTTTTCCGAAGATATTCACAGCGCAACCATCGTCAAATGTTATGGTGATGCCAAGCTGCTCACACCGCTCGAAGTGCCCGCCGGAGGCGCCTCCCAAGGTACCGTCCGTATCGACGACAAGGACTATCATTGGGAGCACGCCAAGAGTGGCCTAGAAATGAAGACAGGAGGCATTTTACAAACAGGGCAAGTTGGGTTTTGTCGTCTAGTCTACGGCAATGGTGATCAAATCACGCTTGGCAAGAACACTTTCTACCAAGTCGGACTTGAGCCTCAGACCTCCAAAACGATCATTGATTTGGCCTTTGGATCATTGCGCGCGACTATCATCAAGGGCGGCCCTAGATCCAATCTCGAAGTCAAGACTCGTACCATGGCCCTAGGGGTTCGCGGTACAGAATTTTTCGTGTCGTCTCTGGTCAAAGAGGGAGAGGCTCAGCTTACCGTGCTGAGAGGAGTCGTCGGCGTCAAGGTTGGGTCAGGTAGCGCCCCGAAAGAAGTATCATCAGGGTATACCCTCACGATTGATCGATCAAAAGACGCAGACCAAAGCAAACCCGCTGCGGTAGAACTCCGTCAGACCTCGAAAGAAAATCTAGTCGCCATTGTCGAAGAAACTAAGATTCAAAAGTCTCTGGAATCGAATAGTAATGACAACGATGCTGAGACCGAGGCACGAATTAAGGCTCTAGAAGAAAACGCTAAAAATGCGACTCTAGCCGACATCAAAGTTGAGGATCCCGCGCTCTTTGAAAAGCTCAAGAATTCGCCCAATGCAAGCACCCTTGACCTTGACTCCCTAAGCACAGCATCCGTAAAAAATGCCTATGAAAATATCCCAGAACAGATCGATTCAAAAACTCCTTCGGAGAAATTGCCGACTCCCGGCGAAGACGATCCCTACGACCGGTATTTCAAAGGCGACGAATAGCCAGTCGTTGGAGCGACTGTGTAAACGATGTGTCCAGAGGAGTAACAATAAAGTTCTCCAAAGACCACCCATGAATTTGTAAATTTGACGTTTGAGGAGAATTCTATGTTCAAGCTATTCCGACCTAATACCGAGCCAAAAAAAACAGACCCTACCACAGACACAAGGGGGACTACTCGCAACAGAAGAACATCGGAACGAATTCTAATCCATTTCAACTCGCTCATTGCTATTGATATCGCAGGCAAGAGCGTCGGTTTTATCAAGAATATAAGCTATGGGGGCGCGCTCATAACATTGAATAAACCTCTGGACATTAAGAATTCCAAGATTTTGATCACGCTCAAAATCTTTGGTGCCACCCAGGATTTCCACACACAGATTCGGCGAAATTCAAAGGAATCGCTGGGTGTAAGTTTTGATTTCCCAGAACAGAGTGCCTTGACTTTTTTATGGAAATTAATCGAAAATTTCAAACGTGGCCAATCGCTTTCCTCGATACCTTCTCATATGCTCAAAGAGAGTTTCCAAGCAGGATTTTTTCATTACTTCCGAGGAGATGGTCCCACAGATCTAAAATTCTCGGGAACGAAATTAGAAAACCTTGACCTCTTGCTGACATTTCCTCTCGCTGAAAGGTATGCGGCCATCTCACTGCGGAACTCCTCCCTAACTACAGAAAAAACCGCGGCAGGCATCGGTCCTGCGGCTCAGATGAAACCAGATAGCAAACCTGACCCCGAATTGATTATGAAAGGCCTGTGCATTCTATCAAGCTGCGCGGCGATTAAAAAACACCCGGTTCTTCATGAATTTATCGAGCGCATTTCAATCGCCAGCTTCGGGCAGCTTTAAATCATTGCGCGATGCTAACTTCCTCGATGGTGAGTACTTCCGGAGAACCGAACAACATCGGAAACTGCTCACTGTCGCGCTCGCACTGCAGCTTCATGCGACGAATCACCCCTTGGTTCGTCAATCCCTCAATTCCAATTGTCGGATCCTTGCCGTTGCATCGAAGTTCTGTCCCGTTGTCTCGAGATCTGGTTCCAACAAGCGGCGTGGTTTTTGATCCTCCTTTGCTGTCGATGCAGGAAAATTCAATTCCAGAGAAATTATTGTCCCCACCATGAACCCTCGCTCCGTTGATATACGTACCCTCAGGGCAAAGTGCCTTGCCATCGACCTTCGAAGTGTGTTCACCAATCCATGGTGCATCGCAGCTGTCATCATCGAACACGGGCTTGATCGCTAGCGGAGATTTTTTCTTCATCTCGTATTCAAATCCGATCATCTTGTGGCCGACGCAACTACCGACGAAGGTCTTACCGCTTGTGGTTCCCATGCGCCACACAGTTGAATAAGGATTCGGATAGACTTTTAACGGATTATCGCAATTCAGAAATTTCATCGATTGGATATAATCGCCCCAAGACAAAGCTATGGAATCTAGAGTTTGGCCACGCTCGTGACAAGAACTTGCATTTTCATAGTCTCCGGTCAAGCTATCCAGATCCGAAATATGATCATAACCGGGTTCGCCGCAAACTATCTGAAACCCTGTCAAATGCGTGTTGGCATCAATTATATTCCGCCGAAAGGCGATCAAATACCCCTGAGGGCACTGAACAGTCCCTATTGTGGGACCCGACCGCCCCGCAAAATCAGTGAACGAGCCATCACCACACTGCAGTGCCATCGACTGGATGCCAACATTGTCATGAGTAAAAACAAAACCCGAAATAAGATTGTCAGGACAGTCGAGAATCTTTGCTCCAGGTCCAGATGGGGGATCTTGATTCGATGTGGGGAATTCCTCCTGCGAGAATGCAGAGCTTGTGAGAAAAAAGCCGGAGCAAAAAACAACAATAACAAACGGATTACACAAAATTCTGCGTGTAGGAAACTTCATGAAGTTGCTCCTCAACATTTAGAAAAAGGCTGAACTTTTGCTAGGATAACATCGATTGGATCTTTTCAAAATACTGATGGCTGATAATATTATTGAACAAAAGAAAATTCGTTCTGTGACCTCTTTCAGCTCATTTAGCATCCCATCAAAGCGTATTTCCAACGACGCGGAAGGCTGCCCAATAAGACGGATGTTTCAGATACTGCCGGAGCGACAGTTGACTCTTGCGCAAGGCCTCGTCCTTTGGCAATCCATCGGCCAAGTACCGGTAGAAGCGTTTCATGACCATGGCGCTTGCGACATCATTGATGCGCCAAAGAGCGGAGACCACGGAATTGGCTCCTGCAAAAAATAGCGCTCGGTCAAATCCGATAACCTCATCGCCAGTCGACATCGCTCCCATTCCGGTTTCGCAGCTCGAAAGGGTAACCAGATCAGCCTTAAGATCCAGGTTAAATGCCTCGGCGACGTCGAGGATTCCGTCGCTGCCTTCGGATTTAGCGAAGGCGACATAGGATTTGATCGGGGTCATTGTGTTGAATGAGCCATGGCTTGCGATATGTATCACGTTGAAATTGTCCTGCGGCTTTTGGAGCAAGGCTTCCGTTGCATCCTTGCCGGTAAAGACTTTTGTCTCAGGGAAAAAGCGCTTGATAGTCTCAACTTCTTTTAGCGCAAATGGAATCGGAACCGACTTTTGTTCCACAGCAATCTCTGGCGCCCCAATAGCCAAGATACGCGCGCCCTTGGCTAAGGTTTTCGACTTAGGAAGTAAAGCAAGATAATTGGCGCTTTCTACATAAGAGATCGGAAACCGATCGATCAAAAGCTTATTTTCGAACGGCAACAAAGCAAATGAGAGATGATTTAAAAAGCTATGAGGGGCGATTACTAGTTTATCAACTGAATCTAGTTCAATCTTCAGCGGCTTTATCAGAATGTCCGCAAGATCTTGACTTACAAAATCGGTCGTCGAATAAGCATTCAGCAAATTTCTCATGACCGCTATTTTTGCCGAAAGATCCGCGCGAGAAATTTCGGTTTCTTTAACAACTATGCTGCCCTTCTTAATAAACCAAACAATCACGCTGTTTGAAGTGACGAAATATTCGAGCAGGGCATTCTTTTCAGGAATAATTTTATATAAATCCGCGAGAGCCATGTTTTGACTCGAAAGAAACGCAGCGAGCTGGGGATTTTGTGCTTGGAGGTTGGCTAGGTGCTGATCTAGGGCCGCCACGAGCCCGGCCAGGTCTTGATTTAGTTGTTTGTTGCCGCTGGCGAGAGATATTTCTCGCTTTTTGATTTCGATTGCGGCCTGAAGCTCCTTGTACTTGTAGATTGCCTGGTTGATCTCAGGACGACGGAAGGTTATATTTTGGCTGCCGATCGTGTCAATAAAACCCCGGGCTCGCGAGCGTTCTGCCATAGCCCAGGCATCTTCCTGCCGCCCCGACGAGACTAACAGACTAGCAAACCGTTGGTACACTTCGTGAATTCCCATATCTGACGCAAGACCGGTTTGCGAACTCTCAGTTTTTTGACCCGCTGGCTGGGCCTCGATGACGTCCACTGCCTTGCCATAGTAGGAAAGAGCGTTGCTTGAATTTCCCAGGGCCTGCTCAGCAAAAGCGATTGCGGCAAGCGCACGCCATTGAAAATCACCCAGAAACCCCTTCTGAGCGATTTCATGAGCTTTCTGAAAAAGATCCATGGCCTCAGAATAGCTATGCTCCTTTAACGCTAGGTCACCCAAACCAAAGTAACAATACGTCGCGTTGTAGGACAGGTTGAGATCTGTGCTGAGCTTAAGTGATTTTTCAAGGTACTCTTTGGCAAGCTTGCGATCACCCAAAAGCCCCACGCTCAGTCCAAGGTTGCGTAGGTCGTAGGCAACTCCACTGTCCGAGTCCAATACCTGGTCGATCTTGAGCGCCCGTTCCATGGCCTCGACCGAGGCATGATAGTCACCATTTTCACGATAAAGAAAGCCAAGGTTGTTGTACCTCTGAGTCATTTTGCTTTTCAACTTATGCTCTTCAGCGATTGTAATTCCATCTTTCAGCATGGTAATCGCGCGCTCGACCGAGCCAAGTTTCGCTTCGACCATCGCTTGCAGATTGGTCGCGTCAAGATTATACGAAATTCGCGTTGCCTCATCGCCGATTTCGTCGATTTTACTAAGCAAATTTGCAATAATCCGCGAGGCATCTTGATTCAGGGACGCGCGGTAGTAGGCGTTAGCCAAGATTTGCGAGGTTCTGATCCACTTTTTTAGAGTGTTTTGGTCAAGGTTGTTCTTGGTGATGTCGATGGGCTTTAGAATATCCTGGAGGATCTGAATTGCCGAAGTCAATTGCCCCGTGACTATAAAAGTATTGGCCTTGTCTATCGCAATTCGTTCGAGGGTGGCACTATCGCCAAGCTTTTGAAACTCCTGCTCGGCCTTTTGGTAGAAATCGACAGCTCTGATATAGTCACTGAAGTACAGGTTATGTAGGTTTCCAAGATCATGAAGACGCGCCGCAGCTTGCTTGGCATCGTCATCCTTCAAAAAAAACTCACGCGACTTTGTCTGCGAATCGATCGCTTCTTTAAACATCTTGCGTCGCTCGAAATTAAGCGCCAGGTTTTTTGTAGCCAGCGCCGCTTGTCCAAACTCTTCTTCATCGGTAAAAATCTTGATGGCATCTTTAAAATAGCCATCAGCTTTTTCAAAACTTTTGCTAGTCAAAGCATATTGTGCAGCGAGGTGTAGATTGTTCGCATAGTCATAGCCCTTTTTCGTGGTCATGCGGTTCAAACGCTTCTCCTGAAAGTAAAGCGCGCGTTCGTAATCGCGGGCCGCAAGCGATTGATCGCGAAGTGCCAGAAAAACCTGGCCAAGGTGAGCTTCGTTCCCTTCTATTTTTGCGTAGTATAGCGCCTGCCTAAATTCCTCATCATCAATCGCGGTTTTGAATTCCTCCGCTATATCGTCCGGCTCGACCTCAGTCTCGGCTAATCCAAATACGGTGATTCCATGCTTGTTAGCATAGTTAAGCACGCTGCTCCCCTTGGCGCCAAGAGCCAAGCTCGCCCAGGTCTCATCGCTGGCCGCCTCGGTATTACTCACCATGGTAGTCTTGACCTGATTTGCCATAGAGACCAGATGAATCGCTTGAAGATTTTGATACGGCTTGAAGTGGCTTATTTCGTCCTTATTTTCCGATGATTTAGCGTAGATCAAAGCATGAATCTGGTCCCCTCTTGGCAATTTTAGCTGATCGAGGGTCATAGGATCGGGGGCCCCATCTTTTTGCAACATAAGCACATTCATTTGAGGATGACGCCTTTCGATCAGAAGCGGCATCCGAACAAGGACATAATTCGCAAAACGGTTGAGATCAGAAACCTTGGCTGTACGTTGATACTCCAGTGGTTCCTTGATGCTGATGAGGTCTTTATCTGCATCAGTAAGATCAGCCCAGGATGCCATGCCAGGCACAGATTTTTTCTTGGCAAAGGGAATCGTGTGGGGGGAGAGCACAAACGAAAATGTCGATTCCGGCACGAGCTCGGACCAGTTTAACCTGTGCGCATATTCGTTCGAGACGATATAGAGATGTCCTTTTGGCATTTTTGCCTTAATGAATTCGCTGAGGTTGGCAGGCGGGATATTTTTGGCATAAACGTGTGCCACAGTTGAATTTCTAATCCCAAACAAATCGATGCCGCCATACTGATTCTCATGAATCAAGATTATTCCTTCATTGGAACCAAGCGATTTCTGCACCTCAGCCATAGGTTTGGGCTGCAAGGCAGATTCGACCGAAGGAATCCTTGTGTCTGAAAACAACATGTCGGCTAAATACAGAGAGCGCAACGAATAGTATCTGGCTGCGAAATCTAACTTATCAGCGACCGCTGATGCCGCCAATGATCCGAAGGAAAAGTCAAAGAGCTTGTCCATGACGGCAAGATCTATTCCCGACTGCACGATCGAAAGCGGTTTAATCCCTTTCGCTGGATCTTTGGAATCCTCCACTTCGAACCGCGATCCCAGCATTTCGTAGCACTTGCGCCACATTCCCTTTGCTAAAAGGTACTTCCAGAGGGCG
Source organism: uncultured Oligoflexales bacterium (assembly GCA_964582405.1). GTDB lineage: Bacteria > Bdellovibrionota_B > Oligoflexia > Oligoflexales > Oligoflexaceae > CAZOSN01. The sequence goes on along the minus strand of CAZOSN010000007.1, from coordinate 31,634 downwards.
GATCGATCGTTGATTACCAGTGACTTGACTTCGCGGATCTCGTCCGCGGTTTGCACAGTCTGGTCGTCTTTAAAACTCGGAACCTGAGTTGCAACAAGAGCTTGAGGAAGAGCTTTATCTTTGCCAGGAACCTTGGTCAGTTCGGCAAGAACCTCTTGATATCCTGCAAATGCAGCGGGTTCCTCGGCTGCAAGCCTCATTTGGTTGAGAATCGGTGCTATTTTGCCAATGTAGAAGTGATCAGTGGCGGTCACCTCGGGCTGACCGAGAAGGGCTATATGATTGGCGGAGAGTCCCGTTTCCAACGCAGCCTCATCTTTGTCGACCTGCCCCAGCATCTGCCGCTCTAATTGCATCTTCATGTACGCTACAACAAATTGACTCTCAGCTTCAGTTGGTTTTTTGGCCTCCTCGGGGCGCCTGCGATGAGCCCAATGAAGTGCCTGAAAATAAGCTTCCTTGGCTTTGTTGACGAAGGATATTTCCTTGTAGAGATTACCCAACAACCCGTAAGTCGTCATAAGTTCTTCGGCGTAGTAAAGATCGTTGCGCCCCTGATCTATTCCCTCCTCGCGCTTTTCAAGCTGAAGGGCTAACTTGGCCTCATACGAGCTAATGAGGTGCTCAGTTTCATTCTGCGCTGCATAGATCTTGCCTTTAAGAGCTTCAATCTGAATAAGGCGGCTTAGCTTATCAAAGCCCGCAGTTTCGCTCGCCTGCCCATCGGCTAGTCCGATTTCAATGGCATCGAGTTTGGGAACATTGATCTCTAACTGGCTATCACTCAAAGTAGCTTTAGCTTCGTCAAGATTTGCCAAAGCGTCTGCATTATTTTTTTGCTTGATCTGAATATTCGCTAGATTGATTTTAGCAACCGCAAGATTTACCTGATTACCCTGTCGCTTGTGGGATTCTATGAGCTTGTTGTAATAGTCCAATGCCTGATCTAGCTCGTTAGTCTCGGTCTTGAGAAGGCCAAGGTAATCAAGGTTACGCGCAATCTCATATTCATTACCAACCTTTTGCCAACTCATCAGAGATTTTTCGAATAATTTAGCAGCCAACTTGGTCTCAGCTAGCTGAAAAGCGGCTTTACCTGCATTGTGGGTAAAAATAGCCTCTTCACGAGCTGACTTCATCGGAAAATTGTTGATCTCGCGAATGCGATTCACATAGTAGGTCAGCGCCTTCTTATAGTTCTTCATTTCGAAATAGGCTTCAGCCAGGTTCTGATTGAGCTCGCTACGCTCAAACGAATTTGGCTCTGACAAGAAATGCGCCGTAAGGTACGAGTTCACCGACAAATCGAGCCAATCAGTTGAGCTTATGCCCAAATAGGTACCAAAAATTCCAGCACGTTCGCGAAGATTTTGAACAATTCCACCATCCTGAGCCCTGAATCTCTCCCAAATATGCCGCTGAAAATAAAGCCACCCCAACGTCTGACGGACACGGACGAGCTTGCCGTTTTTTTCGGCCGCCTCCTCGACCTCGGAAAGGGCATCATCGATCGCTGAAAGCTTGCCGCCAACGGAATCTTCTTCGTCTATTTCAAAGGTCTTAACATAGCCCAATAAGTAACGATATTCGACCGCATTAGGACTCTCGTCCAGAAACTTTTCATAGCGGTCATAGGCTTCGTCCAACTTGTGCCGGCGAGCTAGAATATTGATGATACCCCTATGGCCATCAAGATTGAACTTATCGAGACCAACAATCCTTTGATATTGATCCATTGCCAATTCAAGGTTGTCCTGGCGCATATAACTCTCGGCTTTTTTAACCCTAAACCGCACCATTATTTTTAGCGCACTCTGAGCGAGATCTTCTGATTTCTCTGCCTTGAATGTGTGGTATAGCACCTCCAGATCATTCTCTAAAGTGCCGGAGACATTCACCTCCGTGAGCTTTACGAGCGTTTCCGCCGATTTTAGCGCAATCTCTGGCGTCGAGGCATAGCGATTTACCATCTCGCGCAATTCATTTACGGCAACATTGGTATCGCCGACTTTTTGATAGTGGTCAGCTATAGAGCGATGGGCGATTGGCGAAAGCCAGGGAATATCCATGTTCGCGTCGCGAATGCGGGCAAGTTCTTCCAGATTGTTGTCGTAGTTGTCATTTACGATATCAACGATCATGCGCGAGGCTTTTTTACAGATAACCGAGTCGGCGGAGTTCTGTTTGATCACATCGATCAATTTTGTTACCGCAGTCGCCTTATCCATGACGGTCGCGATTAAATCAGCGATAAGAAGCTGAGATTCAGCTTTGACAAAATATTGCGGCTTCCTAAGTTCTAGGATCTTTTCCATATTTTTTAGCGCATCGAAATATTGTTTTTTGGATGCGATCAAACGGGCTTCAATCATAGTCGCCACGACATCGGCATCGGTGCGGTGGGGAGAGTCTAATTTGATCTTCGGCAAAATATGGGCTATCGCTGCTTGGGATTGGCCAAAAACTGCGAGTTCGTCATCTGTTGGATCAAATTTGCGATCCGGGTAGGTAATCGGTTGAACCTTTAACTTAACAAGGAGCAGCTCAGCAAGCGACTTGAGATCCTGGTCTTCAGGAAAATTTCGTTCGATATGATGATACGTCCACTGAGCTTCCTGAACCTGATTGGTCTGAACCTGCCAGTACAGCTCGCGAAGGAGGTAGTTCTGAAGTTCCGCTGTCTTGCCTTGGATAAAAAGTATGTGGGCTCTTCGATAATAATAGTAGGCGGTATCATCGGTATCGCTGGATTCGCGTGGATGCTCTAGATTCACGGCCTTATCGTAGGCAATAGGCCGATGGCCATAGTCAGGCAGCCGAAACACGTCCAAGCTGTCCTGCGATTGCATCGTAAAATAAATATAGGGTGCCATCGATCGTGGGTAATAGCATGAGAAGCGTGAACTCGTGAGTGGCACAGCGGCCAGGCTTGGGATATTAGGCTTATCCAGCCACTTGCCAAACTCAATGCGCCATAGCGATGGCCTATCGTCACCATCGACCTTACGATCATGATTGGTATCTTGCACATAGCGAATGAAGTAGAGGTATTTAGAATCATGACTAAAATAAGGCTGACCGTCTTTTGCGATCATGCCATCGGTAAGCTTGGTCTTAGTATGCTTTTTGAGATCGTAAAGGTATACCGATCCATTCAGCGAATATGCTAACCAATCTCCATCCGGTGATACTGCCGGATGGGTTCCACGTGCACCTTCGAGGGGCTTGGCAGTCTCTGTATCGGTATCACCAACCATGATCTGCGGATCAGTTTCATAAGGTAAGCGCGCCGTAAACGCGATATGCTCGCTGTCGGGAAACCATGCAGGCTGAGCATCTTCCGATTCCTTAAGATCAAACGATTCGACCTCATTTTCCGAAGCCGTTCCAAAAAAACTGCCAAGGTCCATGAAATGAATATCACCGGCCGCATCCTGGCGACGCGATACGAAAGCAAAGTGTTTGCCATCTGGAGATACGGCAGGTGACATGTCGTCCGCAGTATGAAAGGTAAGGCGAGATGAGACACCTTTGGAAATCTTTTTCTGCCAAATATCCTTATTGCCGGTTTGCGATGAAGTGTAGAGAATATAGGCGCCATTGGGCGACAAATCAGAGGAGAAATTCGAGGCATTGCCGCCCGTGACAAGTTCGGGCAAAGCAAACTCATCTTCTTTGGCATCGAAGTCTTCTTCGTGACCTGAAGTATACCGGTAAGTGACGCACGATGCTAAGCCACCAAGCACCAAGAGGCTACTTGTCAGACTTAGGCGTCTCACCCGTTTTCTGATACCAGCCCGACCCTGAGGCAAAGAACCACTGGCCTGGTTTGGCATTCTTAAGCATTTGTGCAGCATAGGTTCGTCTCACTTTATCCAAATCCGTAGGCTTCAGATTTTCGTTGCTTGCAATAGTGTGCTGCCAGATGATTTCGCGATCATGGTTTTCTTCCGTAACCATAAGATTCGCGAGACTGTTTTGGTCCGCTGTCGCCTTTGCCGCAAGCCCAATATTGCCTGGTAGGAGTTTGAGGTCGCCGTCGTCGGTTTCGCCTATGATTTGAAGATTCTTAAGTTCGTCGATGTCGTCCTGATTAAAGATCTGATTCTGTCTGGCAAGCTTGGCTTTGTCAGCCACCGAAACCTCACCTTGGGCTTGTTTGTCCAAACTCCTCACAGAGCTAATGACATAGAGCTCCCGATCGGTGTCCTGATAGGTCCCAAGCATCTGATTCTCAAGCGCCGTACGCTGCGAGGTGATTTCAAAATTGATTGCGCAGCTGGCATTCGTTAGAACAACGGCCAACAAATAGATTTGACCCAATTTCTTGCTATCAAGTCGCATCGTCTTCCTCTTTTGCCGCAGGTTTGGCATCAACCTGGAAATTGGCTATAAGCTGGGCTACCGGGAATCGATCAAGTTTTGGCAATGGAATAGGTACCGCCAGCACTGTAACTCCTACGTCTAATCCGATGAATCCGCTCTTGATCGGAATTGTCACACCACTGATATCCCCAAAAGCCAACGCAGTTCTAATATAAGCCAGAGAGGGATTTTTCTCTTCAGGATCGAGGTAAAACAGCATCATCTTGAGCTGCTCTTTGCCGATGCGCGTGATATCGATCCCGCCGGCCAAATCGTTGTTACGAATATCAAAATCGATATGAACATTCATGTCAAGATAAGGATCGGAAAACAGATCCCAACTCTGGGTCTTGTTCTTAAGATTGGGAAAATTTTCAAGAAGCTTGGTGGTATTGAGCTTGGTAAGATGAACCGACATCTGAAATTTGTCCGGCATAGGACTGAAGGCCAATTTTATATCGCCCTGGATTTTTCCTTGAAGAAAGCCGATTGTAAACTGGCTCAGTGAAAACCAATTTTGCTTAACATCGATATCAAATTCCAAGTCATTGAGATCGAGATTTGCAACCGATACGCGCTTGATCGATAGGGTTCGCTTGTCGGGATAAAACCCTTTAACAGTTAAAAAGTCGGCATGGCCAACGAGGTTGGTATTTTGCGAAACGCTCGATTGTGTGTTTTGATAATACTTGTCGATCACCGAGATTTCGGGGACCTCGCTCTTGGGCGCCTTGGTTGCCTTGCCTGGATCAGAAATTTCATCTTTCTTAGGCGTATCCTTGGCGGCCACTGCCGCGCCAGCCCCCTTACCGTTAGCGATCTCTGATTTGCCTGCCGGGGCCGAGGCACCCGATTTGCCATCACTCGGAGTCTTGGCATCATCGACCTTTGGAGATCCGACTTGGCCTTTTGCCGCGAGTGTCTTGTCTGAACTTGCTGGTTTTTCGGGCAAACCAGCACCCGCAACTTTTGCGTCAGGACCTTTAGCGAATTTGGTGAGGTCTATATAAGGCGAAATATCTATATCTTGGGACAATGGGAAGTCCCCATTAACCTGTTCGACGACCAAAAGCGGTGCCTTGCCACCTTTGGGATCGTTGACTGTCACGTTAAATTGCTCAAACGACGATTTTCCCTGAATCGAGAAAGTTTTCATATTGTCGGTTTGAACCTTGGACTCAAGTACCATGGACCCCGAAGTCTTGATGCCCCCATGAACTCCTTGAGACCCTGAGTGTTCGATCGTCGCCGTGGTCTGTACTTTTAGCGACTCAGGGAAAAAAACCTTGCTAAGCTGCGTATAGCCACTAACCGCAAGCTGCGCGCCGAAGTCGGGCGCCTTGAGTTCTATTTTACGAAGTTCAATCTGTCTGACATTGGACTGTTTAACATCCAAAGCCAAACCTGCGGAATTGATCGGCTGAGGCAAGATACCTTTCATACTGACTTGGCCAATATAGAGATTGGACTGAAGGCTAGTTTCAATATGATCTTTGATCTTGTCGAGCCCCTTGGTCAGGTCGAGAGTATTTGAAATTTTATTAGAAAAGCTCAGATGTTTGATCTGGGCAACTTTGGGCTTGTCTTTTTTATCGTCCAAATTAAGTGCCAGCTCGTCAAAATCATTTTTCATTTCCAAAAACTGCTCAGTGAAACTACCTCCCAGATTCAACCGCGTTGCGAAATTACTTAGACGGATATTCTTAAACGGGAGAACGATGCCAAATTTTTCGAGACTAAGGCTGATATCAACCTTGCCCGTCGTATCGTTGATGATTTTTTCAATCTTGGTTTCTTGAATGTTTTTTGATTGACCTTTGATCTGCGTCTGCAGGGAAAGCTTTCCCGTAAGTGATTTGGGGATAAAATCGAGCGGTGCAACTTTGCTCAATACTGGCTGCGCAAAGGCAAATAATTTAGCGAAATCCTCAAGCTGCAGGCTCTGGTTGAGTTTGATCCTATTGCAGCGCACCGAGCAACGAAGATCGATATTGAAATCAAGTAGGTCCTCGAGTTCCAACTTGCTGTCGAGGCTAATGTTTTGCTGATTCTTTGAAGCACTGGCGAAAAGTTCCCAGGTAAACGGCATAGAAATCGGTGGTTTGTCGGCGACTTGCGCTGTGATTTTTGCAATATCCAAGCCAAGCCTAACAAACGGCACGACCATGTCAGGGTACGACACTCGGGCCGATAGCGAATGGTTGAGCTTGAAAATATCTACCTTAGCAGCATTGCCATCGACCATATGCCGGACCGATGCGCCATCGCTTTGAACCGTGGAACCGAGATCTACCTGAACTCCGTTCTCGCCTGGCGTGGTGTTGACGCTCAGCTTGACGTTGCCCGATGTGGGATGCAGGCTTATGTTTTGATCCTTGATATCGGACGCCAGCCGGTCGAAACTTAGGTTCATGCTCAATCTAGGAATGGTACCATAGGCCAGATTCTCATCTATTTTCTTAGGTTTGAGTGGCCCCGCGATGCTGAGGTTCTGGAGATTGATTTGTCCTGCAAGGTTGAGAGGAATGCCTAGCTGAGCCACGATCTTGTTGGCGGCGTCTAGATCGATCGTGCTGTTTTGTGCGAGGTCGATTTCAAACTGGTCTAACCTCTGATCGGCCAGGCTTAGTTTGCCCGAAGTTTCTGATTTTACAATATGCAGGATGTCGAGAGTGGCTTTTTTAAGGTTCACCCCATCGAGGGAATTGAGAAGTCCCACCTCGATGTCGGCCAGTATAGGAAGATTGGAAAGTTTGAGATTCTTACCCTTTACTGTCTTAAGATCAGCTTTAATCTTGAGTTTAAAACTTTCAAAGTTGTCTAGGCTCACCTCATTGTCCAAGAATACCGTCGCGTCGAGCGGTTCGGGATCGGTCGAATTTTGCTGAACGATCAAACGAAATGGTTTGTCTTCGAGACTATAGATCTTAAAATTGAAGTGGGATTCGGTCCCAAACCAAAAAAGCGAGGCTTTTGTGCTGAGTCCAGATGTCTGAACGAAACTCTTTGTAACCTTTTTGTCAGGACCAAGGTGATCCTGACTCAAATTGATCGACAGATTGGAAAATCCGATGTTTTCCAGGGCAAGCTTGAACGGCATGATCAGGATTGCTGACGGGTGAACCGGCAGCAAGGTCGAAATCTTCATAGCATCATCCGCATCGGGAGCCGGCGCGTTCGCCTCTGGTTCAGGAGCATTTGTCTCACCGTGCTGGGCGAGGTAGTCGAGAATGGGAGTGAAATTCCATCTCCCGTCGGCGGATTGCTCAAGATTTATGGCGGGGTCAACGAATTCAGCACTCTTGAGTCGGAAATTGAATATCAGAGCGCGCAAAAAGTCCCAATGAAGATTGACTGTTCGTATGTTTAAGAGAGGTTTTTTTTGCGCGGCCCTCGCTTTATCATCTGGATAAAGAGTTAGACCACTAAAAGTAATACCGGTAAAAAAGCTCAGGTCGGTGTGTTCGATTGAAAGATCGGCTCCGGTGTTCTCGCGGACTATTTTCTCTAGGGCTCCGTTAACATCTTTGCCATCAAAACAGCGCGACACGACAAACAGGGTGAGCGACGCAAGAATCCCCACTGATAGTAGCAGAATCACAGCATACTTTATGGTTTTGACGAGAATGAAACCCAGCGTTCTTAGCGAAAAAAGGCGTCTCAGCGCACGCGCTGGCCCGATCGCTACCAGTGCCGGTCTTGCCCGCACGGCTTGCCAAACGCGTGAAAGTTTTAGCTTCAGCCGATGAGACCGCCTAGGCATGGGACCATGAACCTGCGATTTACGCAGTTTCTGCGGCTTTTTTTTCCCGAATTTCCATTTCATGCTGACAAGCTTCTGGTTGGACCAACAGTTCAGTAAACATTTTAACACTGTGAGGGGCCCGCAACGCAGTAAATAATACCCAACACAGAATCGCTTCGCCGGTAAGTTGGCAAACATCAAAAAAGGTGAACTCAGGTTAGTTTCTAGAGGTTGAAAGCCAGACCGGTAGGTGGACCTTAGAAGATTTTGATTCCTAACAAACAAAAATTGACGTATAGCGAACCAGACTGAGGTGTGAAGCCGGGCAGAGTTAATATGAACTGGGAATTTGCAGAAGAGATAAGTCGGTTGATGGCAAGGGGCGATGCCTTTGTTATTGCAACGCTAGTTGACGTCGAAATCAGCGCGCCACAAAAACCGGGAGCCAAAGCTTTATTTGTCGGAAAAAACCTCCACGCCGGAACTGTCGGAGGCGGCAAACTCGAGGCGCGCATTGGGCAGCTCGCCGCCGCGATGCTCGACGACCCGAAAAGCCCAAAAACTGCTTTTTATGAGTGGAACCTTAAGAGCGATATCGGCATGACCTGCGGTGGGATCGTTCGGGTTTTTCTCGAACTCATCAACCACAACCCCTGGCAAATCGTGATTTTCGGAGCGGGTCATGTCGCTCAGGCTTTGGCGCCGAGGCTCCTCGAACTCAACAGCGCCATCCAACTCACCATCATCGACCCCCGCAGCCAATGGCTTGCAAAATTCGCACCGCACCGCCAGCTAACTCTGATTCAACACGAAATGCCTTCCGAGGTCGTGACGGATTATCCTCCCAATGCTTATTATTTGAGCCTAACCCAAGGGCATAGCCATGACCTACCGATCATCGAAGCCGTCGCGCGCCGCGGCCCACCGCCGTACTGGGGCGTGATCGGCAGCGCGTCGAAGGCCATCGTCTTGAAGCGCGAGCTAATCCGACTTGGGGTCGATCCAGAGTCCCTCGCCACGCTGCGCTGCCCAATTGGGCTACCATTGGGCGGAAGATCGCCTGCGGAGATCGCCTTGTCCATTGCGGCCGAGATGCTAGAAACCTGGTACCGTGGCTAAATATGGGCAGAGTCAAATCTGGATAGGAAAGGATGCAGAAAGAGAATAGCTGCCGTCAATCGGAGTCCCTTTAGTAAGGGACCCTTTCAAACGAAATATCGATGCCTGCCTAACGGCTACCAGGAGGCATGCATTGAATCTGAAGCAGGCGATTTGGTCCCAGGCGAGCGCGCAGGTAGCCGCTATGATTGTCACAACGGGAGCGTTCAGCAGTCCAGTTGTATTCTGACTTAGGCTTGTCATCGGTGGTAATGTCAATGCTGGGCTTGCAGTTAACCAAACCATCCGGGCCGTAGTCGCAGCCACCCCCGACAATAACACCGGTGATGGTGGTCCCACCAACGCTGATACCGCCGCCACCAAAAATGTCAAATAGTCCTTGCTTCGTCGTGTAGCACCACCATCGAACAAAACCGTCTTGATTGGGTGCGCTGTAAAAAGTGCTCGTCCAGGGAGTATACCCAGAGGCTGGTCGCTTCAATTGCGTATACCTACCATTAATCGGACTATCACCATAACTTTGAGGAAAATATACATCCCCACTACAACGTTCGGTCAGCGTTTCGACATGGATAATTCCTTCGAGTTCAGAGGTGGGTGCGTGATTAGCTCCTCCGCATCCGCTAAGGATGAATCCGACCGAAAGGCCTAGGATAGCTGTCAAAAAAATCTGCTTTTTCATAAATGGTTCTCCAAATTGTTCAAAAGACTTGAAATATTACCGAAGCAGAACTTAGTAAATATTTTTAGTTTAGTCAGACGGTTCTTGGGGGGAGGTCTATGAAGAGGTTCGCCAAATAACGGCTTGGCGAACACCGAGACGTGCGAAGTTTTTAGAGGGATGAAACGCTGATTATCGAAATAAGGAAATAAAATCTGCGTCTAATCAGCGTCGAATTTGCGTAATCTGCGTTAAATATAGAGCAAAAAGTTAATTCAATACTGGCCAACCTTTATTAAGTCATCGGCCCTCTGATATTTAACCACCGAAAATCTAGCAATTTTTAGATGCGATCGCCCTGGAGGCAAACTCAGTGAGCTTGCAAACTGAGGCTGAAACCCGTATGATTTCATGCGTTCTCAACTCCGCAGAGGTAAACATGGCAGCGGATACCCCCGAAGAAACCCGGCACTTTGATACAGAACTACCTGCACCTAGTCTGGACGACAATGGCGAACTCAAGGGCTGTTGCAAGAAAACGATCGACCTTTTGGGAGAGAACAATCCAATGATGGTCTGCGGAGATTGCAAACAGATCATCAAGTGCTTCGATAACGAAAAAGCCTACCGCAATTATCAGCTATTTTGTCGGTCGCGCCACAGGTCATTTCTCGCAACCTTCTTTGAGCCTTGGTGGGTGGTCGTTTTTAGATCGTATGATACCTATCCAGTCTAGCGGGCTGCCAACACCCAAATCAGCCCTGACCGCCTAACAGGCTTTAGCCTATCAGATAGCCGTGAATCCAGAAGTAAGCCACGACTAATAAAAGCCCGTTGATTGCAATTCGCATCATTGCCAAGTCTCCCTCATCAAACCTTCAAATCTGCTTTGGGCTTTCATCGGAAGTCTTAGCGGTTACCTTTAAATATATTTTTAGCCGAACGCCCAAAAGAGAGGATGCGAGCAACTCATCAATTTGGGCTAAGATATAGACAGAGTCTGAGAATTTTAAGGCGATAGGGGGTAACAATGCAGTCACCATTTGAGAGCGTCGCACGGGCAGCGATCGAGGAAATCTTGCAGGAGCGCTTGCATAAAACCAAACACGGCTACCTCCTGACTCAAGCAGCCTATGCTGAAGTTGTTGACGAAATTTTCGGCTTTCTAAAAACCTCGCGAACGCTGAAAGAAAAGGGAGACAAAATCATGGGTGGAGGCCCTACCAAAGGCGTTGGCAAACCACGTGGGGCTACCTTTCGCTAAGCCGATTTGGGGGCCAAAGCAGATAACTCTTCGGCGAGCTGGTCAACCTGAATATGATTAAGACCGAATATTCTGGATGAGTAGTTAAGGATGTAAGACTCAATTTTGCATGGCTCCAGCAAAACCCAGTGGGCGAGCTGATTCGCAAAACGGACGATATCATCCATCGCCAGATGACTGCGCGGTGAAGGGCTCTCAGGAACCTTGTGGTGATTCGCTGATGCGCTCATCACGTATTCAGGTAAGCCCCAAAATGCCCCAGCGATCTCCCCCAGCGTGCAATGATCATGACATTCGTACTGCCGCTCGCTCTGGCGCCACCCTTTGAGAAGCTTGACATCCTTGGTATCGAGAGCGATTGTATCCGCCTGGTCGGGAAAACAAATAGCTAGAACGACCTTACCGACATTGCATAGCGCTCCTGCGAGATACGCTTCATCTGGAACGATATGTTTTGCATACCGAACACTTAGAAATTCAGCTATTTTTCCGGTGAGAAAACATTCCTGCCAAAATTCATCGGCATTGAAAATGGTGGTTTTAAACTTGAACGAGCTTACAGAAGCCGTCACGATGATGTCCGACAAAGCACGAAATCCGATATAAGATATTGCGTGTTCCAACGAATCAATTTTTCCTTCCAATTCCGCTTTCAAGTTGTTTGCAATTTTAAGGATGTTGCTTGCAATGATCGGATCTCTCTTTGAAACAGCTGCGATCTGGCTTGACGAAACATTTTCGACTAAAAGCAGCTGCTGGAGCTCCATAACGACCGTTGGCATATGAGGAAGCTCGCGCAATCCTGGAAGGGTATTGAAGAGCGATTTCGCCCGAGCCGACATAAATAAATCAGGCGAATACCAAGGGAATTTACCCTTGACGATCATGTTGGTCGAATTGCACTGGCAGTTGAACCAAAGGTTGCCGCGCTCGCATAGACGCCATCGGCTAGTACCCTTCAGAAAATCGTTTTCCGTCAGGAACTCACGACCGCAGGTATTGCATTTTTTAATTGGAGTACCAGCCATGTTTTCGATTCATAGGGTGGATGTTCACACCGCGCCCAGATTCTTCGGAATAATCCGTCCAAATCATGAGCCCGTAAGAAGCGGTAGAGCAAAAAATTCAAAAAATACACAAATAAATCAGAGACATAAAGGTTAGCCTCAAACTCAGAATGAAGCGTCACGGGGCTTTTAACATTGTAAAACCAGGCGGAACAGCTATTCTCGACAAGGATATAGGGTTTAAAAGACGAAAGAGGCACACACGTTATGAATCTCAAGGGCGCGTTTCAAAACCATATTCAGATTCGGCAAGCTGATGCAGAAAAAATTGCAGAGGAATTTGCGTTGCCAGGGCTAGTCTACTCGGCAGGCGGCTTATCGTACTACTTTCAGGATGACCGAGCCTATACCTACCGGCCATTTCACCATTTTGCCCATTGGGTACCCTGCGAAGGCCATGATCATGTCCTCGTCGTTCGTCCTGGTCAAAAGCCGCTTCTCCTGTATTTCCGCCCAGAAGACTACTGGCATGAGCATGAGACTCTTTCGGATGAATTCTGGATAGACTCGTTTGATGTCCAGATGTTTGGATCGGTGGATCAGCTTTGGGATGCCGTGGGAAACTTTCGCGGTTTTGCCCACCTCGGACCCGAAATTATTCGTGCCGAGAAAGCCGGCCTGAAAGAAACCAACCCCCAGGTGCTTAGCGCCCTCGATTGGTGCAGGGGTTATAAATCAGAATACGAAATCATGTCCCTCGATCAGGCAACCGAATGCGCTGCACGGGGCCATATTGCAGCATACAATAGCTTTATGGCAGGTGGCTCCGAGCTTGATATCCACCTGGCCTATTTAGCTGCAGCCAGACAAACAGAAGCAGATTTACCCTACAATGCCATCGTTGGTCTGAACGAAAAAGCCGCGATACTACACTACGAACACAAACGCGATCATGTTAGAAACGGTGATGTGCTGCTGATTGACAGCGGTGCCAGAATCCGGGGATACGGCTCTGACATTACCCGTACATATACCGCGCGGCGAGCTCCGCAGGAGTTTGTGGATCTTCTCAAGGCGTTGAACGAAGCGCAGATGCGTCTGTGCGGGTCGGTGGCAGCCGGAATGAATTTTGGAGAAATTCACCATCGTTCTCATTTGGAGTTAGCAAAGATCTTGCTTGATAGTGGTCTTGTGATGGAATGCTCATCGGAAGACATGATCAAGATCGGTATCACGCGCTTATTCTATCCTCATGGAATCGGCCATATGCTCGGCATTTTTGTGCATGACGTCGGTGGCAAACAGATTGATCGGCAGGGGACCATGGCCAAAGATGACGAAAAGCATCCAACGCTCAGAACTCTGCGCAAGGTCGAACCAGGGTTTGTCTTTACAGTCGAACCCGGCCTTTATTTCATAGATTTTCTGCTGAAACCCTGGCGCGAAGGTGAGCACCGAGGAAAAATCAATTGGTCTCTCGTTGATCGTCTTCTCCCGTTTGGCGGGATCAGGATTGAGGATAACATCGTGGTAACGCGGGATGGAATCAAAAATCTGACAAGACCATACTTGCCGTAGGAAGGGCATATGAGCGAAAGTTGGGTTAAAAAATCCATCCCCATGAGCTTTTGGATCCGAAAGCGCAGCATAGAGACGATCGGCCTGCACCTCGGGAAGCTTTTTGAGAATGCAAGGAGCAATGCCGATGCGATGCTGAAGCTACCACTCTGCACATTGATGCTGGCAGTGATTCTCTGCGCTGGACTAACCGACCGACTTGCCGCTGAGTCTGGCGAATGGCTTTCGGTCAAGATTGGATTGATCGGATTGGCATCCCAAGACATCCTTAACGAGGCTCTGCATGAAGCTCAGCGCAAGCACGACGATGGCATCATCATTGTTCTGGACACACCGGGTGGGGTGCTCGAGGTAACCCGACATATGGTCAAACAGATCATGGAAAGTTCAATTCCAGTTGTCGTCTGGGTTGGACCTTCTGGGGCGCATGCAGGCAGTGCCGGAGCATTTATCACGCTCTCAGCCCATGTTGCCGCCATGGCGTCGGGAACTAATATCGGAGCTTCTCACCCTATCGATGGCACAGGCAGGGATATCGAATCCGATGATCTGAACCAAAAAATAGAAAACGATACAGCAGCCTTCGTTGAAGCCATAGCAGAAAAAAGAAATCGCAACAAAGAAATGGCGGCTTCGTTTGTCGTCAATTCAGTTTCGATTACAGCAAGCGAAGCCAAGAGTAATAATGTGATCGATCTGATTAGCGATGATCTCAGCTCGCTAATGCTCGCTATCGATGGCCGGGAGGTCAAGCTCGCAGGCGATGTTCGCGCAACCCTGAAAACCAAGGACGCAAAACTAGTTGAATATCGTAAGACTCCCCGTCAGGCCTTTTTGGAAATTCTAAGCAACCCCGACTTGTTCTATCTATTATTTATTGCCGGTTTAATCGGAATTGGCTTCGAATTGACGCATCCTGGAGTCTATTTGCCGGGGGTCGTGGGTGGTATCTGCTTGATTTTAGCTTTGATTGCAACATCGGTGCTTCCTGTCAACTTTGGTGCTATGCTGCTGGTTTTGGCTTCGCTTGGTTTTATGATAGCTGAAGCCTTTGTGCCCAGCTTTGGCGTCCTTGGAATCGGTGGGGCGATCGCTTTTATCATGGGGTCATTTTTGCTCGTGGATCCAAACAATCAATACGGTATGCAGGTAGCTTGGAGTTCGATACTTCCGGCTGCAATCATGGTCCTGGGGTTTGTGGGTTTCATTTTCTACCTCGTCTATAAAGCTGGTACAAAAACCGCCGTCACAGGTGGGGATACGATAGTTGGGCGCAAAGCTATTGTGCATGAAGATTTTGTCGATGGCCGTGGGCAGGTCAAAGTAGAAGGCGAGTTTTGGGAAGCCAAAAATGCCAGAAACGAACCGTTGACAAAGGGTAGTATCGTCAAGATTCTGGGCCGGCAAGATCTCTTGCTCCTGGTTGAACGCGATCAGGATTGGTAATATTTGACAGGCGAGAGGAGGATTTCTAGTGATTGGTCTATTTATTTTCATGGTGCTGTTTTTGGTGGTGCTCTTTTCGTCGTTTCGGATCGTGTCAGAATACGATCGAGCGATAGTTTTCCGCTTTGGCCGAGCATTACCCTATGCCAAGGGACCAGGAATTATCCTACTTTTTCCATTTATCGATAGGGTTGAGGCAAAAGTGTCAACCCGAACCGTGACCATGGATATCGAGCCGCAGGATGTTATCACCCGCGACAACATTAGCCTCAAAGTCAATGCTGTGCTGTACTTTAAAGTAGTCGATCCGCAAAAGGCCATCCTTAATGTCGAAAATTACCTTTATGCTACCGTGCAGCTCGCTCAGACGCGGTTGCGTTCAATCTTGGGCGAGCATACCCTGGATGAACTTCTGGCCTGCCGCGACAAGATCAACTCCGAATTGCAGAAAATTATCGATGCCAATACCGATCCTTGGGGTATCAAGGTCGTAACAGTCGAGGTCAAGCACATCGACTTGCCCCTCGATCAACAACGGGCGATGGCTCGCCAGGCTGAGGCCGAAAGGGAACGCCGTGCAAAAATCATCGCAGCCGACGGCGAACTCCAAGCATCACAAACCCTACTTGACGCGGCAAATCTTTTGAGCAAAAATCCCGCAACCTTGCAGCTGAGGTACCTCCATACGCTATCCGCCATGACAACCGATGCGAATGCGAAACTGGTGATATTCCCGCTGCCAATGGAAATCCTAAAAGCCTTGGACAAGATCGGAGCAGATCCAAAGTAGGAACATCATGGCTAAACTGAATATCAACAACACCCAGGTTGCGTTCGCCAGCCTGTCGGATACTGAGCTGCGCAAAACTTTCTGGTTGTTCAAAGCACTAGGCTTTGCTCCTCTTAGTCAATTTGGCCCTCCGCTTGCTTCGTTAGCACTCAAGCTTAAATTGCCAGTTCGGCCGTTGATCGAAAAAACCATATTTCAGCAGTTTTGTGGCGGAGAATCGATCACCGACTGCGAAGCCACGATTGCGAGGCTAGCAGAGAACAAAATCGGTACCATCCTTGATTACGCGTCGGAAGGTTTTCACAGCGAGCAGGACTTCGATCGCACAGTCGAAGAAACGCTCGCTAATATCCGTTCGGCCCAAAACCGCCGCGATATTCCTTTCTGCGTGTTCAAACCGACTGGGATAGCGGCGCTTGATCTCATGGCGAAAGTTTCACTAGGCGCCAAGCTCTCAGCTGGTGAAACCAAAGCGATCAATTTAGCGAGGGCGCGGTTTGAAAAACTCGCCAAGACCGCCGCCGAACTCAGGGTAAAACTTTTGGTTGATGCGGAGGAATCCTGGATTCAGCCTTATGTCGACGAGATAACCGAGTCCATGATGGGCAAATACAATACCAACGGCGCGATTATCTTTGCCACCGTACAGATGTACCGTAGGGACCGATTGGATTATCTTAAAAGCTTGGGAGGCAAAGCCCGCAAAGCGTCGTTTGTCGCAGGCATCAAGCTGGTGCGCGGTGCATATTTAGAAAAGGAAACAGCGCGTGCGGTGCGACTTGGAGTGAGCAATCCAGTATTTTCCCACAAAGCCGAGACCGATGCCGCCTTTGATAATGCCATCCGGCATATCATAGACCATATCGATCATTTTAGTTTTTGCCTTGGCACGCACAACGAGGTATCAACCCAACTCATGGCCGATTTGATCGATCGAGCGGGCCTGGATCGCAATGACCAACGTTGCAATTTTGCGCAACTCTTGGGCATGGGAGACCACCTCACCTACAACCTAGCCAAGGCGGGATTCAATGTGGCCAAGTACGTCCCGTACGGCAAACTCGAGGAGGTTATCCCGTATCTCGGTCGAAGGGCTCAGGAGAACTCATCGATCAAAGGACAGGCCAGCCGGGAACTCTTCCTCTTAAGTCAAGAGATGAAACGCCGTAATCTTTGTTGAACCAAGAATTTTCGCAGAACTGTTTAAAAACCGAACCTTTTAAACAGACTCTTACACCGGGAAATAGTTGCTGGTGTGTAGTTGCCCAATTCCCGATTTTAGGTTCAGCCGAAATTCTTACCAAAAGGTGTGTTTCATCCACCAATATAACCAAGCGTAATTACACACCTATTTATTAATTGTGACGGAGTCGGATTTTGCTAGGCAAAACTTGAACTAAAGATTTTACCTTCATTGCCGAGACACCTATATCGGCCGCATTGCGGCCTAAATGCTACCCTGAATCTATGGGGTATCGCGTCGGGAGTTAGAGGCATGAAAAAAGTATGGATAGCAACTGCGCTTTTCGGGGCGCAGCTCGGAGGAGAACTTTGGGCTCTGGACCTCAATCCAGCGGAACTCCGTGGCAGCGGGGCTCGCAATCCTGTCGCAGTCTTGCAAAATCGCTACTTCACGAAGGAGCTTAGGCCTGAGATTGGACTTGCCACCGGCTCATTTCTTAACGAAGCCTACACAAAAACATCCATGAAGGGAGCCCGAGTATCTCTCTTCCTCAATGAATGGATTGGGGTGGAAGCGCAATCATTTACAACCTCCATCGCCGATTCAGTGGATCGAAAAGCATTAAACGAACTCAAGTACCGCAAACTTGATGACCCCGAAGCAGTCGTTTCACCCGATCCCGAAATCAACCAAGTCTACAGCATTCGCGATGTCAACGCGGTATTCGCACCGTTCTATGGCAAGCTCAACCTCATGGACCAAATGATTCTCTATTCGGATCTGTATCTCACAGGCGGCATGGCCCAGATCGAAACATTTCAGGGAACTAAAACGGCTGCTTCGATTGGCGCCGGAGAAAGGTTTTACTTTTTGCAGTCACTGTCGCTCAGGATAGATTTTCGCGACAGGATCTTTAAGGAAACTCGCGGCAATGAGGCAACAACGCGCCACGCGTATAGTGTCGATTTTGGATTGAGTTACTTTTTTCTATGAAAGTAGAGGCGTATGAAACCTAGAGGAATTCATCGATCGATAATCTTAGTGTTATTCATGCATGCTGCCTGCAATCAGCTGTACGCCGCAACCTTGGAAAATGAAAGAGCGGTCCAAGTCAACAATGAGTTTGCCCGGGTTGCCCATCTTTACCTAAAAAACGCAATGAAGCCACACGTGCTATGGTCCCACCTTGCACGCCTCTATCAAGATCAAAACCTAACCGAAGACAACCGCATACTTCTTCTACAACTTCAGGCTGACCTGCTTTATCGCGCCGATCTTCCTGTGATTGGGGCGACCTATGCGTCCGATGCCCTTAAGCTAACTAACAAACCTCTATCCGATCAATTCAAGCGAGCATGGCGAATTCTCGCAAACGTATCCAAAAGCCGTCCAATCCAGTACATGATCGAAGATCTCGCCTACACTCTCGATCTCAAAGACAAATATCCATTCTATTTCGGCAATGACTGGAATTACATCATGGGTGGAGCATTAGCTGAACGCGGATATGATGAACAAGCCATCCAATACTTCAATTTGGTGAGCGCATCGAGCCGCTATTTCATGCCAGCCCGCTATCAGCTCGGCATGCTGCTTTACGAAAAGGGCAACACCAAAGCTGCGATGGCGTCACTGAAATCAATTCTAATGCCAACTACCCGGGAAATCTCTCCACTACGGGCGCGCGACAAGGCGGAAATGTGGAATTACGCAAATATGGCCCTCGGCAGGATAGAGTATGAACAGAGGCATTTTTTGGATTCCGCTCGATATTTTAGGCGTGTTTACAAAGAAAGCACAATTTTCTACGATGCACTGTTCGAGCAATCCTGGTCGCTGTTCATGAGCGGCAATCCGAAGCATGCCTTAGGATCGCTCTATGGGGTTTCTAGTTCATTCTTTTCGGATGAAAACAATCCCGAAGCCAAGCTGCTCGAAGCGATTGTCTATTTTTGGATGTGCCGCTACTCGGATTCACGCAATTCACTCGCTGATTTCGCCGAAAACTATGCCAAAACCATGAATTCGCTCTCCGCACTAGTAGATGGCCAGCGCCTATCACCCCCGGAGGCCTATGATCTGTTTGAAAATCTTGTCTCTGGCGTTTCAAGCGATTCCCTAGGTATCCCGCGTGAAGTTCTAATGACGGCCTCGCGCCGCGACCCAATGCTACTTGTGCGTGACCAATTGGCTACAGTTATGACCGAATCCGACAGGCTACAAAAAAAGGGTGTCTTCGGCAACAAGAGCGATATTAGCGGTCCGCTAGCCAGAATTGCCCAGATCAGGCAGGCTCTGAAAATTAGACTTGGCGAACGGTTTATTGAAGAAATCGAACTTGAACGCAAACATTACGGCGAATTGTACTCACAAGCTGAATTTCTGTACCTCGAGCTTTTAATGAGCGAAAAAGAGCAAATCCTTGGACGTGAGCTCCATGCCGAGATGAAGGTCGATCAGGTCTCTGACTTCGAAAACATTCGAGGTTGGGGGCGCAACACCCAGCATTGGACAGGCGAGAAAAAAGGCGAGTACTGGTGGGACGAGATTGGCTTTCATCTCGTCGATGTCGAACCCAAGTGTGTTGAGTAAAGGGGTGAAATAATGCGACCAAGTTTGCAAAAATTATATTCCTCGTTCATTTTGGTCGTTATAGCCATCCATGGCCCAGACCTTGCTGCAAAGACAGACCGAAAGCCTAAGGAAGCCTCCAACGTCATAGCCAATTGGGACAGCGAAACCAAGGCTGACAAAATCAGGTTGAAATCAATCAGCTCCATTCAAGCTGTGCTCTCTAAACCCATAGCCGAAGACAAGCAGTTTGAGCTGTACCTAAGACTTGGTGAATTGCTCACCGAACGATCAGAATTCCTGCGGGCAGTCGAGATCATGTCGTTCAATCGCGAGTTTGATCAATGGAAGGCTACCAAGGCGGGCCCAGAACCGGTGATCTCTCACGAAGCGTCGAAAGCCGAGCTTCTTAAGGCATCCGGGGCATTCCATAAGCTTGTTAGGATGTTTCCTCAGCATGCCAGGTCAGACGCTGCATTATTTGCTCTCGCGCGATCGCTTGATCAGCTGGACAATCCTCAGGCGCTGGATTTCTATCTCAAGATGGTGCACGATTATCCGAACTCAACCCTAATGCACGAAACCTATCTTGCACTTGGCGAATATTACTTCAACCGCGGTAAAATTCCAGAAGCGACCCGCGCATACCAGGAGGCAATTCGCTACAAGGACGCCAAATCATACCTCTATGCAGTCTACAAACTGGGCTGGGCCTACTACAACAGTGACTACGCAAACGAAAATCAACAAAACGAGGCCTACCAACGGGCGCTAACCGCTTTTAAATTGGTGGTTCGGCTTTCTGACCGCAATAAAGCTTGGAATGGGATCGACCTTCGCCGCGAAGCGATCAATGACCTCGTGATGGTTTGGGCAGAAATAGAAGGAGTCGAAGACGCGTTCGCCTATTTCAGTAAGGTAGGAGAGTATGAGGCTTTTTACGACGTTCTCGAAAAGCTCGGCAATGCTTACGCCGATCAGGGCAAAAACATCAAAGCCATTTCAGCTTATGAGCGACTGATCAAGGAGGCCCCCCATCGTGAGCGGACACCCGAGATCTATATCAAACTTGCAGGACTTCATGACCTTGTCGGCTCTGTCGCCCATTTGATCTCAGATTTTGAAAGATCCTATCCTCTTGTTTTTGGCGATAGCCCATGGACACGAGCCCACAAGTCAAACCCCAAGCTCATTGCCGAGGCTAAGGATGCTCTCCGCGCACAGATCCACCGCTACGGCGCCCTCTTGCATCAAAGAGGCCAGAAATCAACCAACGACGATGCGCTCAAGGGAGCTATCCGACTTTATCAGATGTTTCTAGCCAAATTTCCGCAGGAACCTGACGCCTATCAAATACGTTACTACCTTGCTGATATCTATTTTTATTTCAAAATGTACGAACCAGCCTCGGACGAATACCTCAGGGTCGCTTCGCAGAGCGCTGCGGGGAAATATCACAGAGAAGCCGCGCTCAATGCCGTGGTTGCCATGAACAATCTCGTTACCGGGATCAAATGGCCAGAATTGCCTCCCTTGGGCGAGGTCCCCAAACCCTTAACCATCCCGCGGGAAAAATCAAAGCTGATCAAAGTGATTGACGCGTTCGTAGGCTTCTTGCCGAGAGATCCAGAGGGCTTTCCCATGAGAATTGCTGCTGCCAAGATTTTCTTTGAATACGGCCGCTACGAAGACGCTCTTGCTCGATTTGAGAATATTGCCCTAACTCTGCCCGAGACTAAAGAGGGCAAAGTATCCCTCGAAACTATTCTTAATTTCCACACTAAAAACAAACATTGGATCGCCATCATCACAAAATCTCGCAAATACCTTGCAACACGAGCTCTTTCGGTTGACCCCCACTCATCGACAATCACAACTCATTTAAAAAACGCAATTTATAAGTTGGCTTTTGAATATGGAGAACGCAAACAGCATGTCAAAGCCGCCGAAACCTTCCTGGCCTTTCAGAAGGAATTCCCCAATGATCCTGATTCGGATAAAGCGTTATTCAACGCGAGCGCCAACTACTACAAGATTGATCTCGTCGATAATGGTCTTGAGACGGATCGGCTTCTTCTCACCTCATACCCGCAATCTAAATTGGTTCCTGACGTCAACCTCAGAATTGCCACGACCTACGAAGGCATTGCCAATTTCAAGGATGCCGCTAATTTTTATGCTTTATTTGCAGCAACCTACCCATCGGATGCGCGGGCACCAGTGGCTCTCTATAATGCAGCCATGCTCTACAAGGGACTCAAAGAATATGAACAGTCAAACAGACATTTTGAAGCGTTCATCAACGCCTACAACGGCCACGGAAACGTGCCAGATGCCTTGTTTGAGATGGCAGCAAATTTCGAGAAGCTAAGACTATACCCCCAGGCTGTGAACTCCTACCGAAGTTACCTAGCCCGGGCACAAGGCATAGAGGCTGATCGCCAGCTTTTCGTGCAGGCCAAGACTGCCATGATTTTGTTCAAGTATGTAGATCCAGCACGAGGACTCACCGAATTGCAGCAGCTGGGCGGATTTTTGCAAACCTACCGAGCTTCGGCTGCTTCTGAAGCACGACGGCTCGTAGCGGATACATTCTTTCACGCAACTGATGAAGGCTACGGCACCTTTAAGCGCTCTAAAATTGCCTCAGCGCAATCACTAGAATCCGATGTCCAAGCCAAGCAGCAGGTCCTCCTCGGACTAGCCAAGCAATTTGAAGGCGTGATGGCGATTGGGAGCGGAGAATATGTCGTCGCCTCTCTTTTTAGGCTGGGAGAGCTTCACGAAAATTTTGCCGATGATCTGTTCAATGCCCCTGATCCGATTGCAGCCGATCAGGTTACAATAGATCAATACCGATCGAGCATCGAAAAAGTTGCATTCCCACTCAAAGAAGAAGCCTTCAAGTATTACGAGACAGCCTACAAACGATCAGGTGAGGTCGAAACATTTACCGAATGGACCAAAAAAGCATACGAAAAAATGGCTTCACTGTTCCCCGAGCGCCATCCCGAGGTTATGGAGATGGCACTTGATCCCAAATATCTTTCTCACAACCTACCGATGTCAAGCGATGTCGATGGCCTGATCGAATAGGAGGATGGCGTGAAATTGGTATTCTTAAGTCTTTTATCCTGCCTGTTCATGGTGCAAGGCTGTGTAAGCGATGGCGCCTATTCCCTCTATGATCCACAACATGCCTCCGTCGTCCTCCAAACTTCGTCCGATGCTCGGAGCGCGATGCCTCATTTAAAAACGCGCGGCGAAATCAAGTCGGCCACCTCGAGCTTGCAGGCAACGATTGAGTCCGAGCCAAAAAATGTCCAAGCTCTGCTTAGCCTAGCGCAGATCTATCTTGCCACCTCCGAATACGACGAAGCACTAAAACTGGTACGAAAAGCCTTGCGCTATGATTTAAAAAGTCCGCTCGCTAAAAAAATATTGGCCCAAATTTACCTTCGCACACAAAATACAGATATGGCCACGATCATCTTAAACGGCCTAGGCGGTGAAGCCTCAAAGGATAGCGAAGTCCTGAATATGCTCGCTATAGTGGCCCTATCGGAAAACCGCAACTCAGATGCGATGGCGTTATTCAGAAAAGGACTTGAACTCAACCCGCAAAACGTATCGATCCGGATGAATCTTGGCGTTCTTCTTTTGCAGTACAGACAGCTGGCGAAGGCCGCGATTCAATTTGAGCGGGTTCTAAAAATCATACCCGAGCATAGCGATGCCAAACTTCATCTCGCGGTTCTAAAGTCGACCCGAGGCAAGATCGAGGATGCGGCCGAAATTTACCAAACCATCCTGGCACAAAAAAGCGAAAATCCAATGGCGCTCTACAATTTAGCCGTGCTTGAAACCAAGCAAAAGCACTATGATGATGCTCTGGGACTTTTGAAATCCTACCTTAATTCGACCTATGCCCGGGGCTCAAACAACGACCAAGTCTACACGCTGGTCGAAGAAATCGAGCTTCGCAAGAGATCTCAGACCGGCCTAAGCGACGAGGAAGCCCGATCGATCGCAGAAAAAATGAACCGAAAAGGCAACAATGAACGCAATTCCTCTGTTGCCAAAAGCCCCGAACCAGCCAAAAACCCCAACGAGAGCGAAACCAAAATGATCGACGACGACATCAAGGCTCTCGAACAACAACTTCAGTAAGGAGTAAGAAATGAGATGGACATTGGTATTTTTTCTTGCAACCGCCTGGGCTACCCAAGCCTTGGCACAGTCGAGTGATCGCGCTAATTTGAATCAAAGCGAAGGTAAGGCGACCTACTCGACCAATTTGGATTTCGACTCTACCATGATCGATGGGCAGGCCAAGGCGCCGATGGGTTTTTTCCTGCAAGGCCGCAACAAGCAGAGTCTGAGTAACATGGTTAAACTACGCTCGGATTTCAAACCGGAGCTAAAACGATCAAAAACAGCCGTCAAAGCGATGGTGCGCTAGATCTCTGTTCAGCTTCCCCAAACCACCTGAAAATGTACTTGCCCCAAAAAACCTCTCCCTCGGAATGGCTGATTTTTCCCTGTTTGTTTCGTTTTGGAATTTCTAATATTTATTCTTACATCCTGTTGGGCTACACTCGGCCCAGCTCCGTCGCCTGACCTACTTTGATTGCAGTCATTGCGATGGTGCGCTGGAGACTGTTTTAAAAGGGTCTGATCTTGGTTTTATTACCCTTTAATTTTAGGAGCACAAATGGCAATGCCTCAAGTTGGCGAACTTGCACCCAAGTTCTCATTAGTCAATCAAGCTGGCACTAAAGTCAGCCTAAAAGACTTCCGCAACGAAAAAATAGTCGTCTTGTATTTTTACCCCAAGGCCATGACACCAGGCTGCACCGTTCAGGCGCAAGGGCTGCGCGACTGTAAACGATCCCTATCCAGCTCAAAAGCCGTCGTCTTGGGCGTGAGCCCTGATAGCCCTGATAGGCTCCAAAAATTTAGGGAAAAAGAGGCGCTCAACTTTGATCTTTTGAGCGACGAGGACCATGAAGTTGCAAATGCCTATGGCGTCTGGGGCAAGAAGAAGAACTATGGCAAAGAATATTGGGGCATCCTGCGCACGACTTTTATTATCGGCAAAGACGGACGGATCAAGCATGTGATGGACAAAGTCAAAACCAAGTCCCACCACGATGATGTCCTCGCGTTGCTTGGGGAACTCGAGGACTAATTGGACAGAGGTGGGGAACTTCGTTTCGAGACCGCTCTGGTGAGTCGCTCCTACCGCGGCTCATCAAGGTCAATCCTAACGCAGACGCTTCTACGAAGGTTTCCAATCCTCTTTGGATTTACGGAGTCGGGCCGGTGAAGTAAGACGTATTGGCTCGCTTGATCCCCAATCCTCCTCCTTTATCAGATTATTCCGTTGGTGCCTGTAGATTCAAAGTCTCCCTTCCTCACCCATCCGTTCGTCCGTAAGAAGACCCGAACTAATCGACAATATTGCAAAAATACTATCTTGCTTGATCCCAACCCAATCGCACTCTATTTTGCGCGCGGCATTGAATCTTGTCGAGCGCACAGATCCGTGCTACTGGCGACACCAACGGGAATCCCAACTATAACGGTTCACCTGTTTTAGACCCGCAAAACGCAGACTCCCTGAAACTTGCAGGTGCTCAATGGAACCGATTATTGCGATTTTATAAACCAAGAGATTTAGAAATGAACCACCAACACCTTACGAAAATTTCCGATCTTCAACCTGAAACTCTAGAAAAAGTAATGAAGCTCGCGTTTGACTATAAACGCAAATTTGATATGGGTCTGCGTAAGGAAAACATCCTCAACGGCAAAATGGTGGCCATGGTTTTTGAAAAGCCATCGTTGCGAACAAAAGTCGCTTTTGAAATCGCTACCGAATATCTGGGCGGCACCGCGGTCTACCTTTCCGACTCTCAGATTTTAGCAAGTGGCAGCAATATCAAGGGCCGCGAATCGATCCCCGATATTGCTCGCAACTTAGAACGATTTTCTGACTTAATTCTCGCGAGAGTGTATAGCCATAAAACAATTGAACAAATCGCGCGCCACACAACCAAACCAGTGATCAACGCGCTGTGCGATCGCCATCACCCTACGCAAGCCCTGGCCGATCTTATGGCGCTCAGATGGCACAAGCCAGATCTCGTTAAGGCTAAAGTGGCCTATATCGGCGACGGCAACAATGTGGCGACGTCCCTGATGCAGATCATGGTGATGGCTGGCCATGAATTTACATTTGCTGGCCCCAAAGACTATCAGATATCCCAAGAGGCCATCCAGGAGCTCAAGCGATCCGCGCAAGATCAGGTTAAAGTGATGGAGGACCCTAGAGAAGCGATCCGAAATGCTGACGTGGTTTATACGGATACTTATGTATCAATGGGAGACGAAGCCCAAGCCGCTGAACGCCTCAAGGTTTTTGCTCCCTATCAGGTGAACCAAGAGTTGTTCGACTTAGCGAAACCCGACGCGATATTCATGCACTGCTTACCCGCCCACCGCGGCGAAGAAGTATCCGACGAGGTCATTGACCATCCTCGATCCGTAGTCTTTGACCAGGCTGAGTGCCGAATGCATGTTGCAAAAGCCCTACTGACGAAATTCTTAAATGGTGTTCCGATATTTTAGAGGCCCGTTGACGGGCACTCCATTCAGGAAAGTCTTTTAAAAAAAGGTCAATTCGATTTTCTCTGCATTGACCCCGGGCTCGCGTTGTAAACCAAGCCAAGCTTCAGCCTGGCAAGTTGCAACTTAAACCGATTTTTTTGCTTTTTCGGCAATGTTCTCGAGATTATCAAGGCATTTGTCTGCATCATCGCCTATCTCATAAACATTCTCGATCTTGTCTAAATAGTCATCAAAATCGTCGATGGCATCAAGAATAGATTCGACATCGTTTTCGACAGCACTACTATTGTGTTGTTCGAAGGTGACCTCCAAAGTCGAGGCTTTTTCTGCGATCGTTTCTACGATTGAGGTCAGATCAGATTTTACATCGGCTGGAAGCTCCGGCACATGAGTCGCAAGGTCGGCGTTCATGCTTTCGACGAAACACTGCTTCTCATGACTTAAGCGATCCTTCGCCTGTTGCCAGTCAAATGCACCGTAGGCACTGGGAATGACTCCCATGATCAGCATCGAAATCGCGACACATTTTTTAAAGTGGAACATAGTCGAATCTCCATGAGTTGAAGTGAGCAAAAAAGCTCCTCACGTCTAACTCATTGGCTTTATATTCGCTAGCCCTATTCCTGGAAATCTCCGCCAGTATTTGCCCTAGAATTGACGACGCCACATAAAACTAGATATTTGATCGACAGCGTACTTTTTGGCGCGATTAACCTATCGTTCGGATATGCAGCTAGCTCCAGGACGCGCGACTTTTGACCTATAACAATTTAGCAGGTCGCCTCAAACTCTTTGTGGAAGCGAGCTTCAACTATTGACCGTCTTAATCAATTTTTGTAAACGATGATTGTTCGCCCTGAAAACTTAGAGTAAGTAGCGTTGTACGATGTTGTGTTTGTTTTTCTTTCACAGAGCAGACTTTTGATGACAAGAACACCCCGTTCTCAGGTCTCCGCTCCTAACCAGGTTGGAATCTCGTATGGAAAAGATGATCAGAATACCTCCGAAGCGCGACCTTGCAGAAGGACTGAAAAAACTAGAAGCTCTCGTCGGCAATACCCCCATTCAAAAGCTGAACCTCCCCAAAGTCGAACTTTATTGTAAGCTTGAGTTTCTGAATTATTCTGGATCGATCAAAGATAGATCCGCCCTTTATGTCATAAAAAACGGCGTTAAATCGGGCGAAATCAACGAGCGAACCACCATTGTTGAATCTTCGTCCGGCAATTTTGCATCGTCCTTAGCAACATTCTGCAAATTCCTTGGACTTCATTTTCAGTCGGTTATCGACCCCAACATCACGAAAACATATGAAAACTTTCTCAATGTTTCGTGTGAAAACGTTCACAAAGTCACGACCAAAGATACCCACGGGGGGTATCAGCGCGTCCGCATCGCGAAAGTCCAGGAGCTCGTCGCGCAGATTACCGACTCATTTTGGCCCAATCAGTATGCAAATGTTTCGTGCATGGAAGCACATTATGCGAGCACGGGCGGTGAGGTTTGCGAACAGATCGATCACTTAGACTACGCTTTTATCGCTGTAAGCTCGGGTGGTTGTATTGCAGGGTTGTCAAATCGCCTACGAGAGCATTACCCGGGCATCAAAATCATTGCTGTCGATGCGGTTGGTTCTGTTATTTTTAGCGACAAAGCCCGACCTCGCTATATTCCCGGGGTTGGCTCCACATCGCGACCGGCTTTGGTCGATGATGCGACGATCGATGAGGTTGTCCATGTTGAAGAGCCTGACACAATCGATGCGTGCCATGAATTGGTCCGCGACTATGGTTTGTTTGGCGGCGGCTCCACGGGCACGGCTTTTTCTGCCATCAAGTCCTATTTTGATGATTACCACGGCCCTAGCCGACCGAAAGTATTGATGTTAGCCGCAGATCGCGGTCATGCGTATCTCGACACCATCTACAATCCGGACTGGTGCCAGTGGCTATCTTCGCAGTATCCAGACCAGCAGCAGGCGCGCCCACAATTGAGGCCTCAAGGTTCTCCCATGTTGGATCTACACGTATGAGATCCTTATTCGTGCCCCTTAATTTAGGGGATCCTGCGCGGAGTGATCAGCTCTTCCTGTATAGAGTGAGGGACAGCCACAGTGTCCAACATGGCATCCTGGGGGGCCTTTCGAGTCAGGCGCGCAACAGCTCCTTGATCATGCCCCATGAAAGAACTCTACCGAACAAGCTCTCATTGTTTCGCGCAAATCACTTTAGGCTTGAAGATCGAATTCCCCCTATACATTTAGTTTTTCCCGATCATTACAACATCGCCAAGATAATCCGTGAGTTGATTTTAGATTTAAGCCCCGTTTTCAGCACGAAAAAAGGGGAATCAATTCACGAGGTGTTTGAAGTCGGAGATGAAGACAACAGGCTTCTCCATGATGTGATATCGAGTTTAGATAAATGCCTTATCGCCGATGGGCACCATCGCTTTACAACCTGGACTCTGCATCCAGATGCAGCGCCGGCGCAGTTGCCAAGCTACTTGGTTTCGTCAAGAGAAGTTCAAATCAAAAGCTTTAGTCGCCTGATCTCCGGACTCAATGGTTACAGTCGTGATGGCCTAGCCGCCAAAGTCGCAGAAATTTTTGAACCAATCGATTTCGGTGCAGATACCTTGGTTCGTACTGTTCGCCTTTGCATTGAGGGATGCTGGTATCGCTACCAAATGTCACCTTACCCTGTATATTTACCGATGCAGTCAGCTGACGTACCGATCGCAGAATACAATGCTGACCATGTAGAGTTTTTTGCGGAGCTGGTTGATAGCAAAATCATCCATGAAATTCTTGGCGTCGAATTGCCCCAGGATCACCGTGTTCGATTTATTGAAGGGAACCTTTCTCTGAGTGATATTGCATCCTTGGCATCCAAGAACTCAGTTGCCGTGGTCGTCGATCCGCCCGCCATCGATGATCTATTTCAGATGGCTTCCAGAAGTCAGTGTATGCCCCCGCACTCCACCTGGTTTGGATTAAAACCAGATCAAGATGTTATTACCGAGCTTATTAATATATTTAAATGCATCGCGATCTCGCGACAGTCTTAGAAAGGATAGCTGTGAAATACTTAAACGAAAAACACCTAAGAGAAATCGGGATCAATTGGCACAAAACCGTCGGCGCCATCGAAGCCGCCGCCAGGACAATTGGTGCCAACGATTACGCCCAGCCTATCAAGCCCTACCTCCGCTACCGAGATTTAAAAAACCGCATCATTGCGATGCCAGCGTTTGTCGGTGGCGATATCAATAGCGCCGGCATTAAATGGATTGCGAGCTTTCCGGACAATATCCACAAGAATCTTCCTCGCGCAAGCTCTGTATTGATCCTCAACGACGTTGATACCGGAATTCCCGAGGCTGTCATTAACGGTGGATTGTTGAGCGCGATCCGCACGGCATCGGTATCTGGTCTTTTGGTGCGCGAATACCAAAAATCCAGGCAACTCAAGCAGGCAGTAGTTGGCATGACTGGCTTCGGCCCCATTGGTCAATGTCACTTGGCCATGATCAATGCCTTGCTGACCGACCAGATCAGCAAAATTAAGATATTCGACCTACGTCCTATCGATTTGACTCTGATCGATCCCGCGTTGCGTAAAAAAGTACAGGTCGTTTCCTCTTGGCAAGAAGCATACGCTGATGCCGATATTTTTATGACCTGCACAGTGTCCAAAGAGCGGTATGTGGATCTAGCGCCCAAACCGGGGTCTTTGCAGCTCAATGTCTCTCTGCGTGACTACAAACCAGAGGTTCTGCAGCAGATCGACGTCCATATCGTCGATAGCTGGGACGAAATTTGTCGAGAAAACACTGATATTGAAATGGCGCACAAGACCTTTGGACTCAAGGAGCAGGATACGGTCAGCATCGGTGAGTTTGTTAATGCAGAAGCTTTTTTTGATTCAAAAAAAGGAAAGACCGTTATGTTCAATCCGATGGGCATGGCAATCTTTGATATGGCGATCGCTCGCCACTTTGTGAACGCAGCCGATCAAAAAAACATCGGTGTTGAATTAGAGTCTTAGGTAAAAATCAACCTTGAAACCTCAATAGAAAGGTAAAACTCATGTCTAAAGTCTGGAGTTGCAACGAGTGGGATCAGCTCGAAGAAGTCATCATAGGAAACCCTTTAAAAGGGCGATTTCCTTATGCGGACAAAAGTACTCAATTGGCGGAATACCCTGACCGTCCGCTGAACAAAATCCCCCAAGGGCCGTTTCCTCAATATATTATTGAAGAAACCGAGGAGGATCTTAATAAGTTTGCGGAAGCCTTAGAAAACCTCGGAATCGTCGTTCGCAGACCTGAAACCTGGCCGCACGAAAAGAAATTCTCCACCATCAACTGGGAGACCGAAGGCTATTACAACTATTGCCCAAGGGATGTGTTGATGGTAGTCGGTGATCAAATCATCGAAACACCAAACGTCATTCGCGGCAGATCCCAAGAAACCCATAGCTATCATAAATTGCTGATGGAGTATTTCAATTCAGGCGCTCGTTGGTTCAGTGCTCCCAAGCCGATGCTTCTTGACTCACTGTTTGATGTCGAGGATATGACCAAGCCTGTGCCTCGTGAAGATGAGCCGGCATTTGACGCGGCAAACGTCTTGCGCTTTGGCCGCGATTTGATCTACCTCGTGAGTGCTACCGGCAATGAGATGGGCGGCAAGTGGTTACAAAGTGTTCTGGGGAATGAATTTCGGGTTCATTTCTTTAAAGATGTGTACTACGGAAGCCATATCGACTCGACGCTGGTTGCCCTACGTCCTGGACTGGTTCTGGCGAACCCATCGCGCGTGAATGCCAATTCGATTCCTGATATTCTTAAGCAGTGGAAAGTCATTTATAGCCCACCAATGGAAAATACTGATCGCTTTGATGCGGACTATTTGTCCAAGGCAATTGCGTCCGACTGGATCGACATGAACCTGTTCAGCCTCAGCCCCAATCTGGTTGTGGTCGATAGCGATCAAAAAGCCTTGATCAAGCTCTTGGAGAGCGAAGGTGTCGAAGTGCTACCTCTAAAACTGCGGCATTCCAAAATGTTAGGCGGCGGATTCCACTGCGTGACTCTGGATGTCCGAAGAAAAGGCACGATGGAAAGGTACTTCGACTAGAGTTGCGACGCTGCAATCGTCGGATTAATGCAACACCCGCAAGGGATTGGCGATTGCATATGAAAAATGGCCGAAGTTGAACTTAGAGCCTTTTTAAAAGGGTCCGTTTTGATTTTATCAGGGCGACCT
>CAZOSN010000006.1:0-66062 GCA_964582405.1 uncultured Oligoflexales bacterium | reverse complement strand
ACGGTTCTGCCGTGGGGGGAGTGTACTCAACTCCAGTCCTCGTTGAAGGAGGTTATGTATTCAAACAAATTTCGACCGGCCAATTTCACGCCTGCGGACTTGATGAGACAGGCGCAGCCTATTGCTGGGGTATGGACAATAATGGGCAAATAGGAAATGGAACTACCACAGGCAATCAACTTCAGCCGGCTGCCGTGTCTGGCGGCTATAAATTTGCCCAGATCTCAGCAGGCGCTAGCCAAACCTGCGCCGTCCGTGTCGATGGTAGGGTCATGTGCTGGGGGTTTAATATGTCTGGTCAGTTGGGGACAGGAAACACAACCGCCATTGATCAACCAGCTTTGATCAATGATACTTCGATTTATCGTAGCGTCTACACCGGCTCCTATTATTCAACTTGTGGGGTTCTGGAAAACGGTACAGTAAAATGCTGGGGCGAGAGCGACTCCGGTGCAATGGGAAATGGTGCCGTCGTTGATCAGTTAACTCCGGCACTTATCAGCGGCGGAAATGTCTATTCCACTTTGAGTGTAGGCAATCTCTTTACCTGCGCTATTCGAACCGGCGGGATTGTTGATTGCTGGGGTTACAATGACAAGGCCCAAATTGGCAATTCAGACCTTATCAATAAGACGACCCCGCAGGGGATTTCAGCAGGAGCAGCCGTTGTTGTCACCGATACTTACATTGACATCGCGCTCGGTAAGATCCACAGTTGCGCGATAGCCAGATCAGGTGGTGTGCAATGCTGGGGTGACAGCAGCTACGGTAAGCTTGGTTTTGCGGCGGGCGGCGGAAGTGTTACCATTCCTACTTATATAAACAGCGCCGAGCAATTTACAAGCTTAGCTCTAGGTAGCGATCATTCCTGCGGCATTATCACTAATGGGACAGCCTACTGCTGGGGAAAACCCGATGACGGTCGGTTGGGTTCAAGCATCGGCGCAGCATCGCAAGACTCACCGGTGGCGGTTCCCACATATAAATTTAGGAAAATAGCCGCTGGCTACGGATTCACCTGCGGCCTTACTTATGGCGGGATGGTCTACTGCTGGGGGCTAAGCGACTCTTACCAGCTTGGCGCAAGCAGCAATACCACATCAACTTCTCCCGCCTTGGTAAGTCAGACCAACTTTTCCACGATTTCCATGTACGCAACGGATATCGCTGCTGGCCACAATCACGCGTGCGCCTTGCGAAGTGATGGTTCTGCTTACTGTTGGGGCAGCAATGCTAATTTCCAAGCGGGCCAGACTGTACAGCAAGACTACGTTGTGCCAACCTTGGTGACAGGTTTTACGTTTAAATCGCTCGCGGCAAACGGGGCACATACTTGCGGGCATCGGGTAGACGGCTCTGTTTTTTGCTGGGGGAGTGATTCGCTCGGGCAGCTCGGCGATGGGCCGGCAAGTGTAGTGGACCGATATAATCCACTCGTTGTGGGTACCGGCAAATATAAAAACGTCTCTGCAAGCGAGGTTCACACCTGCGCTACCAAAGTTGATGGCAGCATCGATTGCTGGGGCGACAATAGCCAAGACCAATTGGGACACAGCGGGATGGATAATAGCGTGGACGCACCAGCCGCGGTTATAGACCCCTATAACATTTACATCAAGGTATCGGCCGGCGGTGCGGCCGGGTCAGGACACACCTGTGGATTGACCGACCAAGGTTCTATTTTTTGTTGGGGAACCAACGGTTACGGCCAGCTTGGGACCCCGGAACCAAGTCACCTCGATCCTCGCAGAATCGGCCCCTAGTGGGCTGTCAGGGCTGATTTTGGGAATCAGCCTACCTGAGTGAAATCACCCACTACAATTTGCCCATTCAGAGACATATCTCGGAATCCGATCACCTTGCACCATCTCTTTATCGAGAGCTATTCCCTTGAAGGTTTTGGACCGCATCACTCAAAGAATCAATCTGGTTGGCAATCAGTGCGGCTATGGTAATTCCGAATTGCGGTTATACAAACTCTTTATCTGGACAACGGCTATTCTGCTCCTCGGAACGCTGGTGCCATCAATTCTAACGCTGGTGTTCTTTGACTGGCGCTCACCAGAATCCATTGCATCGCTCGTATCCGTCAGTGTGCTTGCAGTTTTTCTAGGTTATGGATTAAAAACAGGCAATTACAAAATCCCAGTTATTTTTACTGTATTATTTGGGGTGATAGCCATCAATGGAGCCAGCATCGACCAAACCTACTTTTTAAACAACTCCTCTATTTGGTTTACCTTGGTTCCACTCTACTCTCTGCTATTCCTTGGGATGCGCAAAGGGGCCCTGCTAACCTTGATCGGAACCATGATCTTAATAATTGGCCTTGTCGTCAAAATTTGGAGATACCCGCATATCTTAACATTCAAAGAAGAGTTCGATGTGGGGCTCCAAGTGTCCAACTTTCTCATGATGGTCGGCAGCTGCACTCTAATCCTGCTCTATTTTGAACGCGGACTCAGAGAATCCAACGCCGCCCTCGAACGGCAAATGTGGCTCAACTTCGAAACCGAACGACTAGCGAGCTTAGCGAATATGGCAGGTGGCATCGCTCATGAAATCAACAACCCTATGGCGATCATCCATGCTACAGTCAAAAAATCGGCTACCTTGGCGACGCAACAAACTTTGTCCAAAAAAGATCTTGAAAACTGCATCCTAGAGGTTCAAAAGCAAGTCAACCGCATCTATGACATCACCCGCTCGATGATCAAACTCAGCCGCAAAGATAGATCCAACACAGCATCGATTTCGCCGTATGAAACCATCCTCATGATTCAATCGATCAGTCAAAATCGGCTCAAAGAGAGGGGTATCCAACTCCAGCTTGAAATCGAATCCTTGCGGGACAAAACTGTTGCCGGTAGCCACACGCTGCTAGGACAGGTCATTTTCAATCTGCTGTCAAACTCAGAGCACGCGGTGGCACAAAATAAAACTCTCCGATTGATCGTGATTGCAGGACGCATTGTCGATGATCGTGTCGAGATCTCGATTCGTGATAACGGGCCCGGCGTCTCTGGCGATGCTCGATTAAAATTGTTTGATCCATTTTTTACCACGAAAGATATCGGTGAAGGTCTTGGATTGGGGCTATCCCTTGCCCGAAAAATTGTAGAATCCGAACTTAAGGGGGTTCTAAAATGGGATCAGGATTTCAAAGACGGGGCTCTATTCATCATCGAATTGCCCTTGCAGATTTCTAGCTTAACAGTTTAACATTGCAGAGGTGTATACAAGAATCCTTTCATGAGAAACCGATGCGCATCTTAGTGGTGGATGACGAGCCCATGCTTGCAGAACTTACCAAGTTTGAGCTTGAGCAGGAAGGGTTTCAGGCGGACACAGTTATCTCCGTGGATGAGGCGGAATTGTACCTTCAATCAGAAAAATGCGATGCCGTCCTATCTGATATCCGCATGCCGCAGCGCACAGGCCTGGATCTCGTGCAGCTGATCGCGGCCCATTATCCTCATCTTCTGGTCGTTCTCATCACAGGATATTCGCAAATTTCGGCAGAGGACATCGAGTACCCCAACTTTCGCGGCATTCTCAATAAACCATTTGATATCCTAGCATTCAAAGCCCTCCTCCAACAAAAACAGTGATTCTGATACGCCGTGGTTAACCGTGGTTAAAAGGCAATGCCTAAGCTAAGGCTGCTGCAGCCTATCTTCGATCAATCCATTGCGATAGTATTGCAGCTTGGCTTTAAGCTCCCGCTCTAGAGTCTGATCTTTGAGACTTCTCTCACGAAGGTACGGGTCGTCCAGGTAATGGTAGGTTTCAAATCCCTGGTCTGGCGCGCCCGCTATGACCTGTTTACCGGACACCAAATAGTAAGTATTGGCACCAAACAGTAAACTTGCTCGGCGAGATTTTTCGTACAATGATTGTCCAAACCGCGCGTGGGGGTAATCGCTGGCGCCGGTGATCGCTAGAATCGTAGGCATGATATCGATCTGCTGGACCGGCTCGTCAAGAGTTAGCGGCAGTTTACCTTTTGGGGAATAGAAAATTAGCGGTACCCGGAATTGCCCGAGCGGAGTCTGAAATGCGGTTTGATCCGAAAGCGAGGTGTGATCACCGGTGAAAACAAAGATCGTGTTGTCAAACCACGGAGCGGTACGGACGGTTTCAAAAAATCTGCGCAATGCAAAGTCTGCATAACCTATCGACTCGTGAATGGCGAGGCTGCCCTTGGGAAACTCGTTCTGGTGGTTTGGGGGCAACAGGTATGGATAATGGGAGCTAAGCGTAAAAATTCCGGCAAAGAACGGTTGCTGCATTCTGCCTAGCTCAGCTGCAGTGAATTGCAGAAACGGTTCGTCGTAGACTCCCCAATGACCGTCGGTATCCTGATCATTGCCGTACGCATTAGCTCCAACATAGCGCTTAAATCCCAGGATGGCGGCTTGGGTGTCGAAAAACATGGAACCATCATAGCCACCATGGAAGAATCCGCTGTCGTAGCCGATCTCGCCTAGGATTTTTGGTAGCCCCATGATTTTGTTTGTCTGATAGCCGGAGGTAATTAAGGATGCATCCATAAGATTTGGAATACCCGCAAAGATCGACATCAGAGCATCGATCGATCGGCGCCCATTGGCAAAAGAAAGTGGAAAATCGACACCTGACTGGGCTAGCTCGTTGATAAAGGGCGTGTAACCCGCAGGATTTTGGGCCGTGCCGCGGTATTCGCTGCCCAGGCTTTCCACGATAATCACGACAAAATTGGGTCGCGAGGGGATGGGTTTGGATCGTTCGGGTAGCTGTCCCAACACATTCTGGAGTTCTGACCAGTCGGTAAAATAGTGCAGCGGTTCAACGGAATCGTCTCTGGTTCGGAGCAAAGTGAAGGCGCTATTTAAGGTCAGTTGTGTTGCAAGTGGCGTGGTGTTAAAGGCATGGGCTGGAATCAGCGGCTTTGCCTGCAAGCCGCCTCTGGCTCCGATACAGATAGCTCCGAGAGCCAACAAATAGACGGCAAAGGCCAAACCAGGATTCATGCGGCGCGGCTGAGGTCTTATTGTATGCGCAAGGATCCACAAAAAACTTGCGCTCACGATTGCCAGAAGCGTCCAGAGGAGGCTGTAGTCAATCATCGAGCGCCAGGCATCGCCGAGGCCTTGAGTCACACCCACAAGACCTGCTGGGGTCAATCGCTTACCTCGGAATTTGAAATACTCCATGTCAAAAAATTGACACAGGAACGAAAGGAAATTAAGCGCTCCAAACACGACAAAGAGTATCCGGCGAGTGATCCGATGGGAGAAAAGCGAGCCCCAAGGGAATAAGTACAATATAAAAAGAATGCCATTGATCCAGAGTAAGGTCGCAAGATCAAACCGAACCCCATGCATAAAACTTGCGAAAATTTCGTCACCGGTGAGCTGGCTCAAGGTTTGGGCATTGAGCCAAAAAAACAACGCACGGATCAATGTGTAAGTGAACAGGCCGAAGGCGAGAAAAAGTACGCACCGAATAAATCTTGCAATCACACCAAGCTCCGACGGGGTCAGTAGGCAGTTTCTGTGTCTAATTGTTTAAAATGATCCGGTGTAAAAATAAAGGAGGGAAATTATGGAGCGGGAAAAGGGACTCGAACCCTCGACCTGCGCGATGGCAACGCGCCGCTCTAGCCAACTGAGCTACTCCCGCAAAACTCTAACTTGTTAGAGTGAGAGAACTTTTAATTGGACCTTAACCGTTTGTCAAGGGTTTAGATGCCAGAATTTCTTAAAAAACTTACCTGGTGGCGCCGCCTACCGTCGCGAGAGGGACTCAAACCGGCCCTCCGTATCCATGCCGATCAGCCCAACGAAAATCTTCCGAAATTCGAAATCTTGACAGATAAGGCCATGATAGAACTGTATTTTCGAAGACTCCGGCAGCGCTTTACGCGGATGGTTGCAGCAGGTACGGGGTTTCCGCCTCCATTTCGCCTTGAGTACGGCAAGCTGCCGCAAGACAGACCGTATTTCTACGTTGCTCCTTGGGGAGAGGAAGGGTGGCTTGTGGAATTAAGCCCTTCCGGGTGGGTGATTTCTCAGGCATCGAAAATCGTCGATCGCCAAACCTTTATGCGCAGTGCGATTGCGGTCGATAGCGTGGCACTTCTGACAAGCGACAAGGAAAAATCATGCCTGCGCTTGTCATCGTCATTGTTTGGTCCCGAGCTCATGACTTTTCCCGTGTATGAGGCCGAGCTTGTCAAGTTTCTCGATCTGAGGGCTCCGGTATGAAAAAGACCAATCTGCTCGCCGGAGCTTTTCTCATACTAGCGGCATCGGTTTCTTTTGCTGGAGTTGACGCCGGATTTGGTTTGCAATGGATCACCTATTCTTTCACCCCGCTTGCCGAAGAAGACACTCCTAACTACTACAGCATCGGCCCACACGTATCGTTTGGCTATTCGGTGGGTTCGTGGGTCGATCTCAATTTATATGGGCGTTTCAATCCTGCTCGCCAGAATAGTGCATCGCCTGGCCAAGGCACGGTACAATTCTACGACTATGGTCTTGAGCTCGGTGGTCGCATTGTGAAGGCGATCTATATTGGGGCGCGCGGCGGCACGGTCGGCTATCGCCTGCTCAAACAGACCACAGAGGATGAAATTCCTGGCAAATGGCTCGGATCCGGGGGGATGCTTGTGATCGGCGGTTTGATTAAACCAACCAAGAAGTCATTTATTCAGATAGGCCTGGATGTGGGAGGAGCAAAGCTTTCCCGAACTGATGTTATCGATTCAACCTCGCGCATGGTAAATTGGATTGGTTTGTCCGTTATCTACACCTATATTGGATTCGATAGCTTTCGCGTTGAGAACGTCGTCCTGGGCGATTGGTTAAAATAATTCTAGGGGAGAAGCGCATGCAATTTAATCTGATCGAACATTTGCTGGGGCTCACGATGCTTGGCACCGAGTGGGTCCTTTGGGTGCTGATCGCGCTGAGTGTTATCTCCGTTACAGTCATGGTGGAGCGGATTGTTTTTTATTACCGCATGCGGCTCAATTTTCGAGAGTTTTCGGAACACCTGACCAACATGCTCGCGAAAAACGATATCGATGGCATCAAGCAGATGTGTTTTCAAAGTTCCGCTCTCGAGAGCCAGCTCGTGCTACGCGGGCTCGAATATCATGCCCAAGGCGGCAGCGCGATCGATAAACGCATGTCTGGTTATATCGCGGGAGAGCGTCAAGCGCTCGACCGAGGTTTAGTCATCCTCGGGACGCTAGGCAGCAATGCACCGTTTATAGGTCTTTTTGGTACAGTACTCGGCATCATTCAGGCCTTTGCCAGCCTCGCCAACAACCCGGCGGGCGGGCCATCGGTGGTGATGGCCAGCATCTCAGAAGCACTGGTAGCGACGGCAGTGGGTCTTATGGTCGCTATCCCCGCGGTGATCGCTTACAATTTTTTCATGAGAATCGTCAAACGCAAGCTCGCCAATGCCGAGTCGGTTCGGAAAATCGTCGTGGCGCATTATTCCTGAAGGCCGATGCCTTCAATGTTTGCTGGGAGGGGTCTATGGCTTCTGGAGATATGAATCAAGAAGATGGAATTCACGACATCAATGTCACGCCACTCGTCGATGTGATGCTCGTTCTACTGGTAATCTTTATGGTCACAGCCAATTACATCACCCAAAAATCGATTGCCATGGAGTTGCCCAAGGCGGCCTCAGGTGAAAATTCAGCCACGGTCAACCTTGGACTGGCGCTCGACAAGCAATCTCAGCTTTATTTGGACGGTAAGCCAATTGACTACAACGAACTCAAGGCGCGCATTACCGACGAAAAAGCTCATGGAAAAAACCCGCAGGCCCTGATTTCGGCCGATACCGGTACGCCCCATGGCTCCGTGATAAAACTGATGGATGAGATGCGAAAACAAGGTATAACCGACATCGCCTTTAATGTCGAAGTAGAGGTAACGACTGCCAAACCATAGGTTTTCTCCAGCATGAAGCATAGTGATGCCGATCTGACCCCTGTAACGTCCGACCAATGTCGCCAGCACATCCAAACCGAAGTATTCGGCTTTCGCCCGCGCGGCTATAGCGAGAAATACCCAAAGTGGCCTGGGATGGTCGGTTTCGAAATCGAGATGATGCCCTTTGATCGCGAGCGCGGCGTGATGATCCCACTGCAGGGGCCAGGGAGTAGCGCGACTTACCTGATGGACTATCTTCGCCAAGGAGTATCTGATTGGCGAGCGGAGTTTGTCGATCAGAATCCCGAGCATGGATTACTGGCGATCGCTCTTGATCAAGGTGATCAAATTACTTTTGAGCCAGGCGGGCAGATCGAGTTTTCCTCAAAACCTTACCCTTGCCTATCGGAGGCAATCTCCCGGACCAATTCGATTCAGGCCACGCTCGATCGAATTCTCGGCACCCACAATGTCTCGTTGGTCCAGGCCGGGCTTAATCCCTGGCAGACCGTGCCTGAAATCGGCCTAAAAATGACAAAACCTCGGTACATCGCCATGGATCATTATTTCCGCGGGATTTCCGAGTATGGCCCGCGCATGATGCGCCAGACCTGTTCGATACAGATCAACCTAGATTTTGGCACAAACGAAACCATGCTGGCCAAACGGTTTTTGCTCGCCAATCTCCTGAGCCCAATCATGACCGCGATGTTCGCCAATTCTCCCTATTGCGACGGGATAGATACCGGCAAAGATTCGATGCGCGGCTTTATCTGGCAAAATCTTGACAAGAGCCGCACGGGTTTTCCTGAGCTTGCCCAAATATCAACTAAGCTCAATTTAGAAAGCTGCGTGGATGCATATTTTCGTCACGTGATGGGTGCCAAGGTGATTTTTATAGGCCGCGGAGGCCAAAGTCCGATTCCAAATTTATCCTTCGAGGGATGGCTCGGTGCCGTTGGAATCGAACGGCCAACCCTGGCCGACTTCAAGACCCATCTGTCGCTACATTTTCCGGAGGTGCGTGCCAAAGGATTCCTTGAAATGAGGTCGATCGATGGTCTGCCTAGGTATTGGCAAACTCTGCCGGCTGTGTTTTTGACAGGAATGCTCTACGACCCGGTAGCGATGGAAGAGGGGCTTCAAATCTTGGTTCCCGAGATTCCAAGATTGCTGGATCTTTTGGAAAAATCTGTTTATGGTTATGAACACAAGGATTTATCGTTGCTGATAGAAAAGATTGTGCCGGTCGCGATCGCGGGCTTTAAACGGCTCCCGCCGTGCTTTCAGGGCGAAGGCTCCACAGAGCGGTTTGAGCGCTTTGTCGAGACGATGGTGGAACAGCATAGAACTCCTGCGAGTCTTTTGCGCGACGAGCTTAGGTCAGGTGGACGGCTTTCGGTATTTGACCGGTTGGCGGATAGATATTTGACATTATGATGTTTCATTTTCATTGTGAGTGAGGCTATGAATTCAATAAAAAATGAACGCTTGGAGCGGGCTGAACCATCGATTGACGAAGATGATGAAATGGATCCCAAAGCCGAACTCGGCTCACCGTCCATGGTGGAAGCCGAGCCAGAAATGTCACCTCAGCAGCTTGACAACTATATCGACGATATTGCCGAAACCGTGCGGGTTGGCCTTGATCAGTCCATTGCGATCCTTACGCCGTGGTTTTTCAACAACATGCCCAAGATTTACTATCAAACAACACCCCGTCAAGAAAAAGTCAGGCATTTGTCAGCCATCATCACGGGACATATCTTTGAAACAAAGCAAACCGTCGAATTGTGGGATCGCGACCGAACCAAGGTCACCTATATCGGTCCTGGTGGTGATCGCAAGATTCTGCTCGATATGGCCAACAAAATTCGCCATCATAACATGAAAATGGGCGCGGTCTATTTCTCTCGCGATAGGCTGCTATTCCTTTCGACTTTCTTCTGCGATGGTCATTCACCGCTCGATCGGGAAAACAACCGTATTACTGAAAAAGTGAGTCAAGCAAAACTCAGGATTGCGGCAGCCAACGCTGATACCCCCGATGATGTGCGGCAATATATCGAACACATGGACAATGAATTTGTCATGTATGCGACCATCAATAGGTTGACGATTACCTACAGGATGGTTCAGCACATGCTCCATCATGAAGGTTCGCATACATTTCTTGAACCGTTTGAAAACTCCTCGGTCGCCCGCCTGACCCTGGGGATCAAAAACGTCAGCCCCGAAGAGATCATCGAACCGATCCTTCATCTGATCAACCGCCACGAGTTCAATGTCGGTCGTTCCTTCATCGTCAAGTTTGACGAAGGGTACCGCGAGTCAATCACCGTCATGCACTTCGTGCTAACGCATGCCTCCAACGAAAAAATCACACCTGATCTCGTGCCGATGATCCGACTGATCAAAGCGCTGCGCACACTGAGCTGGGTGGATAACGATGAGTATTCGGTCTTTACGCGCGAACCCTATGACTTTTCGATCAATGCTGCCAACCTCATTCGATCCATGGCTACTTGGTGTCATATATTCCTTTCGAAAAAAATTCCCTATGCCTATTCCATGTACAGGGTGCGCAATGCTTTTTTCCACAATCCAGAAATAGCACGACAGATCGTCGATTTATTCCGACTCAAATTTGATCCCATGAATGCCAAGGGTAGGGCGGAAGGTCAGTACCAACGGGATTTCGAGTCGCTGGAAAACACCGTTTCCGGGGTCAATGAGGATATCGACCGTGGAATTTTCCGGGAATGTATCAATTTCATAACCCACTGCATCAAAACCAACTACTTTCACGCAACCAAGACCGGGCATGCTTTTCGCATGGCGCCAGAGGTTCTGGATCCCCGTCACTACAAAGACATGCCCTATGGATTCTACTTTTTTAGTGGCCGTAATTTCCGCGCCTTCCAAGTGCGTTGGAAAGATATTGCCCGTGGCGGAATGCGCGTGGTAATGCCGCGCAACATCGCAGACTATGAGTACGCACTCTCGGGCCTGTTTGACGAAGTTTATGGCCTTAGCTATGCTCAACAGCTCAAGAACAAGGACATACCCGAGGGTGGTGCCAAGATTGTTTTGGTCCTTAAGCCCGACGGTCACCGTGATCAGGCGGTCAAAGCTTGCGTCAATGCCTTACTCGACCTTTTGGTAGAAGATGAGGAATCACACGAGACTAGCGCCCAGCCGGTGAGCTATATCAATAAGCCCGAAATTATCTACGTTGGTCCGGATGAAAACATCACCAACGAGTTGATCGTGTGGATCACAGAGCAGGCCAATCGCCGGAATTACCGCTACTGGTCAGCATTCATGTCGTCAAAACCAGGGGCAGGTATCAACCACAAGGAATTCGGCGTAACATCCGAAGGGATCAACGTTTACGTCGAGAATACCCTTCAGTTTTTGGGGATCGACCCGCGCAAAACAAAATTCTCGGTCAAACTCACCGGAGGACCGGACGGTGATGTAGCAGGAAACGAACTCAAGATTCTCAACCGTGAATACGGCGAAAACGCCAGAGTTGTCGCGATCGCCGATGGTCTAGGCTGTGCGCATGACCCTGAGGGTCTAGACTGGAGCGAGCTCCTGCGACTTGTTCATGGGAATTTTTCGATTGTCAATTTCAATAGGTCGAAACTCAAGGGTAGCGGTGCCTATGTCCTAGCCGCCGATACCAATGAGAACATCAAAAAGCGAAATCAGATCTACTTCAGCGTGTATGCCGATATCTTTATTCCTGCAGGCGGCAGACCCTATTCGGTTAACTCCAAAAACTGGAAGAATTTTTTCCCGGACGAACAAAATCCCACCGTGAAGGCCATCGTCGAAGGCGCCAACATTTTCTTTACCCAAGACGCGCGAAAGATGCTCGAAGACAAAGGGATTATCATTATCAAGGATTCTTCTGCTAATAAGACCGGTGTTATATGCTCTTCCTTTGAGATTATTGCCTCGCTCACCGTAACCGCCAAAGAATTTGCAGACATCAAGACGATTTATGTAGGCGAGGTGTTGCAGATCCTGCGCAACAAAGCTGATGCTGAGGCCAAGCTATTGTTCAGGGAGTACACCAAGAGCGATGGCCAACGGAGCTTGGTCGAGTTATCGCTCGAAATCTCCCGCGAGATCAACGATCTGACCGACACCTTGCTCGAGGAATTTACCAGGGATGTGGCGGCAACGATTGAATCGCCTTTATTCCGCGAGATTATCGCTAGGCATTGTCCGGCTATTTTGACCAAGAATTTCGGCCAAAGAATCTATGAGCGGCTGCCCGAGGCTCATCAGATTGCGATCATCGCCTCCTTTATTGCGAGCTATGTGGTATACCGCGAGGGGCTCGGGTGGTTGAAAACCATGCCAAAGGCCCATTGGGGAACCGCCATGAGGATTTACATGGAGAAAGACAAGCTTGCCTTTGATCTTCAAAATGAAGTCCTTTCGTCTGGCGTGACTAACAAAGAACAGATCAAGACGATTCTCAGTCGCAGCGCTGCGCGCGACCTGACAATCCTTGAGCTTCAGCAAAAGGCGATCCTGGCCTAAATTTGCATGACCCGCAGGAGAACTATGGTCGCTTCGCTCCTCAGAACACGTTGCAGTCGGTTTCTCGTCTGCAACTGACTAGAAATATAGAATATTTTTAAAAACTCGGGTGAAATCTCTTAACCCCAGCTCTCACCGGTCGATAAGAACCCTAAGTCAAACTTAGAGTGCCGGTTATGGGAGATTTACGGGAGTCAAATGAAGACATGATTGTGGTCAACCTCGCCACTGAGTTGACCAAAAAACTGCGCGTCGTCATCGATCAGGTGGCTTTGCTGACTGAATTGGCGACAAAAGCGGCGGACCCGGGCGAGCAGAAAGATTTGATTCACGGACTTAGTCTTTTGAGTCAGATTGGTCAAGAAATCCTAGCCAATTCAAGTGCGTTTTTTCACAAGGGCACAAAACCTCAGCTTCATGTCAGCGAGATCGAACTCGATGGCCTTATGAAGGAAACCTTTGTGCTTTTAAATTACAAGGCCCGGTCCAAAGGGATTGAGCTGTCGCTTGACCTAGGTCTTGATTGGCCCCCCAAACTCAATTTAGATGGCGGCAAACTCAGGCAAGTTGTATTTGAGCTGATCAGTCATTCCATGGATTTCTCAGACAAGGGACGGATCAAGCTTTCGCTCGCTCGCCAGGGTGAACTCTTGACCTTCGCAATCGCTGATTCGGGCAGAAGCTTGTCCCATGATGATCTGTCAAATCTTTTTAATAGCTATAATCCCAATGAACCGTCGAATCCCAATCATGAAAACCGG
This sequence comes from uncultured Oligoflexales bacterium, assembly GCA_964582405.1. Classification (GTDB taxonomy): domain Bacteria; phylum Bdellovibrionota_B; class Oligoflexia; order Oligoflexales; family Oligoflexaceae; genus CAZOSN01. The sequence goes on along the minus strand of CAZOSN010000006.1, from coordinate 52,801 downwards.
CTTGATCTAGCGATGATCAAGTCGCTGGTAGAATCCATGGGCGGTTCAATCTCCGCAAGGTCGAACGCAAATGAGGGTTTGGTCTTTTATTTTACGGTCAGCTGCGAGGCAAAAGCGGTTCCTTCCGCCAGCAGAACCTCAGGCAAACCGACCGTGCTGATCGTGGATGATGAAGAAATCATGCGGCAAGTTTTGGGTAGTCAAATTGTGAAACTCGGCTTCGATATCGTCTATGCCTGCGACGGCCTTGATGGGCTGCATAAATTTGACCCAAATTCGATGGATCTCATAATAACGGATGTATCGATGCCAAAACTCAATGGCCTACAGATGCTCAAAGCCATTCAAAAAGCTACCCCTGATATCAAAGCCATTGTCGTATCAGGACGTCCCGAAACCAAAAAAATTGCACAAGGCATGGGAGCGACTTTTGTCGACAAGCCTTACAACATACCTAACCTGCTTACCTTGATCAAAGGGCTCATAGGGCGCGAAGCTGCCTAGGCGATATCGGGAAAATCGAGCAAGAAACCACGAGAAATTTGTGCTCCTACCGCTGCGTCCGCGCGTTTTCCCTAGACCGCACCACAGCCTAGGATTAAAGTGAGGCATGACTGACAGGAGGCGCGAAGGTGACAAAAGCAAATGCCGATTTAACATATCACTACGGTTGGGGAAACGAATTTCAGAGCGAGGCGATTCCAGGCGCTTTACCCTTGCGCGGCAGTAACCCGCAACGACCTGCTTGGGGACTCTATGCCGAGCAACTATCGGGTACCGCTTTTACGGCCCTGCCGCATGAAAATCGCCGAAGCTGGCTGTATCGTTTGAGCCCGTCCGTCAGTCAAGGTGAATTTGCACCGTTGGAACACAGTGCCTTACGTGGAGATAAATCCGATGGCGTTACCTCGCCCAATGCGCTGCGCTGGGACCCATTTGCATATCCTGCGGGGAGCTATGATTTTGTAGACGGCCTCAAAACCATCCTGGTGACGGGATCGATCACGGCGATGGCCGGTGGCGCTGTTCATTATTATCATGCAACGTCGGCGATGACCGACCGCGTGTTTTACAATTCTGACGGTGAATTGCTGGTCGTTCCTCAGGAGGGTTCTCTGACCTGTCATACGGAATTTGGAGCCCTGATAGTAAGTCCGGGTGAAATAGCCGTACTTCCGCGGGGCGTAAAATTCCAGATCGATGTAGCCGGACGCGCGCGTGGTTATGTGCTAGAGAATTTTGGTGCCTACCTTCGCTTGCCCTACCGGGGGCCGATAGGAGCCAACGGATTAGCCAATGCCCGCGATTTTCGCTACCCGACCGCGCGGTTTCGCGATCGCAAGGGCGCGTACCATCTCGTCGCAAAATTTCAGGGCAAGCTATGGCAAGCTGAGATGAGTCATGATCCGCTCGATGTCGTGGCCTGGCATGGAAACTACGCGCCCTACGCCTATGATTTAGGATTGTTTAACACGATGAATACGGTGAGTTTTGATCATCCAGATCCATCTATTTTTACCGTATTGACCTCACCATCGCTTGCGGCGGGTACGGCAAACTTTGATTTTGTGATTTTCCCACCCCGTTGGATGGTAGCTGAGGACACATTTCGTCCGCCTTATTTCCATCGCAATGTCATGAGCGAATTCATGGGGCTGATCCATGGAGTCTACGATGCCAAGACTTCGGACGGCTTTGTGCCAGGTGGCGCAAGCCTCCACAATGCGATGACCCCTCATGGACCCGATTGCGGCAGCTGGAAGGCAGCGACCGAAGCCAAGCTTGTCCCCCACAAGCAAGACCAAACATTGGCATTTATGTTTGAGTCCTCGCAGATTTTTCAGGTGACATCCTGGGCGCTGAGTCAGCGGGAATTGCAGAAAGACTATCGCAAATGCTGGCAAGGATTTCCAAGGCCTAAGCTGCCTTCTTAGCGGCTAAGCCTACTGCGTTTAGTCGGGGAGTGCAAGGCGCGCGGCAGGGAAAAAACCGCAGTTTACATTTGGGTAAATGAGGATTTTTTCCCTGCAAGCAACACAGCAATCATCGACTTAACGCAGTAGGGCTAAGGCTTTGTCTTAATGACCCGTACCATGGATATCACGGCATCGCCGTCCAAGGCCTCGATACGGAAATCCTCACCGTCGCCTTCCCCTCTAAGTTCGGCAGCGGAGCAGGGAAGCGTTAGAGTTTTAAGTTGCCCAGACCCCTCCGTGGCAACCGTGGCTGCGCAATCAGGTTGCCGGTTAAGCGCGACCCGCCATTGGCTATGCCCCACATCATAGTAGGTAACCTTGAGAATAATTGGATGAGTACCAGGGGGGATGAATTCATCATCGACTGCAAAACTCATTGCCTTTTGACCATGGGCTTGATCGGTGCGCCGCGCTGTATAATCAAAAAAGGCTCCGTCGGCATGATCCTTCATCACAGAAGGCACATCGACCCGCGCGGTGGGCACGGTTCGCGCTCCCTCGCTATCGCGCTGGTAGATCCAGCGTTCAAAATTTTTGACCACGATGCCCTTAGCGCTTTTAGTGTCCTTAGTGTCCTTAGTGTCCTTAGTGTCCTTAGTGTCCTTAGTGTCCTTTACGCCCTTTACGCCCTTTACGCCCTTTACGCCCTTTACGCCCTTTACACCCTTAACATTTTTCTTGCCCGATTTTTTGTCTGCCGCCGCATAGCTTTCTCGGAGATAGGCCCAGCCATCGGGCGTGGTCTTCGCATCCTTGCCGAGGGAAAGGGCGACGTAGGCTAGAAGCGGCGCATCAAAGGAAAATCCCGCTGTCCAAAGAAAATTCCGACGCATTTGCAAAACGCGCATCATGGATTCGTGGTAACGATGCCCAAAAGCATCCTTAGCTCCAAAACGGGCAGTTGATCGCGACTCGTACTCCTCGTTTTCATCGCCAAAGGCTCGATTCCGAATCGCCTCACAATCCTTGAGGAAAGTAAGATAGCCGAACGCGTCAACTTTTTCGCATAGACCTGAGCTATTGATGTTTCCTAGGTATTGTTCCACGAATCCAGCGCGCTGCCCCATACCCAGTTGAAGCGCATAATCCAGCAGTGGTCCAGAATTTCCCATCACGACCAACTTTCCCGGATTCCTTGAAAAAGCGTCTGCCCATTGATCAAGTCGCTCCTTAAACACGCGGGACTCTTCCCCTTTGCTCGGAAATTGGCCTTCTTCTCCTTTGCTGGATGATTTGTTGTGCACATAAACGATCCCAATTTCTGGGCGTTCAGGAATTCCAGAGGCCTTGAGTGCACGAAGCATCCGGCCGTAGTGCTCGTGATAGGCGGCATGGTATATGTTGAGGTTCGTGATCTGAAACGCAGGTTTTGCATTGGCCACCGCCTTTTCGGAAACAAGATCCACATTAAATTGATCATGAAGCCAACGCGGTGCAGTGCCAGCTTTTACCTGTTCACCCTTGGCATCTATCTTTTTAATTTGCCAAACCGCGCCCTTGATATGAAGCTCAACCGCGAATCCGTCACGCGCTGCTTGATCGATCTGATTGGTGATAAGATCCCAGGAATACTGGCCGGGTTCCGGCTCGAGTTCGCTCCAGGAAATCTCGACCTCTTTGAGCCTTTTTCCGACAAAGTCGGTGTCCTTAACTGAACCATACTTAATATAGGCATCAGGCGCGGGCTCCACCCAATCAGGCAGGGTGAAATCCTCGCCCTCTTTTATGCCTCCTCCCGCAATGAATGCAGGACGGACAATGGCAACGACCTTGGAAGTAGGCCTAATCACTCCCTTAATTGAGTCGTCTCCTTGCCCTAGGCTCGACTTGCGGGCATCCATCGAGCTCTCGGGTTCGGGCGAAACTCCGCCGCCGCAACCTATGAAAAAAGACACAATGATTCCTAGGAGTAAAAATACCCCCCTGATTTCAGAGACCATGCCGACTAATTCCTCTATGATTTGATTGACTGTCTGTTTTTAAGTATCGGCATGAACTCGCCAAAACTTTAGCAAAAAATATGACTTTTTGTGATTTTGTTAAGATCTGTCTCGTCTTTTACCATGACAAATTAGCAATAATCCCAGCAAAACTGCTCCGTATGCCGCAAGCAAACGCAAGACTTCAGATTATCGTTTGGATGCCGATGCTAGAGCTAGGCACTTTTGAAAAAGGCAAAAATGACAAAAATTGCTACACCGATGGTCCCACATCGGGTGCTCTTGGTCGCAAAATCCACAGAGCACTCCTGTCTCAAGAGTTTACTTAATCTGCCCAATATTGAGCTTATTTTTTCAGAAACACTGGCCGCCGCCGCGATCGAAATCGAAAAAAATATGCCTCATCTCATTGTCTCAGAACCATGGTATCCGGATGGCGACATAAAAAAACTGCGACGAATTTCAATCGAAATAGACAAGATTCGGCGGATTCCTATCGTCGTTTGGGTACCAAAGCGGGACAATCGGGCACTACGCCTTCTCGAGCGTGGCAATTGGGAGGCTATCTTCGAAGGAGCGATTCCGCGCAATACTTTTCGAAAGAAAATCGAGGATATCCTTCTGCGGTTCATGAGTCCGCACGCTTTTTTTCTCGTGATTCCAGAAAATTCCTCCCATCGTGATGTCACGGTGACTTTTAAAGCAAAGATTATAGGGGTGTTAGAATCCAATCTGATATTTGCTACAAATATTGCGATGAACCCTTTAAAGGAATTCAGCCTGAGGCTCGAGCATGGTATGGAGCTAACTGGCCTGAATGCACTGCAAAATTTTGTCTATCAAGACAAGTTCTTGACCATCATCAGAGTCCCCAACGATGTGCGCAGCTCAATGCGAATCATCGATGCTCTACCAAAAGTCAAATTAAAGCCATTAATGGGGGAACTCAAAATCAATAGGGGTCGAAAAATTCTCGTCCAACATCGAGACCAGAACACGGCGGACGAGATCAAGGAAGCCTTTGAGAAAGTTGATTTTACCGTGGAACATGTTCGAACATTTCGCGAGTTTGGCGACCTATTTATTAAAGACCCTCGCGGATATCAGGCAATTTTCGTAAATGAGTACTTTGACATGAGCGAGAAATCCGGGTTGGGCGAATTTTATCTCGCGATTCCAGAGACTGATCGTCCCCCATGGATTATCTGCACCGAGCATAGACCCCCAATGTCAAGTGGCGGAATAGTCTTTGTCCAGAAACCCTTGGCGATAAAAGACCTCATTCACGTGTTGATGGAGAGCGTTTTCACCAAATATCATTCCCTTCACCAAATTGATATTGAGGTAGAAAACGGCGCCTCATCAGAGTGAAACCCGGACAATGGAGTGAAATTGTTCTCATCGCCAATCCCAATCTAACGCCCTATCAATTTGAACGATCCCCTAAAACCATCTCGTACCGAACGGAGACCTGATGCATGGATTCTCACCTGAAATTTGAGTTGCTAAGTCGAGATCTTCGGACGCAAGTCAATCTTATCGGAAAAATCGATGAGACGGCCGATTTTTCGAGTCTCGATCTTAGGTCACCCAAAGAGGTGATCTTTGATTTTGCCGAGGTAAAAATGATCAACTCGGTTGGTATTCAAAGATGGGTTACATTTCTATTTAGCATCCCGCTAGACAAGAAGATTTTCTTTCGGCGCTGTCCATTGCGGATTGTCAATCAAATCAATTTATTTCCAGACTTTACGGCCAATCGGCCGGTGCATTTCTTATCATTTTATGCGCCCTACTATTGTGAACAATGCGAAGTTGCCGACAGCATCCTTCTTACCACCAAGGATCATTTTCCCAAGGGTCGACCGCTGACCATACCTCTGAGGGATTGCGTTCAATGTCAAAATCCTATGAGCTTTGGAGGCATCGAAGAAAAATACCTGTTGTTCCTTAAAAGGCAAAGACAGCAGAGTGCTCCAAAACTACAAAAGGAGTCCGCATGAGTAGCATTCCATCGATAGGGATGTCCCTGCGCACCAAAGTCTTTCTTCTGGTTATCTCGGTTTTATCCCTATCATTGCTAACTTTCCTTGCCATCGCGATCAACCTCTACGAGGAGGACAAACTAGGATACGTCTACGACGTGAATGCGTCTTTCACCCGTTCCCTTGCAACGCAAACAAAAAATATGCTCAATGGTATTGTTAAAACGGTCGCAACCATGGATCTGGTCGCGGATCAGAATCATGATGCTCTGCTTGATCCTGACCATCATATCCAACACACCCTCGAACAAATCATGAGGCAAGATGAAAACGTCGTAGAGATCAATCTCTACCTTGGCAAAAAAGTTGTGTTCCATAAGAGTAATTCTTTTTTTCTGACGCAGCATCAAATGACCCATGATCAACTTGTTGCCCACCGCTTGGCTAATGCCCACGATCTCGACGAGATCCGAGCACGAGGGGTTTTGGTCTATTCCGAACTTTTGAAGGGAGATTTGCCAACCATGGTCGTTGGCTACGCAGCTCATCAAAAATCAGACGTGGTGCTGGTTGCCCGCATGGGTTATGGCAGGTTACACGAGATATTCAAAGAGACGGGACCTTATAGTGCTTTTCTGGTGGATCGGGAGGGAAAAATATTACTTAGCCCCAAATCATCAGAAAAAGTCCATTGGAAATCCGACACTAGCGATCCTTTGGTCATGAAAGTCATTCAAGAAGGAGCCGATTCCGGTGCGGAACACTACCGGTACAGCGATGGCCAGGAGATCATTTTTTCATATGCTAAAATCGGCGACTTTAAACTAGCTGCTTTTTCGACAATCCCGCTGGCGGAAGCGCTCAATGCAACCACGCAGTTGCTGCGAAAGTCAGTTTTATTTGCTTTGACGATCTTCCTTGGTTCTATTCTGGCTGCCGCAATATTTACCAAAAGATTGACCGAGTCGATTCGCAATTTGGTGCAGGCAACCGAAAAAATTGGACTTGGCGAATTCGGAATCAATTTGAATGTGGATCGAAATGACGAAATGGGTTTTTTATCTCAACGTTTTAACAAGATGGCTCTTGAGATACAAAGACTTCTTGAAGCGGTCAAAGACAAAATACGCATGGAAAAAGAACTAGAAACCGCAAGAACAGTGCAGGAACGCCTTTTTCCACCAGCCGATGCAAATATCGAGGGATTTGAGGTTTCCGCATTTTACACCCCGGCGTCCGAATGCGGTGGCGATTGGTATGGGTATCACAAGATTAATGGAGGGGTTATCCTGATGATCGGTGATGCAACGGGACACGGTGTGCCATCCGCACTGATCACAGCCGCCGCCCAAAGTTGCGCCACAACGCTCATGCAAAAAGGGAAGGAAGAAAAAGTAAGCAAGCCAAAAGCCAGCGAACTTATGCACTACCTGAATCAGGCCATAACGAATGCCGCCTTTGGACGAGTAAAAATGACTTTTATAGTTGCGATCATCGACTTTAACGCCCGGACCTTGAACTATTGCAACGCTGCTCATGAATTACCGATTATTTTGCGCTGCAATCCTAAGGAAGGTCACACAGACCTAATCGTTCTCGATGGCGACCCTGATTCATGCCTGGGTATGAGCTCACATACAGTCTATCATGATCATACGACTCAACTAACTCGAGATGACATCTTATACCTCTACACCGATGGACTTTTAGAGTGCCGTGATGCGAATGATGTGGAATGGGGCGAGCATCATTTTGTTCGTAATATCAAGCGGCATGCTCATCGACACGTCAAAGACATCAAAAATTTGATCGTCGAAGAAGCCTTCGAATTTTCGACCCCAGCCGGCCGCGATGACGATATAACGTTTATCGTGGGGCGCTGCGCATGAGCGACAAGTCATCGCTTGGAGAGCGTCTGGGGCTCGGTCTGATCTTGGCACTTTTTATCGGGTTGATTTGTGTCTTGACATTTGATCTCGATAGCAAACTGATGGCCCATTATATGGCTCCACCTAAAACTGATCCGATTGCAAAAATTGAGCATGCCCACAAGACGCTAAAGGTGAAACGCTTCGGTAGTCTGGTTTTCGAGGAACTTCGGGAAGGAGAGCCACTCTACCCCAATGACGAGGTTTTTAGCGATGCCGACTCCCGGGGTTTGGTTAGCTATCCTTCAAACGACAAACTTCATATTGATGCAAATTCGCTGGTCGAGGTCAAAAGCGAGAACGGCCATGCGCATGTTCATGTTAAAGCGGGCAGAATCGAAGCACATGGTAAAATGAGTATTTCCGTCGATGGGCATAAAATCCATAGCGACGGTCACACGATCATCCACCGCCCAAAGAGTGGTTCTATGCATGTTGAGGTCGTGCATGGTCATGCTGTTCTTCATCATGAATCGGGTCAAAAGATTCACCTTAAAAGCGGCCATTCGATCAAGCATGAGAATGGCACGCTTCATCCTATTGAGCACAAATAGCATTATCGGTGGCGGCTAACCTTTGCTCCAGGCCTTAAAACCTCGAGGCATCTTTGCAATGATCCTCATGCATAAATCAATGGCTTTCAGAGAAAGTTGAAAGGCGTCCACTTTTTCAAAGTCGAAGGTCGTTGTAGCACTCGATGGTAGTCGGGATCGGGATGGCGTGTTGACGTTTGATTTTCCGACCTCTTTACCTTTGAGCAAGATTGTAGGGTATGCCGCTTTTTGAATTCTCAGAAGAAACTACCACGCGGCTAGGGGGATATTTTCCTTCTGGCGTAGCAAAATTCTTCCATTTTTTAGCCCATAGGCTTAAAATTGCAAGGTTGTATTCAGGTATATTCCGGCTTTATGAAATTTCGGGACTTGTTTGTGGATGAATTTCGACCTGTATTATCTACTTTGCCGCCAGCACAGAGTGCACTTTGGGGAGAGCTGGGCGACATTCCCAAGAATTTTATCCTCTATGGTGGGACAGCGATAGCCCTCCGCCTTGGGCATCGTAAGTCGGTTGACTTTGATTTCTTTACCTTTACGCCCTTTGATCCTGGGACTCTTTATGGGGAAATTGGCATTTTGGCCAATGCTCAAATTATTCAGCAGCAGAGAAATACGTTAACATGCATCGTTGATCGCGGTGATCCGGTAAAGGTTTCATTTTTTGCCTTACCCAAAATAATTCCGTTGTTGCCCTCTGAGGTGGCAAGTGACAATCGCTTGAATGTCGCGTCTCTCCTTGATCTTGCGGCAATGAAAGCCCTGGCGGTTCAGCAGCGGGCCGAGGCCAAGGACTATATAGATATTGACGCCATCATCATGGCTGGAATTGATTTAGCAAAGGGCCTAGCAGCGGCAAAGGCAATTTTCGGAACTTCTTTCAATCCGCAGCTTACCCTTAAAGCTCTCGCCTACTTTGGTGAGGGCGACCTCGCTTCTCTGTCCCAAGTGGTAAAATCTCGCCTGAGCCAGGCCGTCAAGGGCGTTGACTTGGACCGTCTGCCAAAGCTGAGATGATATGAAACCTCTACCTTACACCACTGAATTAGTGGACGTCGCCAAGAAAACGGTTTGGTTTAAATCGCCCGATCAGGCCATCGCTGATTCCATTCATTTTATCGCCCATGTGCTGACCTACGGTACCCATGAAGATGTCAAAGTTCTAAGAAAGTATCTTTCCCAGGAGGAGTTCGAAGAAGGCATTATCAATGCTCCGCCGGGTATTTTTGATCCTAGATCGTGGCACTACTGGAATCTGATAATCGGCCGCTACCCGCCACCGCCGCTGCCGCAGCGGAAATTTGATCCTTGATTGAGCGCTGGTGCTGAATGCTGTCAGCGGGATGCAGGATGCCTACTGCGGCATGGGGTGGCGGCAATATGCGGTGTCTTATAGTTGCGATCATCGACTTTAACGCCCGGACCTTGAACTATTGCAACGCTGCTCATGAATTACCGATTATTTTGCGCTGCGATCCATAGCGACGGTCACACGATCATCCACCGCCCAAAGAGTGGTTCTATGCATGTTGAGGTCGTGCATGGTCATGCTGTTCTTCATCATGAATCGGGTCAAAAGATTCACCTTAAAAGCGGCCATTCGATCAAGCATGAGAATGGCACGCTTCATCCTTTTGAGCACAAATAGCATTACCGGTGGCGGCTAACCTTTGCTCCAGGCCTTAAGACTGGCTCTCGGATTAGCGAACCATGAGACTATTTTTGGCTTGAAATCAAACAAATATAAGTTTACAGTAAGGTGTTGACCAGCGGTCGCAAGCGGACGGCTGGAGGAATATCTTTTAATTTCTTGATGTTACAACAACAGGATCCAAGGACTGAGCCCTATGTTTTGCAGCAACATACGCCGGATCTTTGGAAGACAACCTCGGCAGAACGATTCAGAGCCAAAAAGAGAGCCAAAACCTTCTGCTTCAGCTCAACTTGCGGCTCAAGGCTCAAAATCCGCGGCGATCAACCCAGCAGAGACCTCAAAAAGTCCCCTTTACATTGTCATTTACCTCAACACGGCCCAGCACAGACGCAAATTTACGGCCATGATCCAAGACCTCAATAGACCGCCGACCAATGTTTGGTTGGACGAATTCATTCATGAAAACAGCTTACCTCAAGACCTGGCGTCACGTTTGGACGAATACATCAGGGCGAATGCGACTGCCTCGGGCGAGACAATTTATGTTTCTCTCAATAAACTGCTAAATCTAGGCCCGCTCAAAGCCAGTACCCCGATCTCGATAGGACAGGAGGTCGAACTCGTCGGTGTCCGCGCCCTAACCAAAAAAAGCGTGTTTCATGGAGACTCCCTCGGACACATCGATGACCAAGCATCGTCCAAACGGTTGGTCGATCTGGTAGCCGAGGTGCCGAATGGCAAAGGTCAGCGCAATGCGCTGGTTGAAGCAGTAACAACCCCTGCGGCAACCGTACAGGACTTTGCCAACCGTTTGTCGCGAATCCGCGACTTTTACCAGGCCGTGGCAGGGTCGGGCCAAGAGGTAGACCCCAAGAGCTTCTCCTCCGATGCCCTACAGTTCAAAAAAGGTCACCTTAGAAGAAGGCCATGCGTGCAGACGACGATTGGAATTCCTTTGCGTGATACCAGTCGGATTTTGATGCAATTGGAACATGGCCTCTACGAAATTCCAAAAGCAATGTTCCAGGAGAGTATGAAACAAACGCCGCTAGTCATGGCAAAACTTGGGTTAAATAGTAGCCAGGGAAAAAAGCTTTGGGAGTGGCTCAATTTCGCCATATGGTTCTATGCAGCGAGTGCCTTCGATGATCTTTTCACTGTGGAAGACGCGGAGTCAGGCAAGCTGCCTCTCCCTAACAACAAAACTCTAAACGAGTGGCGCAAAGACGCTTTTAAAAAATTCTATGGGGTAAGACCGAGATCTTACCCTGGAGATTTCCTCCGCATCGAAGATCATCCAGGTCTTACCGTCCACGATCAGCACAAACTCGAATTGATCTTTGGGCAACCTGGCGGATCTGGCAAGATTAGCCTTGTCACGGATGCGGCTTTGAATTCGATCGATCTCGCGCTAGAACGATCAATAGCCGATCTACCTATCGATTCCACTGATGCCAAGGACTTAGCGGAGATTATCCGCTACTTAAAGGAAAATCGTTCGGGTCTTGAGCGTAATCTAAACGAAAGCGTCAGAGATCTTATTCCCTGTGGCAATATCAGTTATTACAATGATAATTACCCTACGAGTTATGGCAAAATTCGCGAAGTAACGAAGCAAGTTTTCTATCCAGAACGAGCGAGCCTGAATGCCTCGGATCATCCCGTGACCATGCTATGGGAGATCCGCAATCCAAATTTCCGCTCGAACGTCGCCACGAAAAAGTATGTCGCAGGCGAAACCAATCACACCGATGAATTTCTTGCCACCTACTACAGCCTGCTCACCGACCTTGAAAAACCCGAAATCGGTTGAGAGGCTTGCCCGGGAATCCGACTTTAAACCAAACGGCCTCCCCATAAGCGGCCTCCCCATAAGCGGCCTCCCCATAAGCGGCCGGTCGAAGGAATTGTCGAGTCAATGGGTCGAATTGATGGGTCGAATTGATGGGTCGAATTGATGGGTCGAATTGATGAAGAGCAGGTCTAATTTTTTCTCTTTGCATATTCCACAGCGGTCCAATAGCGTTCCACTGCCTTGAGGGCGTATTTTCCCCCCAAGCGGTGAAAGCCGGCATCGCTAAAAGGAGTCGCAATCGGCCTATCGATGTTGTACCAACTTATTTTCCCCGCTTTCATATCAGCGAAACCAAATCCGCTGGAAAAAAGATAGGCCATCAGTGCGTTAACCCGGTTGTAGATGTATCGCCTAGGCTTTGACAGATCGTTGCTGCCTTGCTCGGGATGGTAGCCTGCAACAGACGGGATCATAAGTTTCATAAAAAGAAATGGAGCTGATTCAAACTGCGAACAAAACGACGCGTTCCAGAACCCGTAATTGTCGTCATACCACTCCTGATAATCAATTCCGGTCTCAACCATAGGTGGATTTTTTCCGATCCGAGTGGGTCCAGCACCAGTTCGCTCATCCACTTCATTTCCCGGCACGGAGAAAGATAGTTTCCTGGCGGCCGAGGCATTGTCCCAATTCCCCATCGCAAAGTCATAAGACCCCGCTTCGAGAATGTTCATAGGCAAAAAGAAATTGCCGTAATCCGATTCGATTTCACCTTTGCGGACGCGGGTCTGAAAATCCTTGATCGGCTTGAGGATGGACTCAAATTTGACCCTTTCTGCAAAGGGAAGGCCTCCCTTCAAATCTACCTTTTCTCCTTCGGATTCCCAAAGCTTCACCACTTTGGTTACAAATTCGATGTCATCGCCCATGAGTTTGGTAATTCGCTCAAGACTCAAGGCAAACCCAAGCACCTCTGGCATTATTCCTTCCCGAAACTCATCAGACTGAACCTGATCGATAAATTTTGCGAAGGTACCAGGTCCCATGACCAAATCTCGTCTTTTTTCTTCGTTCAGAAGGTTCAAAAGGTCCTTGAGGTTGGAGTTTTCGACATTGACACGCTTGATCTCATCGATGAATTCCTCAATCTCGCCGAGTTTCAGGTCATTTGGCATCAACCTCTCGGCATAGTCCTTAAGCTCGGGAACGAATTGACCGTTGTTGTCCATCATGCGCAACCTGACGAAGAACCGCTTCATTTCGCCTTCGATCCTTTGCACATTGCCTTCCTTGGCTGCAATGCTTTTCACCCAACGGACAACCTTGTCCGCACAGTGATTGGCGATGCTATCACGAATCCGCTCGACCACAGATGGCCTTTGTTTTCGCGGATCGAGTTCATGGCTAGCTCTTAGGTTGCTTGGCTTAAGCCGGATAGGCCACTGCTCGCCTTGCGGCATAGGCGAAGTATTCGCCGCTCCCTTTATAGCGGCAAGAGATGCTCTTGTTGAGTTTCTAAACCAGTTCATCGATTCCTCCTTAATCTTTTGGTAGAACCAGCCACAAGCAACTATAATGCCAATGCAGCTTGATTAAAATTACTACGAAAAATTCAATCCCTAGTTAGACTTTGGCGCGAAAGCGCCAAAGTCGTATCCTGAGCCGGAGGCGAGGGATCTCCCACGGATTACCCTAGATTTCCAGATGTTTCCTTAACTTCATCGACCTAAGGAGATCCCTCCTTATCTTCATCGACCTAAGGAGATCCCTCCTCCCTGCGGTCGTCAGGATACGTCCCTGGCGCTTTCGCGCCAGGGACTAGTTAATAGATAGAAAACGGCTGGAATTTTGATCCCAGTTTTTGCGCAAAATTCAGCCAAAACTTTCGCATCCATCCACGATCCGCACCATGACGTTCTTTCGCTCCCAAAGCACCAAATGTCGAAAGTAAAAATGTGTATGGCTATGCTCAATGCTTGTGGCCCTTCACGAAAATCCGCAGAAATAAACAAAAGCTCAACTTTAGATTGACCCTGCGCGAGCTGATGATCTAGTGGGCTGTCAGGGACGAATTTTGGTTGGGTGTTTAATTTGCCGTAATTTCTTAGACTAACTCTAAAGGAGAGGGTATGAAATCCCGCATACTGCCACCGTTCATCTTTTCGATCGTTTTTCTATCATCAAATGGTTTTGGACTGACCTCGCCGTTTGCATCGACGGTCGATGGTATAACCATTCCCAATACTCACATCATCGACCGCGAAGGAAAAATCCTAAGGGGGATGGCTCCCAACAAATCAATCCAGGAGCTCATTGATTTTGGCGTGACAGACGTCTTGATTTTTAAGAATCCCGTCAATAACGAAATCAAACAAGAAGTTTCCGAACTGAAATCTTTCGGACTAAATTATCCCAACGTGAGGCAAATTCCATTTGAGTGGAAAGATATTAAGGACTATGGAAAAGCCTGCCGGCAATCGGTAGCCGCTCTGCAGTTTATCAAAGAAGTCGCGCAAAGCAGCGATCGAAAAATATTCTTCCATTGCACGGTTGGCGAGGATCGCACTGGCTTTCTTGCAGGTTTGTGGCAATCTCTCACCAAGACAAATAACATGTCCTACCAATCGATTTGGAACGATCAGGTCTGTGAAAACGGTTTTGGCCGAGGTAATCCCAAAAAGCCAATGTCTGTTGTGACCAAACTCCAACAGGATCTCGTGCCTATTTACTGGTCGATGATTCAGATGATACAAGAGGGCTTGATCAATCTGGAGGATCTCAATGAGAATGCATGCGATGCGATTTATGAGATTAGGGTTCAAGATAAATACACCTGTAGCGTTTCATCCCGGCTCTAAAAATTATTCCGAGTTGCCGTGGCCTCTAGGTTCCGTCTGAGAACTCCCTGGTCGGCTTCTGGCTGCGTTGTGTAAGATTCTGCATTTCCGTCCTTCCGCGCTTCTATGGTAAAAATATGCATCGCAGCACCACGGAAGGACGGAAACGTGGAACGAAAATTTTTCGCTATCCTGTCTTGTTTCACTATAACGCTAGGAGTTTAGCATGGAACCATCGGCAACCCACAAAACTATCCGCTGCATCGTTTGTCATCATACAAAAAAGCTTTCGGAGGGTCTACCTTTTGAGCTCGTCCGTCACGCCATCCGCGACACAATCAAAAACCTGCGACCAGAAATCTCTGATCACGATTTTATCTGTTTTGATGATCTCAACGACATTCGGCTGAAGCATATTGAGAGTATCCTGCAGACCGAGCACGGTGCTCTAACTGAAGTGGAGCAGGATGTCATCGAAAGCCTCAAACAACAGGATATCTTGAGCGAAAACCTCAACCGATCTTTTGACCGCGACCTGAATTTTGGCGAGAGGCTATCGGATAAGATAGCCAACTTTGGTGGAAGCTGGCCCTTCATTATTGGCTTTTTTCTCATATTGGCAACATGGATAGGGATAAACGCTTATTTGGGAACACTTAAGGCATTCGATCCTTTCCCCTTTATCCTTCTGAACCTTGTCCTCTCATGCCTGGCGGCAGTTCAAGCCCCTATCATCATGATGAGCCAAAATCGCCAAGAAGCTAAAGATAGGATGAGATCAGAGCTTGACTATCAGGTCAATCTAAAAGCCGAGATTGAGATCCGATACCTCAGGGCAAAACTAGATCAATTGATGTCGCATCAGTGGCAGCGGCTTCTCGAGATTCAGCAAATCCAAACTGAGATCATGAGAGAGATTTCATTGCGCAAGTAATCGCAAGTAATCAAGTAATATAGCCAAACACATGCAGACAAAATTTGAGAATTTTCCAAAAAAGAGCAAATTTCGTTTCAATAGGACGCCTTTGAGATCATCAACTCAAGGCGCAGTAGATTGCCAAGAACACCTTAGAAAAGAGCCGGGATAAATATATGCGGCATTCTTCCGAAAGAGAGTCATTAAAGAGAGTATTTAAAGAGAGTCATTATAGAAGCGACTGGCTAAGTGGAGAATGGCTATGAGAATAAGAACACATATTTCAGTCCTATTAGTCGTAGTAGCCACTGCAACTGCGTGCTCCTCGGGGGAACAAGAAGAAACCGATGCCCAGGAAGCAGTCAATCCGCAACCGCCAAAGGATGACAGTGCAGAGATTGCGGCTAAAGCTTTAGCGGATAAGGCTAAGGCAGAGGAAGAAAAAAAGATTGCGGAGCAGAAGGCACAGGCGCAGGCAATGGAGCAGGCGAAGATAGCCGAACAAAAAAAAGCGGCTGACGAAGCAGCAAAAAAACAGGCCGCTGATGAAGCAAAGAAAAAAGCAGAACTTGCCGAAGCTAAGTCCAAGCAGGAAGCTGCCGAGAAGGCTGCGCTCGAACTTCAGAAGAGCCGAATGTATAAGGTCGTGAATGCCTCGGTTCTCGCCGTACGCTCGGGACCTGGACTCAAGTATCCCGTGGTCCGCAGCCTCAAACTTGGCGAGATGGTTCAGGAGTTTGACAACAACAGCAAATGGATGAAGATTTCTGCAAACACCAACGAATGGGCCTCGCGAAGGTACTTGAGCAAGGCATACCCCACTTCTATAGTTCCAGCCACGGTTATGGGGACTACATGTGAAGCACAGAACCAGAAGAAGCTAATCCATGCCATTTCAAAATGCGACAGTTCAAGCGTGCAGGAGGTCCTGGGCGCGTGTCCCGGTCTGAAGGACCAAGCTGGCTTTGCTTGGCATAAGTACCGTTGCAAATAAGATGATTGTTAGCTCCTGCTCGGGTGACTGAAAAAGCTAAGACACAACGACCTGAGGCGTCGTCTTGGTTGCCAAGGAGGTTTTTCTTGATTCATACAACTCTTTCAAACGCCGGTATTTTAATTCAAGCTCGTGGATTTTAGATTCTTGTTTCTCGGATGCAATAGCTTCTAATTCTGCTGCGATGCTCGTTAATTCTTCCATCCCCACTGAGCTCGCAATCCCCTTGATTTGATGAGCTGCCTCGATAATATCCACAAAATTTTTGGATTGGAGACCTGCAAGTATCCTAAGTAAACGCTTATCGGTATTTTCAAAAAAAACATCGAGCAGCTTTGACTTGATATCATCACTGAGAGAAGCGATCGAATTTTTTGAAGGCGACTTGTTATATAGAAGTTTCTCTAACGATATTTTTAGATCATGCATCGACATGGGTTTGGTTAAGTAGTCGAAAAATCCTAGGTCGAGGCAATAGTCCCTTTCGACTTGAAGCGCGTTCGCCGTTAAGGCTATGATCGAGGCCTTGTTATCTATTTCCCGTATTGCTCTGAAGGCAGCATATCCATTCAGAACAGGCATTTGCAAGTCCATAAGAACAAAATCAAATCTGGAATTTTTGTACTCCTCGATCGCGAGCGTTCCATTGGAAGCCTCACGGGTTTCGATGCCCATAATCTTTAGAAAGCTCACCGTAATTAGCCGGCTATCATCGGCGTCATCGACCACAAGGGCTCGAATTCCGTTGAATTGCGGTAAATTGGTTTCGGTAGTGATATTTCTTTGTAGGCGCACCTTAATTCTTTCTGAAAGGTCTTTTATCCATGGAGATTGAGGAGCCACCTCCATGGCAATAGAAATCAAGAACACACTTCCAATCCCCGGCTTGCTAGCCTTCAGAATCAAATCTCCATTCAGATGCCGAGCTAGGTTTCGAGATAATACCAAACCAAGCCCCGTACCCCCGAACTTGCGCGCAATCGATCCATCAGCTTGGACGAAGGGCTCAAAGAGGTGCTTCTGATTCTCTTCGCTAATACCTATTCCGCTGTCTTTGACTTCAATTTCTAGTCGACCTGATTCACGATCAGCCAAAAAGCAGATATCAACGAAACCATATTCGGTAAATTTAAGGGCGTTCCCCGCTATGTTCAATATGATCTGCTGCAATTTAACAAAGTCAGTAATGATCACCTCGGGGATTTCTCCGCGTGATCGAAATTCAAATTCGATGCCCTGGGTGCGAATTTTTGAATCTAATGCCAAATAAATGCCAACACCCAGGTCAACCAAGGAAACCGGACCTTTTTGGACTTCAATATGACCTGCTTCTATTTTTGCAAGATTGAGAATGTCCTGAATTAAATCCTTGAGAAGGCTTGAATTTCTTTGAATCCCATTGATTGATTTCTGATGCACGGTATTCTGGCACGGATTGAGAGCCATCAATTCAGAAAATCCGCTTATAGCATTGAGCGGCGTTCGTATTTCGTGGCTCATATTCGCAAGAAACTGCGATTTTGCCTGACTGGCCTCGTCTGCAGCCTGGCGTGTCCTCATTAAGTCCTTTTCACTCAACTTCAATTCTGTAAGGAACTTGGCCGCTAAAAAGGATAAGATCGCCGTAACTACCCCAAGAATTAGAAGAATGAGGTCGAGATTTGAATCAACAGCAGGCAATCTGCTCCGAATCGGGAATGTTAGGACTTTTAACTTTAGATTCCCCGATAGTAAGTTGAGTTCTGTCGCCATCGCTTGATCGTTGGGGATCGGGTATGCAGATTGGTAGTAGACGTGATTAGAATCGCTCAAATGAAATCCCAACCCATCTTTTACAAATCGATCGGCAATGGCGTTGATTAATTGTCTAAAATCTATTCCCTCGATAGCTAACTGCCAAGATTTGTCGTCTGCCCCAGGAAACCGGATCATATACAAGATATGGCCGCCTAGCTGACCACCCAGGTTGTTCGTGTAGATAGAGGCTGGATTTGTTGTGTCAAGATGGAGAGTCGCAATTACATCTGCTACGTTTTCTGGCGCTATGTCTTTTTCACTTGAGATAAATAAATGGCTGCTCCTATCCTGGTCGGTTACCGATAAAAAATCGACATAGATATTTTGGTTGACAAACGTAACCAAACCGCTCGAGAGATCACCTGTAAAGTTCTGATTGTTCCAAAAATGAAAAATAGCTCTGAATTCGCTCTCACTTCTCTGCAGCGCTTCTACCAATTCCCCTGAAAAATCGCGTTCTGCTATTCTTAGGTATTCTTTCAACCGAAGATTGCGGTCTAGATTTAACGTGTTCCACACGCCTAAGTCAGTCCCAAGGAAAACAAAAAACGGCAAAGAAGCGGCGAAATACACCCTTTGCGATGAAGAACGTTTCTCATCTGCTAAGACGCTGTTTAATTGGAGATAAAATCCAATAATCGTGGCTGCAAAGCCTATTTGCGGCGACATCTGTGAGGTATCGGACCAATATTGCCCTGCCGATATTCCGCTAATATAGCCAAATGTCGTCGCGACGCCGGCTGTAAAAACTATGAATCCTGAAATAAATCGTCCAACCTGTACCGCGAAGGTTTTGCGGGTCAAAGTCAGAAGGCCAGATAGCCCCAGAAACAGAAAAACAATCCCCGTATAAGGTGATACTTTGGGATTGATGCCATACGCTGTATTTATGGGTGCAACACGTTGAAAGAAAATAGTTTTTAGAGGGAAGTTGAGGTCTACCAAGCTTTCTACGATAACCAGGGCTCCCCACAAGATGGGAAAAATAAAACAAAATTTGACAAAGGCCGCTGACCAGACCTTTCGAAACTGCGTATTGAGAGAGAGAAAGCCTAGGCTCACCAGAAAAAGTGCCACGCCACTGTTCACGAGAACAGGCGCGTAGGGAGGAGACACCTCAATTAACGGGACCAACTCAAAAAACCACCCGACCATTATTCCCGTTGCCAAGATTAACGAGGCGCCAAAAACTCCCATGCCGAATCTACTTACAGGACTACCTGTCATACAGCACAGTCTCCCAAAAGAGGCAATCCACAAGGGTGAACTTCTTGCGGCCTAAAACCTACGCACAAGCAAAATGCATGCCTCAATCTGCTGGTGATCAGGATTCTTCCAGAAGCCCAAGGCGCAACCACTCCGCAAGCTTGGTCCTAGGCGACTTGAGTGCGCGAATTTCAGCCTTTTCGAAAAGACTTGCATCAAACACCTGTGGCTTTTGAAAAAGCTCGAGCGCCTTGGACTCAAGGTGGGTGAGATAGATTTCAAATTGGATTTCAGTTGGTGAGCCGGATGCCCGAAAAGTCAACTTCATGGGTCTATCGCGATAAAACTGATCAACCGCATCGGCGCCAGGGTTGGGGGCAAGTTTGGCACGCGAACTAAGGCCATGTGCAGACTCGCCAAAGGGCAATTGCCAAAGGTTGCGATGATAGAGCTTGAGCTCGTACCACAGCGTATCAATTGCAATCGGTCGTCCGATCTCATCGCGTGGCTTGTCGAGCTCGGTTTGCATGGACTCGGGCAGCCACGCATAAAACGCGCTATTAAATTTGCGTGAGTCTTTGAGTTGGAAGCCGCGTGCGATCTGATAAAGATCGTGCTTTGGGTCGCTGACGAGCTTATGGCAGGCCACAAAAAACTCCTCGTCTGTACCCTGCCAAAACTCAAATAACCGCTCCTTTATAGACTTTGCCCAGCCCTCTTGATCTGAGCAGGCATCGAGCTCAAGCGCCATAGAATCCCAGACGCCGAAATAATGGTCGAGGTCACCTCCCAGTTGGGTGATGCACCACTGCGCCAAGGCCGTTTCTATTTGCCCCATGAGCCCCTGAACTTTTTCCCAAAACATATGACCGCGCATGCCATGATCGTTCCAGCAAAAGTAGGTGCTGCAGACCGAATTGCGGTAAGCATAGATGCCGCACCGTCCGAGGTCCGCATCCAAAAATGGGCACCGAATCACTGCCGACTTGCCGTATTGATTCCGTCCATATTCAGCCAAGCTGTTTTTATAGCCCAAGGGGCCAACCTGAACGCCATCGGGTAGTCCATACCTTTCAAGCCCGCGACGGGCAAACGGCGCAGTCGCGGGGTCAGCTAAAGCCGCTCCGACCAGAAAATTTGGGATGCGCGGGATGTAAGTGCAGCAGCGGTAGGGCTGCGTGAAGCCGTGCTTCACAACGGACGGGCAATTTGAGCAGGTAGCTTCTTTTTCGTCAGGAAAATGAAGCTCAAACACATCAGGATCGAGCATCCTTCGCCATAATGCCGGAATACTATGCTGACCTAGTTTTGCAACCACACGCGCCTCTCCCTGGCGTCTGATACGCCAAACTCAGTTGTATGTTTATTTAAAAATAAAATCGCTAGATAGTTTGCCTTTGGCGCATTTTCCATTATGGTAAGGGCTCTTTCTACGGAACAGAGTGAAGCAATGAGAAAGAAGTAATAAGGGAGTCTTAGCAGTATGGCGGAGAAAACACTCTTCGAAGGTTCAGCCGTAACAGCCAAGCTAACAAGCGATGGCTTTGCCGAATTCGTGATTGATCTAAAAGGCGAATCGGTCAACAAATTTAACCGACAAACCCTGCATGATCTGCGTCGCGCCGTCGATGCCGTGAAAAGCGATCCAGCAATCAAAGGTCTGCTGATCTCAAGCGGCAAATCGGTGTTTGTCGTGGGTGCCGATATCATGGAATTCCGCACAAATTTTGCCACAACCGAGGCTGAATTGACCGACTGGATGATGGGTGCCCACCAAATCTTTAATGACCTAGAAGACCTTAATTTGCCATCTGTGGCCTTAATCAATGGCATCGCGCTGGGTGGTGGCTTCGAAATTTGCCTCGCCGCGACATTCCGGGTGGCCTCTACTCAGGCTTCGATCGGACTACCAGAGACGAAACTAGGTATTTTCCCTGGTTGGGGCGGCACGATCCGCCTCCCGCGATTGATAGGTGCTGACAATGCAATTGAATGGATCGCGGGGGCTAAGAGCTACAAGCCGCAGGAGGCATTGGACTTCGGTGCCATCGACGCGGTGGTCGAACCCGAAAAACTGCGAGAAGCCGGTTTGCATATGTTGAAACTCGCTAATTCCGGAAAGATCGACTGGAAAAAGCGCCGTGAAGAAAAAACCTCGCCTCTCAAGCTGCGCACAATGGTCGAAAGCGCCATGGTATTTGAAGGCGGCAAAGGCTTTGTCAAAGCTAAGGCCGGTCCCCACTACCCAGCACCTGTCGATGCCATCAAAGTGATGCAAAAAACCGCTGGCATGACAAGAGATCAGGCGATCCCTCATGAGGTCAAGGGGTTCATTGCCTCAGCCAAGACCACGGTAGCCGATAGCTTGGTCGGTATTTTCCTGGCTGACCAATTCATCAAGAAAAAGTCAAAAGATACAGCGAAGCATGCTGAAAAAGAAATCAAGCAAGCCGCCGTTCTCGGCGCTGGCATCATGGGTGGCGGCATCGCCTACCAGTCGGCATCGACCGGAACCCCAATTATCATGAAAGATATCAACCGCAAGGCGATTGATCTTGGCCTCTCCGAAGCCAATAAATTGCTCGTTGGCCAGATCGAGCGCAAACGTCTGACGCCAGAAAAAATGGGCAAGGTGCTTGCATCGATCACGCCCACGCTCACCTACAGCGACTTCGGAGGCACGGATATCGTAGTCGAAGCCGTGGTGGAAAACGAAAAAATCAAAGCCTCGGTGCTCAAAGAGGTTGAGGCCGCCGTCAAGCCTGGTACCATATTGACCAGTAACACCTCGACGATCTCGATCACTCGGCTAGCAGAGAATCTTGCTCGTCCCGAGGACTTCTGCGGAATGCATTTTTTCAACCCAGTGCATAAAATGCCTCTTGTTGAGGTCATCCGCGGCGCAAAGTCTAGCCCCAAGGCCATAGCTGCCACCGTTGCCTATGCCCAAGCAATGGGCAAGACGCCGATTGTCGTCAACGACTGCCCAGGATTTTTGGTCAACCGAATTCTGTTCCCTTATTTTGGCGGTTTAAACGGCCTGCTTGAAGATGGCGTGGATTACCAGCGCATCGACAAGGTTATGGAAAACTATGGTTGGCCTATGGGGCCTTGCTACCTCCTCGATGTCGTCGGAATCGATACCGCGGTGCATGCCGCCGATGTCATGAGCCAAGGTTTCCCAGAGCGCATGTCATACCCACGCAAGCCAGTGATCGCACTGCTAAAGGACAAAGGCCGGTTCGGCCAAAAAACCTCCAGCGGATTTTACCTTTATGAGCAAGACCGCAAAGGCAAGCAAAAGAAAGTATCGGACCCGAGCGTCGAGGCCTTACTGAGCCAGGCTGTGATCGGCAAAAAGGACGTGACCGATGAGCAAATTGTTGAGCGCATGATGATACCTATGTGGAACGAAGCCGCACTCTGCCTCAGCGAAAAAATCATCGAGACGCCGGTCGAGCTTGATCTGGCTCTGGTTTATGGGATCGGGTTTCCTCCGTTTCGAGGTGGTTTGCTGCGCGAGCTAGACCGCATGGGCGCTCAAACGTTCGTGGCCAAGGCCGAAGCGTACAAGACGCTTAGCAAGCTCTATGAGCCCGCACCTTTGATCAAAAAAATGGCCGAAAAAAACCAAAAATTTTATGACGCCTAAATCGGGGCGATAAAAGGAGTAGTGTCATGAGAGAAGCAGTGATTGTAGATGCCGCGCGAACCCCGATGGGCCGGTCCAAGGGTGGCGTGTTTCGCAATGTTCGCGCAGAAAACCTTTCGGCAGCCTTGGTGCGTGGACTTCTGGAGCGCAATCCCAAATTAAAGCCCGCCTTGGTCGATGATATCATCTGGGGTTGCGTGCAGCAGACGCTCGAACAAGGATTTAATATCGCTCGTTTTATTGGTCTGATGAGTCCAGTTCCTGTCGAAGTGGGCGGCCAGACCGTAAACCGCCTATGCGGTTCGTCGATGTCGGCTATTCATATCGCAGCCGCCAATATTATGGCCGGTCTGGGCGATGTTTACATCTGCGGTGGTGTGGAACATATGGGCCATGTGCCCATGGACCATGGGATTTCGCCCAACCCGCAAGGCAGCAAATACTATGCAAAAGCCTCGGGCCTTATGGGCGTGACAGCCGAGATGTTGGGTCGCATGCACATGACCAAGCGCGAAGACCAGGACAAGTTCGCGCTTCGTTCGCATCAAAAAGCTTATGAAGCCACCAAAGCAGGCTATTTCAAGGATGAGATCATTCCAATGGAAGGTCACGACGCAAATGGCTTCAAAATCTTAGTAGATCAGGATGAGGTTATCCGTCCTGAGACCACACTTGAGGCCCTGGCTGCTTTGAAGCCAGTGTTCGATCCCAAAGGAACAGTCACTGCGGGCAACGCATCAGCGCTTTCCGATGGCGCTTCGGCCTGTATTGTCATGGACCGCGCCAAAGCCAACGAACTCGGGCTCGAAATTCTGGGAGTGATCCGCGGCATGGCAACAGCAGGCGTGGATCCATCGATCATGGGCTATGGCCCAGTCCCCGCCGTTAAAAAGGCCCTGAAGCAGGCTGGAAAATCGATCGATGAGGTAGGCGCTTTTGAACTCAATGAGGCCTTCGCGGCCCAGTCACTACCCGTGCTCAAGGATCTTGGCATCCTCAAAGTCATGGACGAAAAAGTCAACCTCAACGGTGGTGCTATCGCCTTGGGCCACCCGCTTGGATGCTCGGGCTCGCGGATCGTGGGCACTTTGCTTCATATCATGAAGCGAAAGCAGATCAAACTCGGGGTTGCGACGATGTGCATTGGCATGGGGCAGGGGATAGCGACAGTTATCGAGCGGCCTTAAGAAATATTGGACCGCAAGCCGGCCCGTCGGGTTCTTGCACTGAACTCGGGGTCGGCAATTTTTTTACTGCAATCGCCAAACCTTTGTGCGGCGCTGTGTTGCAGGTACTAAAATCATCTTCTCGTATGCCCGATACGCACCGCTGATTTTGCGCCTGCGCCTTACACCCCAAAGCACGAGATTTGGATATTCTCGGAGATTTCGGTATGGTTATGATCGATCCCGTAGCCTCGCTTCGGTCGGGCTATCGCACGCTGAACACCTTGGCGATAACCTTGAGCTACTACCGCAAAGCAATCCAAGCCATCGACCCTCAGGGCGCCTTTGACCCGCTGGTTCGCGACGAGCTTATGATGGCGTGGGCAAACCGAGTCTTAGGGAATCTCAACGTTGAAATTGCACTTCAGGGCAAAGTCATGAAGGGCCCCGGCCTACTGGTCGGGAATCATCTCAGCTATTTAGATATTCCGCTGCTGATGACGCAAGCTCCCGTTATGTTTCTGGCTAAGAGCGAGGTAGGCCGCTGGCCCCTAATCGGCTCAGCCATCCGACTTTTGCGGGTGCCACTTGTCGATCGAAAAAATAGTGATTCCCGCAAACAATCCGCAGCCATCGTCAAAGACCGAATCGCTGAGGGTGAAAAAGTCTGCATTTTTCCTTCCGGCACAACCTGCCTGTACGAAAGCAAGCCTTGGCGCTATGGCGCTCTTCAGCTCGCATATGATATTGATGCAGTGGTGCAGCCTTTCAGCATCAGCTATCACCCTCTCAGGCTGGCAGCTTTTATCGACGAGGACTATTTTGTTCCCCACCTACGTAAGCTGACGACCGCACCCAAGATCAAAGCAACACTCAGGCTAGGCCGACCATTCAAAGTCCGTGATGTTGTCAAGCAGACACAACGACTGCAGGTTTGGTCGCGTCCAGCTGATTTATCCCCGTCACAGGGAGAGGCGACGTGATCATAACCGAGTCCCTTTGGTAATCGAAGAGCCTGTTTAAAAAGGGCCAGTTTTAGATTTTCTCTGCGTTGACCCTGCGCTTCCGATGCTCATTTATGCGCAAATAAACTGCGCTTCGGTTCTCGGGTCGCCTTGATAAAATCTAAAACTGGCCCTTCTTAAACAGGCTCTAACGGAGTCCGCGATCGGTCGCAGCGCGAATCGCTTGATCAAGCAATCCGAAAAACCTTTGCTCAAGTTGGGGCCAGGCAAAGTCAAGAGCCCGGCGCTTGACTCGATCCCGCCAGGGTCCAGGATCATTAAGCACCTGATTCAAGGCTCCGATCAAATCGACGATCTCGCGCTTGTCCACCAGCAAGGCCGCGTTATCACAAGTCTCGGGCACAACACTAGACCGATGCGCGACTACGGGTAGCCCAAAACTCATCGCCTCAATGAGAGGAACGCAAAAACCCTCATGATCGCTCAAGCACAAAAATACATCGCTAGCCTGGTAACAAGAGGCGAGTCGTTCATCGGAAACTGCGCCCAGGAAAACCACATCGTTCCGCGCTATTTCACTCCCCCACCTAAGCCCCAAGCTATCACATAGTTTTCTCAGCCTCGGCCCGTACGGGCCACTGTCTTTGCCGGCGAGGATAAGACGAACATTCTGATCGATCGTGTCGCGATAAATCTTGAACGTCATAATCAAATCGTGAAAGGCCTTGTTCGGAACCACCCTGCCGACAAATAAAATATTCTTTTTGCCGGCAAACTCGGCTTCGAACGTCTGTTCCCGAGGCAATTTCGTCAACGCTGTATAATCGCGTAGGATCGGCAATACTTTGCCCGGCGCAAACCCTCTGTTCTGAAGCTCCAAGGCATTGAAAGCGGAATCAGCCCAAACCTCATCGGTGCTAAGCCTCACCATTCCCATCTGAAGTCGGCCGGTTTGACAAGCGGAACGGATTATTTCCTCCTCGGGAGTCGCGAAAAAATGCGCCGGCGTGATGTTGTGGTAGCAGGTAATTTTATAACCCGAAAGATCGAGCAAAAGTTTTGGTATGCCAGAACCAGAGGAATAGTGATGGATCAGTATGGTATTCGCATCGACTCGACCCGCAAGATCGCCAAGGGGATGTGTCTCAGGATTGCCGTCAAAGAGTTCGACAAAAATACCGGTTTGGTATCCACGAGTCTGGATAAGCTCACCGATATGGCGCGTGTGGGTTCCAATCGCATCGCGTTCATGGTAGCACGGCAAAACCTGAAGAATCCTTGATACCGCGTTCACGAGTCCGCCCCACCTTTCAGCCTTCTTACTTCGTTCTCCAACGCCTCGACCCGTTTTCCAAGAACCTCGATCGACAGAAGCGCATGGTACACGTGCTCGTTGAATTCGATCTGACGCCTCAAAAGAACCTTAATCAAAGGCCGAGCAAACCTCATAGCAAGGCGTTTGGCCAATACAATCCATGGGCCGAAAAAAGGTCTGTCGCTAAGGACTTCGGTTGGCGTCGAAATATCGATGAGCCGAGCCATGGCTCGGAAATCTTCATAGTTTGGTTCGGCTGACAGGTCCTGCGACGGATTTCCAAACATCGCGCGAAACGGCTTTAGGGCCTCGTAGGCCGAAACCACTGCTTTTCGTTGGTTGTCATCAAGCATCGGACGATTCGCTTCCGACATCGCTTATGCCTCCTACTTCCCCATCCGGTTCGATCTCTTCTGGTTCGCCCAAACTAAGCCTTGGACGCAGCGGCGGTCTCATGAGCTGATCCCACTGCATTCTGGCGGCACTGGAGAGTTCAGGAAGACGCGTCTGCGCCAAACTCTGAACAAATGTCGCGGTCCGATAGATCAGATTTACGACATCCCCCGCCGCGAATTTTTCGTGACAAACCGCCTTGATGAGAGCTGGATATTCAGCTCCAAGCAACCACTCCTTGACGATATACGCAGCATTTGGATTAAACTCACGCAACACCGGAAAGCTTCTTCTGCCAAAAGGTGGGTCGTAGACTTCGGGAAAAAGGTCGTAAGGGTAGAGTTCTTCAATCCGATGCTCCGTCGCATCAGCATCAAACGGAAACTTATACTTGGCTGGCACCGATGGCTCCTTGAACCGAGCCATGGTCAAGGCCGCCATAAGCTCAATTCCACGAAGCAGGTTGTCGAGGTTTACATCGCCGTCAACAATTTTTTCGGCGAACAACAACCCACCTGCCTGCGGAAAAAAACGCGCCACAGATCCAAATTCTGAAAGCTTTTCGTGCTCATCGATGGCGCCGATCGCGTGAAGGTGAAAATGCAGACTAGCTAAATTACCAGTATAGTTACGCTTGATCCATTCATACGTCTGTCCTGGAATTTGGCAATCCTGGCAGACCGCTGCTTTTTTCGCGCGAAGCCTAGCATAGCAGTGCGCTGGCGACGCGCAGTTGATCGCCCGATTGATTTCTTTGACTAAGACCTCTTTTCGCAAGAGCCTAAGATCGGTCTGCTTGGCCTGAAATTTAAGAAAACTATTCTGATAAAACCTCTCAATTTGAGCTAGATTCAAATTCCGACCTAAAAGTCCTAAGAACGTTGTGGGATCATTGCGAAGCTGCGAATTCGCATCCTCACGAACAGCAGGCACGAATTTCTTGTAAGCCTGAGGAGTTGCCCAAAGGCTAAACCCAAGCCTATCCTGCCCTCGCCGTCCGGCTCGCCCAAGCATTTGCATGATCTCGGAAGGTCCATACTGCACCATGCCCTGCGAGCCTGGCCTACGGTAGTCGCTCACCACAGCGGAGCGCACGGCGAAATTGATACCAATCGAAAGGCCCATCGTTGCGGCGCAAAACCTGAGGGAACCATCCTTTAGCAAGGCTTCGACGGCGATCCGTCCCTGAGGCCCCAGCCCCGAATGATGGTAGGCCATGCCATACATGATGATCGCCTTACGGAGCTGAGCTGGTAAAAAGCTATAGCAATCAAATTCGCTGTCGATCGCGTCGAGCTTGTCTTTGATCTCCTGAGCCTTCGCACGCGGAAGCGGTGCGATGTGTTTTATTAGCCTATTGACAATCGATTCACAGGCCAACCTTTGCCCGGTATAGATAATACAGGGTGTGAGCTTGAGCGATTCGATTTTTTTCAAGCACGCGGCAAGATCATCGTGCTCGATGGGAAACCGCATCAAGGGATCGTTCCGATCGTAGTGAGGCAATTTCAATTCACGGGCTAAAACCCACTCCCCGCGGTAGTAGACAAGGTGCTCGAGAGGCACCGGGCGCTTCGTTACCGTAATCAGCTTGCAAGGTTTATTCTTGATCTTCTCGATCCATCGGCAGAACTCCAACGGATTATTGACCGACGCCGACAGCATCAAAATTTGGGTCGATGGTGGGCTAAGAATAATGGCCTCTTCCCATGCGCTGCCACGGCTAGCATCTTGCACAAAATGATACTCATCAAAAACCACCAGCCTGCGACCTAAATCAGGCTCAACCCCAAGCAGGGAATTGCGATAGGACTCAAGGGTTGCTACCACAATCGGAGCATCCAAATTTTCCTTGATATCTCCCGTGGCAATACCCACATTGTTTTGACCGAACATGGCGCGGAATTCACGCACTTTGTCGTTGGAAAGAGATTTTACTGGCGTGGTGTACGCAGCACGAAAATCCCGGTCCCCAAGATGAGTTCGGAAAAAAGTCTCGACCACACGGGTTTTCCCCGCCGTCGTCGGAGCATCCACAATGACATTTTCCCTGGCAAGGAGCGCATTGTAGGCGTCTTCCTGCCACGGATCGAGCCCCAATAAACCATTCGCAGGCTTTTGCTCCTGACTATTCCCGATATTGGCCTCGAGAAACTCGCGTGTTTCTTTAATTAATTTAGCTATATAGCCATCATCTGGCCTATTTTCGGCTGGAGATCGCTCCCGGCCTCGCCGGCGCTGTTTGGACCTTGGAGGGGAATCTGCCGAACGCTCTTTGGTACGCGACTTCTGTCGGAATTTAGTCAAAATGAAATCCTAAATGGGTATCGTTCATCCCCATTAAAGTCTGAATTAGCAAATTCCGTCAAGCTAATCATCGCGACCTGCCACGGAGTCTACACCGAAGGAACCGACCTACCTGCTTCCAGATCGCGCATGGCGGCTTTGATTTTTTGCGTTAGAGTAGGGACACTCTGGCCCGTATCGAGCACAAACGAAGCCAATTTCAGCCTTTCCTCGTTAGAAGCCTGAGTCTGAATGATTTTGAGCGCATCTGCTCGTGTAATGTTGTCTCGCTTTATGAGCCGACCAATCTGAGTTTCTTGATCACAGGTAGTGACCCAAAGTGAATTAAACTGCAGGTAGCTCTTCGTCTCAACGAGTAGGGCCGCCTCATAGAACCAAAATCGTTGACTTGAAAATATTCCTTCCTTACGCAAAATTTTTTCCAGACGATCCGAAATTGCTGGATGCACAATAGTTTCAAGCAACCGGCGCTTTTTAGAATCACTGAAAATCAATTCTCGCATTTTTTTTCGATTCAACGTCCCGTCATTGTTTAAAATTGTCCCGCCAAAATTCTGAACAATTTGCGCCAAGGTCGATGTCCCTGGCTCCACGACCTCTCGACTAATCTTGTCGGCATCAAAGACTCTATAATCAAGTGATACCAAGATATCGGCTACAGTGGTCTTGCCGGTAGCTATTCCCCCGGTGAGTCCAATCCCATACTTCTTGCAAATTTCTATGAAACTCATCCTAAAAATCGACTCCCACAGTCCAACCTACTTTATTTCCCGTATCCAGAAGTCGAAGTCCCTGGTGAAATGTCACTGGTACCGGTCGAGCGCCGGTCGATACGCTCTTATATCCATTATACCCGCCATTGATTTCAGGCAACGACATACTAACACTCCGGCGTACCATAGGGCGATTCATATAAGCCTCAGTCGCACCGGCAATCAGCAAAATAGCAAATAGTCCCAACGAAAAATTCGCTTGAGTCTTCATTTGCGAAATATAGGCCTCCTGCGCCCGGATATCGTCTTGACGATAAGGATCAGTCCCCGGTGAAGCCGTTTCCTCCTCCTTTAGACTCAGAAGAATACTTTCCGACGACTGAGCCTCTTGATTGCTTTTTACGAAGACAAAAAGTGATGCCAACTCTGAGCTCGCAAACAATAACCCAAATAACGGATCATTATTTTGAAACTGGCCAATTCCAAACGGCAAAATGGCGACAAATGGGCTACCTTTAGCCACGAGCGGGCCACGGGGCTTATTCGTCTTGGGCTTACCCCCTGAGGAGTTACGAACGGTATTGGGATACACTGCAGAGGTTTTATTGGCTTTGGGCTTTACCCTTGAAGCGGGCTTTGCAACGAGCGCCGCAGAAGCGCTGTCTTCATTAAATTCGTCAACCAAAGTCTTGCCTTTGTTCTTCTTAGGATTATAGTCCGGTTCCTCGTCAGCAAACATATCATCTTTTGCAGATTTGCGCGATCCGCCCGCTACAACAACGGCTGAAGACTTTGCTCCTCTAGGTTCATCTTTTGCCAAAGTCACGGTAAGAATATTTTCGTACTTGGCCCTGATCGGGAGAATCTGCTTTTGTGCCCGATAACCATTGGCCTGTACCGCAACCTCTATTTTGCCTTCTTTTATTTCAAGAGGAGCTCCAGAACTTCCCGCCAAAATCTCATCGATATATACCGAAGCCCGAACATTACTTTGGACAATTAAAATGGTCGTCTTCACTTGGCGACCATAACGAAACTCCGCATGAGCCCGCTCATGAGTCGCTGCGGGGGCTGCTGCAGCGGCCGCGTTTGCGCCAGAACCCCGGCTTGCCTTTATCGACTCGAAAAACGGTATTACGGTCTCATCCAATACTTCACCCGCTGAAATCGATTGTTTGGGATCAATCGCCAAACATTGTGCAAACGATTGAGCCGCCCCCGATTTGTTGCCCTGCATGTATTGAACGATACCCAAGAGTTTGTAGATTTCAACTTTTTCGCCTGCATTCTTTGCGCTTTTTTCCGCCTTTTTCAAAACGTCCTCTGCCTGCTGAACGCGGCCTTTTTGGTAGAGTATAAGACCTTGGCTGTAGGATTGCCCAAATAGCATTTGCGGCCCAAGCCCAAGCTGAGCCACTGCCAACCAAAGGCACAGAGAATTTTTAAGTCGCCCTTTCCTCATTCTTCTATTTCCAAAAACCCATTCTCAGAGGTTACCTCGCACTACTGTTCGAAATTAGCTTTAACTATCGGCGCTGGGCCATCGACTGGAACTGTCAGTTGCTTCTCAACCCTATAATTGCCATGATAGAACACAACATCGTACTCGCCCGGTGACAATTCAATTTTCTGATTCTCGGCGTCTAGCTGCACTTCCTGACGCTTCGAAGAATTTCGCGATGAAACTATGATCAAGGTAGAGGGAATCTTATTCGATTGCACGAAAACCGATTTCAGTGCCTGATCCGGCTGAAGAACGAAATTCAGCCGGAGCGGTTTGCCAGACTGAACTGTTATTGTCCTACTCTGCGACCGGAATCCTGAGGCCTGCACCGATACAAAATGTGGACCAGGCGCAAGCGGAATACCATGGGCAACCAGAGCGCCCGAGCTTTCGCCATACGATTTGCCGTCGATAACAACCTCTGCAACTGGTTCAACATTAATTGTCGTCAGCACCAAATTGAGTGGAAGTTCCCTAGGTGGAATACCCGGAGATTCCAACTCTGGCTCGGATTTCTCGACACGCGGCTCGTCGATCTCAAGCGGTCGGTGCTGATCACGGCCTCTCCGTAATTTTTGAATCTGACTAATCTTATCGCGATTCATGGCCCGCAGACTCGCCTGCATCTGGGCCTCTGCCAGAGCTGAGCGGCGCAATTTTTCCAGGCGATTGTTAAATTTTACAAATGCCACCATTGAGCCTATCAAGATCACCGCGGTCGCAATCATCGCGAAAATCGGGCGCGCGGCAAGCGTTGGCCCTTCATGACCAGTTTGAACAGATTGCACATGACGTGCCGGAGGATACCGTGAACTAAAAGGAGCATTACGTGCCACTTGTTTTCTTTCTTGAGCTACCTTGAGCTTCGGACCATGCAGCTTCGATGAGGTTCTGGAAATTTTTCGCAGTGGGTCTTGAATCTTACTATCATGAGGAATCGGAACCAAAGCAGCGAGCTTCTTTTCGTACTCCGGCCTGATCTTAAAGAACAACCCAAGTTCTTTGGAACTATCAGAGAACCCCTGGGAGGCAAGGTAGGATTTAAGCTGTTGCCTCAGGTGTTCAACTGCCGAGAAACGCAGCGCCGGATCATTTGACATCCCTTGGACAATGATCCGGGTAATAGGCTCTGGCAACCACGGGGCCACAATACCTGGTTCCAAATATTTCCCGAGCATAATCTTGTTGATCACTTGCGACGGATTCGAACCTGGAAACGGCAATTTGCCCGTGACAATCTCATAGAACATAATACTCAGACTATAAATGTCGCTGCGCGCATCGACATACGTACCACGAATCTGTTCGGGAGACATATAGCTTGGCGAGCCCATGAAGGCTCCCGTCATGGTTATGTTGCCGCGATTGATGTCCTTAGCAATTCCGAAATCCATAAGCTTGACTCTTCCATCCCTCAGGATGAAAATATTCTCAGGCTTAACATCACGATGAAAAATTCCCTTCCCATGGGCATAAGACAGAGCCGAGCAAACCTCGTCCACAATGAAGCATGCCAGAATTGGATTGATCAACGAATTGGGAAACCGTCGCACAAATTGCGACAGGTTGTAGCCCTGCAAGATCTCGGTAACAATCCACAAGTCATCGGACTGATCACCTGAATAGTCGAATATTCTAATAATATTGGGATGGTCAAAACTAGATAAAGTCTTGGCCTCCAAAAGGAACCGCTGACGCAAGTCTTTGTCCTCGGCAAGCTTAGCATGCATGATCTTGATCGCAACCCGACGATCAAGGCGCTCATCTATAGCAGTGTAGACGGTAGCCATACCGCCTTCACCGATCTGACCTCGGATGCGATATCTACCGCCTATGAGCTGACCAATCATGCTGCTCCCAAAAATAGGCCCCCTTGTCCTCGTTATCGGACATGGCCAGAAATTTATTGAGAAATTTGATTAGAGTAACTTGTAATGGACTATTGATTTGTCACGCTATCCACCGGACAATCCAATCGAAAATCTGCAAAGATAACAAACCACCAACCTTTGGTATGTATTTCCTGTGTGCCATCACAAATCATGAGGCATTTTATCGTGCACCGAATGAAAGCGCTTGAACGGACTATAGAACCTTAGATTTCCGACATCTGATGTGTAGAGACAGGCATAAGCTTCGATTTGCCGAGAAAACCGACTTTTTTCAAACCCAACGCGGAAAGGATCCCCCCATATCGGATGAATGCGCGCTTCGCGGGCCTTGATAAGTTCGTCCAGCCTCGAATCAGTATCGGCGACACTGGCCTCAAATTCGGCAAGTTTCGAGTCAAGCTGATCTATTTTTTTGGTAAGAACACTCAGTTTTTGAGCATCGCTTTTGGGCGTACTCTCTAGCTGCCGATGCGCGAGCTGGATTCTCGATCTGATCTTTTGCACCTCTTCATCAAATGCCTCCCGCTCATGAAGTAGCCTATTGGCAGCTTCCCAATCCTCACGGTGCAAACTTGATTCCTTCAACTCATCCATGAGCTCTTCGACAACCAATAGCGTTCGCCAATTGTAGCGTTCCTTGGATCTTATGATGTCGCCAAAGATGTGGTCACCACAATACAAGATCTCGTCACCTTTTTGTTGCGTCAATGTTTCAAAAAGTTTGCCATTGCCGCCAGCATAAATACGCCCTTCCAGAAGACCTCCCAAGTGAGGTTTGCAAAGCCCAGTCTCAGGAATAACTTCATAGAACGGCTGCGATCCTGTAAAAAAACTTGGCTTTGCCGAGGCGACGATGATGTGATGAAACAAATCTCGCCAGCTGCCATAGCCGTCGATCGGTTTATCAAACAAGTATGACATCACGGCATTGGTATAGTCCCATTTTGAATTGGTCAAAAGAAACAGCTTCTTTCCTCCGTCTCGAAATCGCGTCAAGCTTTTAAATCTTGTGGGATCTGAGATGAAATAGAGCTCCGGATGAGCGACAACTTCGTTTTTGATACTACCATCAGCATGACTCAAATCTATGAATCTCCTCAGGTCTTGATAGACCTCGTGATAATTCTTGGCGATCTGCCCGGGATTTAATCGCATATAGTCGATGATTTCAAAATAGAGTTGAACCTCGCTCAGCGCGAAAAAGGTATCGATAGACAAAAATTTGTCCGCCTTAAAACTCTGGGCATTGTAGGTCTGATGTCGCTCCGCTTTATTCAGCTTGTGGCGGCCATGAAACGCAACCTTTACGTACTTATGCCCATCGACCTTAAGGAGATTGCCCCTGTGGGTATCAACCAGCAACCCACGAATCACGAAGTTGGGATCAAATTTCAGTTCAGACAGTTCAGCAGGGTAGCCAGCGTGTATAAATTTTTTTAGCGTTTCGAACGATTCCCTATTATATAGGGCCAAAGTATGATCCATATCAAAACCGATCGATTTTATAGACGCCATATTCAAGGAGCGATTCACATATATCTTCTGCCAAGACTGTAGCGAGGACTTCTGAGTCATACTATCCCCTATTCAATTTGAAGCCGACTTGGCAATGTTGAGCTCCATCGAGGCCTACATAGCTGCGTGCGTAGACCACGGTACCCGAGCATGCCTCCTGGGCTAGCCCACTCCGAATGATTTCCATTTTCTTGAACTCGACCCCTGGTGAGAATAGCTTTGATGCAACTCTTGTCTCAATAGACAAACCAGAATGTGACAAGTCGAGAAGCTTCTTTTCAACGATGGTCTCATGATCAAACGGATTGACTAACTTTAGAATCGCAACCTCGTTGGACCCAAGATACCTACGCTCTTCCTCGCGAGTCTCTTCGACCAGATCGGACTGACTCAACGGGAAAAGAAGGTTAACTCCATCGGTTGTAAGATTCGTGGAGGTGAGACGCTCCTTATTAAGCAGCAACGAAAATCGTGGTCGCTCAAGGAATGCCTTAATATTCTGAAAAGGAATGCTATTTTTGAGCAGCACAAATCCGTCAGGGATGCCGATAATGTACGTTTCGAAAGTAAGAGTAAATCCTTCCGCGCTTAAAAAGCAGATCGATTTTCTAGCCGCAGCCTCGCTCAATCTATCCTTCAAGGAGATCATTGATTGACCCTCTCAGCTATGGTTGCATCATCAAAGCGGACCAAAAAGGGTTTTAGCGCTAGAACCCCAGGGAAACCTGAATTCAGACTCAACACGTATGAATCGTGGGACGAGTTGTAGACGCTGGACTCAGAGTTCGTATTGGTCGCCTTGTTATACATAAATGACAAGCTGGCAAATTTTGAGAAATTCCATTCCAGCCTCACCTGAATAATCTGACCAATATCCGTACGAGGACACAAAACGGACTCAGCATCTTTTACCTGCTCGCGATTGGTATACTCACAGCTTTGATAGCGGATATCCTCTAAATTATACTGATCGGAGTAGCCCGCAAGCATGATACTGACAAAAAAATCATCCACCAGCTCGTGGGAGATTTCGAGGGCGCCACCTTGCCTCGTCCTATCAAGCCAGTAGTCGTTGTAGATTGAAGCATAATTAATCAGGTCTAGCGTGATTCCCGTGCGAATAGTCGGAAAATAAGCTTCTTGAATAAAACCTAAACTCATATCCCGGGGATCGCCGAGGGTGGCATAGGTCTTATTTGAAAAATCTGGTTCCTCAATGTTTAGGGTTTTTCGAAACAACAAATAGAAGATCGACCGGTGTTCGGCATTAAATTCGATCGAAATCCATGGGATCATCGCTGTCGATTTTTCGAGCGGCAAGACTTTCTGTGTCGATGCATCATCGGGACCCGGAATCAGAGAAGATCCGACAAAGGAATATCGCATGCTAAATCGGAGTCCGAGACCGAAGTGATCCGACATTTTTCGATTCAATAGAGCAAAAAGGTTGTGATGCCGCTGCAATAGATCGGCTCGAAACGCGAAATAGTCAAAATTCGATGGTTCATCGTTCCAGGTCGTCATCCTGTCTTTATCAGCCAACCATTTCTGCACATACAGATAGCCGAACCAAGCTTCCGTCCCTTTGTCTTTAAATGGCCCAGCTCCTACTGCAGCACTCGCATTCAGAGAATGATTTTCAGATAATTCATCAACCAATGTACTGTCCTTGTAGTTGGGATTTTTGCCAAGACTTGTATCATAGGTGTATCCCGCCTGGAGAAACCAAAAATTAGGAAAATATTTACTTAGCGACAGGGGATGGTATTTGCGAAGCGCCAAATCGGGATCAGGTTTGTCGGCACCCTGAAGAGTCGGAATATATACGCCCTTTTTGATGCTCACGAGCATTTTGCGGGCATTTTTTTTGTGCTGCCCGTTGGGATACTGACTCAGGTACTCTTGCGCCCAGAATTGCGCCTTTTTAAAATTGCGCTCATGATAATCTACAACTGCGGTCTGAAACATGGCATGATCCGCAAATTCATCGCGAAATTTCATGGTTTTGAGATATGTCTGCTTGGCTTTTTCTTTGCGATTTAATATCTCAAGGCATAAACCTTGGTAAAAATAATTGAATGATGGCTTTTCAGAAAATTTAACATATTTCCGAAATATCTTAAGCGCCTTGCGAGCCTGACCAGAGTAGCCCGTATTGTAATAGGATGCGGCAAGCAGATCCCAGGAGTTATAGTCGGTCTTGTGGCCCCTAAGATGCTTCTTAAACATGACAATGGCATCATCGAACTCGCCTTTTTTATAGGCTTCGAGACCTCGCTGTTTGTAGTCGCCAAACGCCTGAACACCCCAAAAGGCGAGAATCCCAAGCAAGGCAAGTTGAATTAGGCGGTTAGCCATGGAGCCGTCTCTAATTTACCGACTGCAAAGTTCGGATGAGTATGAATGAAATGTTAGCAGGTTATTTTAGCAGGCTACCTAGAAATGATTAAACCAATTTTTTTATGGAGGCTGGACGGGTTCAAGTCGCCGGCCTTTAATTTAGATCCAATCTGCCGATAGCGAGATGACGGAAAACCCATAGAGGATGCGTGGTGCGAATCAAAATGTATGGGGACAGCAATATAGGTAAAGTGCGCTCCATCAACCAGGATAGCTTCTACTACAACGAACTTCACGGCATCGCCATTTGCGCCGATGGAATCGGTGGGCGTCCCGGAGGTGAAGTTGCATCTGCAACAGCTGTAGAGCGCGTCCGTCAAGCATTTCTCGATTGCAAAACCATTCGCGCCGATGAAGTGCCCAAATTCCTCATTCGATCGATCGACAAGGCGAACCGAGACATTATCAAACGGGGTGAGGCCGAAGACCGCTACAAGGGAATGGGGACCACGATCAATGTTCTGCTATTTCTGAACGAAAACCTCTATATCGCTCATATCGGCGATTCGCGAACTTATCTTTTTAATCGTGACCACCTTTGGCAGCTTACGGTTGACCACAGCATCGAGGTCTACGTCGATAAAGGCTGGATCCCCGAAGAGGCTCTTACTTCCGCATCCAAACCAAGCGCGCTCGTGCGAGCGTTGGGCCTAGCGCAGCAGTGCGAACCCGACATATACCAATGCAAACTCGCCGCCGGCGAAATTTTCTTGACCTGTTCGGATGGATTGACGGCCATGGTTCCTGACCATAGAATTCGCGAATTAATTAAGAACAATCTGCACCGGATGACCGAAATCCCGATGTTACTCATAGACGAGGCCAACCGGGGTGGCGGTAAAGACAATATCACGGTGATCATATCCGAGGTTTTGCCCTAACTATGAAAATTCCTCGCTTATATTTAGTCCGCGTAAGCTTCCAGACCATAAAAGGTCCGTTCACTGCCGAAGAACTCATTAAGGCCCATCAGGCAATGGAATACAACTTACAGGACGAGGTCTGCGGCAATCTTGGGCGATGGGTGAGCTTCGACGATATTGAGAGCATATCGGTCGAATATCCTGAATTATTCGACATCGTGCAGAAAAATCTTCTGGCAGGATGGGTCGAAACTGATACCAAAATCATCCGCGGCAATAGCAGCACGTCCCTTGTAAAACTGGTCCTACTTCCAATCGCTCTTACCTTGTTTTTTTTGGTCATCTGGGGCCTTTGGAAGCGCAAGGAGCTGCAGCTGCGTTTCTTTGCCTCGCGCGTGGATTGCCCCAAAGGCGAAAAAGTTTGCCCTCCATTATCTGAGCCCGACCCATCCAATGAGCAGACGATTACCCTCCCCGCACCATAATGTGGCTATAATTGCTACAGATCCATAGAAGCCTACACTATAGTTCTTTACAGTTCGGCCCATTCCTGATACCCAAAAGTGTTATTCACCTATTTTGCAGAATCGTCGCCGTGCTCAAGAACCATTTCAAAATCTGCCTTTATCAACCTGAGATCCCTCAAAATACCGGTTCGATCGCGCGCCTGGCTGCGGCGACGGGATCACGCCTCTGTCTGATAAAACCACTAGGTTTTTCAACCTCAGACAAAAATCTGCGGCGCGCAGGGCTTGACTATTGGCCGTTTGTCGATCTTGAGGTATACGAAAATAGCAACAAGCTGTTCGCGCGTCACGAGGGTAAACTTGCGCTATTTTCGAAGAAGGCGGATCGACTCTATACCGAAGTCCCCCCTGAGGTGGACCTTTTAGTGTTTGGCCGAGAGTCAACCGGATTGCCAGACGAGGTTCTCGACCGGTACGCTGATTCACTCTACCGACTCCCGGTGTTTCACGATAAAGTCCGTAGCCTCAATGTTGCTTGCGCAGCAAGCATCATCGTCTATGAGCAACTCCGCAAACGCGGCTTATTCTAATCGAAGGACAACCGCATGCTGACTCCACAAAACGCTGACGCCAACTGGTTGAGCGAGCTATTTTGCCCGTCGCTTCTGGCTGCCAAGGCCTACAAGATTCACCAGGAGCCCGATGTTAAAGTCAAACTCGATCAAAATGAGTGCCCTTTCGATTGGCCGCGAGAAATCAAGCAGCTTGTCGCGGATCGTCTGGTTAGCACCCCTTGGAATCGCTACCCCGACCCGTTTTGTCACGAGTTGACCGAACGTATCGCTCAGCATTGGGGTGTCGTGCCCTCCGCCGTACTTACTGGACCCGGGTCAAATTTTCTGGTGACGCTGATATTTGATGCCATTCTACCCAATATCAAAGGTCAAACTATCATAGCCCGTCCATCCTTCGCGCTCTTCGAGGAACACTGCCGCTACGGTGGGTATAACTTTATTCCGTGGCACCTTAATGCAAATTTTGATTTCGACATCGCCGCTCTTCCCCCCATGCCAGTCAACTCGGTCCTTATTTTTGCATCCCCCAACAATCCAACCGGCGCCTTTCTTGAGGTGCAGGCACTGCGCGACATTTTGCACCAAAATCCAAGGTCCCTCATTGTTGCGGACGAGGCCTATTTCGAATTCGCGCAAGACAGCTATTTGCCCCTTCTGCGGGAATTCAGCAACCTGCTTATCATCCGCACGTTATCAAAGACTTTGGCCTCGGCGGGTATAAGATTGGGAGCCATTGTCGGCCCACCCAATATCATCGAGCAAATCGCCAAAAGACGTCTCCCCTATCTTCTTAATCAATTTACGAGGATCGCCATCTCCACACTGCTAAGCGAACCGACGATGCAATCCTTTGTCGATCGGCATATTCGCCACATCAAAGGCGAACGTCAGATTGTCTTTGATGCCCTTGAGGCGCATTGCAAGAGCCAGGGAATTTTTCTCAAGAATACTCAGACAAATTTTCTCTTCATGCGTTTTGAATCTCAAGATGCCTGTATGAGCGCTTACCAAAGCCTGCTCAAAAGCAAAGTCCTCGTTCGGAATATTTCGGCCGGCCCCATGCTGGGGGGATGCCTAAGATTAAGTCTCGGCACCGGCGATGAGAACCAGACGCTGATCAAAGCTTGTAGAGAAATAAAATTTAAATAATTTCAGTGTATTAGACAGAACCTACAACGCGCTTTAAGCTACTCTTGTCAGAAGTCTGACTCAGAACCTATTTGGGAAAACGACAAAAATGACTTATTCGAAATGATCAGGCTCCGAGGGTAACTTTTTGATCCGACCACTCCGATCAATAGATCAACTTTTTGGGACGGAACCATGATTCAAATAGTTTTCATGCGCCATGGAGATGCTGATCCGGTAGGCACCGATGGGAACGACAAAACCCGTCCTCTGTCTACGCAAGGCAGACGCCAGGTTGAACGAATCTGCAATAACATGATGAAGAGTGGTTTCAAACCGGACATGATCGTGAGCAGCACCGCAACCCGAGCCAGCTCGACAGCGGCCCTAGTTCACAAGCAGTTTCCTGACTGCAAAACCGTCTCTTTTCATGACGGCCTTTACTTAGCTGATTTAGATGGCCTTCTTGCAGAGGTGAGCGAAATCGATGCAGCCGGCAAAACCATAGTCTTCATTGGGCATAATCCAGGATGGTCGGATATTGTTTCGTCTCTCACAGGTCACATGCTGCTTCTGGGACCTGGCGATGCGTGCTGCTGCAGGCTAAATCGCAACGAGCCTCTTGGTCTAGCCCTAACAGCTATCGGAAAATGGGAATTCCTCTGTCATTTCAAGTAGGTGCCCTCGAATAGAAAGAGAGAAACACGCACCACTAATTTATAAAAAGCATAAAGGTCAGAGTCTCCTCATTGACCTGTCACGAATCAAGAACAATACAGCGCTTTTCCGATGAACGACCTATAAAGCCATTGCGACTCAAGATTTCTATCTAAAGGGGCCCCATTCTGGTATCCTCAACGACAGTCGCGGGTACATAGCGTATTTGCCCTATTGCCGATGGGATGGTTGCCGAACATCTTGCAACAAAAGCAGTTACGTCGACCCTGAGGAGTGAAAGTTTTGAACAATGGCGCCCATGATCAATTGCAGAAACAAAAATCCCGCCAGATATCTTGCCCTGTCGTGGGAATCGGAGCTTCTGCTGGTGGGCTGAGTTCTATCAATCGATTTTTTGATAGCCTACCGGGTGATACTCACCTTGCTTATGTGGTGGTCCTCCACTTAGACCCCACTCATGAGAGCGAATTGGTTAGCATCATAGCTCGTCACACCACAATGCCGGTGATTCTCGCAAAAGGCAAAATTGTTCCAGAATGCAAAGGAGCGCAAGATCTGATCCAGTATGCGCCGCTTGCGATTGGAATTTTCGATAGCCGCCTTCGGCTGGTTCAGGTCAATGACAGATTCTGTCAACTCGTGGGCGTTGAAAATTCTAACTTATCAGGCCTGGATTTTCTCACCTTGATCTATGCTGAGGATCGGCAGGAGAGCAAGGCATATTTGAATCAGGTGCTCTAGGGAGAAACCTTTAATACAGGGTTAGAAATTCGGCTGTTGAAACCAGATGAAGCGACCTTTTGGGCAAGGATAACAGCGACCCCGACCAAGGAAGTTGTTGGAATGGGAGCGGGATGCTTTGCATTTATCGAAGATATATCTGTTGCAAAGGCCACTACTCAAGAATACCAATCCGCGAAAAACGCTGCCGAAGAAACCAACAGGGCAAAGTCTGACTTCATTGCGACCATGAGTCACGAAATTCGGACCCCTTTAAGCGCTATACTGGGTTTTGCAGAACTCTTAACTGATTTAGGCAATGCCGTAAAATTTACAGATCGAGGAAGTATCGATATTTCGGTCTCGAAAGTACCAAAACCACTTTCTTCCAATACACTTTCTTCCAATACACAGTAGGGTTAAGCGTTGGCGTGAAAGCACCAACGACTACTTAAAGGATTCAAGTAGAATGTTCTCCGCTGGAACCCCCCTACCCTGCAAATGCTGCTGAATGGTTTCCATCATTTCATCGGGGCCGCAGATCATAAACACGGTGCTGCCGTAGTTTCGCTCCCGAAAGCGGTCCAACATTTCGCCCGAGATTCGACCCCGCCAAAAGTCCGGTGCGTCCTCGCGAGACAATGTTCCCGTGATGCGAACGTTATCCGAGCGCATGCTGGTCAGAAGTGGCCACATGATCAGGTCGTCGAGAGATCGATAAGAAACCAGCAATTCCATGGCCTGTGGCAAACCGTCCTGGCCGAGCTTTCGATGGTATTCGCGGAGGATGCTCACAAAAGGGGTTACACCAGAACCAGCGGCAATCATGCACAAAGTAAACGGCTCGGTACGGCGCGGGCAACAAAATTTTCCGATCGGTCCGATCGCCTTGAGAACAGTGCCAATTTGGACATTATCGACCAAAAAGGTCGAGGCAAGCCCGTTGGGAATTTTTTTGACCGTGAGTTGGATAACATCGCCCTGCACCGGCGAACTCGACATCGTGTACGATCTGGCAATCGCCTTGTCCGCAACGTCCTCGAAGCGAACGGTTAGGTATTGGCCGGGCTCATAATCAAACGGCCTGCCTCCATCGTCGCGATCGATGAAACAAATTGTCTTGGTGTCATGATTTTCAGTAATGACCTCAGTCACAAGCAGAGGCATCCACCCTTTTTTACGACGCGGTTGTTGCATACGCCAAACTCTACTCCATAGCGCCCCGGTCATGGCAAAATATTGCCGAAGCCCGTGAGCAA
Organism: uncultured Oligoflexales bacterium; assembly: GCA_964582405.1. Classification (GTDB taxonomy): domain Bacteria; phylum Bdellovibrionota_B; class Oligoflexia; order Oligoflexales; family Oligoflexaceae; genus CAZOSN01. The sequence continues at coordinate 9,707 of CAZOSN010000006.1, read as the reverse complement.
ACCGTTAACTTTGTGAGACTTTTAATCTATTATAGGAGCCAACGCATTAAATTAATTTTGATTCATGCTAAAAAAATAGTGAAAGTTAACTTGGCTCCAGGTATTCAATATGACTTCCCACATTCTGGGAATATTCCATCGTATTTGGGAGAATTGTTAGAATGAACAGTATTCGCAGTCGCATCATCTTCATCGGCGTCATAACCTTGTTAGCGTGCTACCTGGTCGCGCCAAGCATCATCTACTTCTCCCTTCCCAAGAAAGTACGCAACGACGCCCAAGCATTTGAGGGCAAGACCCCAAGCTGGCTCCCGCAAAAGCATATCAAGCTGGGCCTTGATCTTCAGGGTGGCGTTCAGCTGGTGCTTGGAGTTGATACCAACATTGCGGTCGATAATAAGCTAGGTAGAATTGGCACTGAGATGACCCGCTGGGCCAACACCGAGGGCAGTCAGAAAAAGGTTACGACCGCTTTCCCACTCAAGGGCGAACAAAAGCTGCGAGTCGAGCTCACGCCAGAAACCGACAAAGGTGCCTTCGTCGTGGCTGCGCTCAAGGAGTACCCAGGCTTGATCGAATCCGAGCGTGCCGATCAGCATATTGATTTCGCCTACAACTCAGAGCAACTCAAGCAGATCAAACACGCCGCACTCAACCAAGCAGACAAGGTTGTCAGAACGCGCGTCGATAAATGGGGCGTCACCGAACCTTCCATATCGCGCCGCGTTGATGGCTCAATCCTGGTCCAGCTACCGGGCTTTAAGGATCCCTCCAAGGCACGCGAACTGCTTGGACGTACCGCTCAGCTATCGTTTAAATTGGTCAACGAAGAATCAAAGGCGTTTGAAGAGCTAATATCCAAGCTTCCCGAAGGCGTGACCTATAGCCGCCGAGGCAATTTTGGGGCGATCTCGTTCGTGTCAGAATCCAAAGAAGCCATTGTTAATCTCACCAAAGGCAAGGTTCCCGAAGGAAGCGAGCTTCTCTTTGAAGTCGAGCCGATCGCCAACAATACTAAATCCCGATTCATCTCCCATTTGGTGTTTGCCGCCGCCGAGCTTAGCGGCGAGGACATTCTGGATGCCGTGGCGACCCATGACACCTCGTCGCTCGATAGCCGTCCCGCCGTTTCGCTCAAATTCACGGGCCCAGGTGGCAAGCGTTTTGGTGAGATAACGGGCGAGAATATCCAAAAGCGTATGGCGATTGTACTGGATGATCTGATCGTTTCTGATCCAGTCATTCAATCCCGCATTCCATCGGGCAATGCCCAAATCACCATGGGTGGGGCCAAAGGATTCAATCAACAGGTTACCGAAGCCCAGGACCTAGCGCTCATTCTAAAATCAGGCGCGCTGCCAGCTCCGATCACGATACTTGAGGAGCGAGAAGTAGGCGCAACGCTCGGCCCAGAACTCGCCAACCAAGGTATTTTCTCGGTACTTGTCGGCCTGGTTTTTGTTCTTGGGTATATGGTCCTCTATTACCGAATCCCAGGATTGATCTCTTGCGTAGCCTTGATCCTGAACGGCCTGTTTCTAGTAGCCCTAATGGCGGTGTTCGGTTTCTCGCTGAGTTTGCCTGGTTTTGCTGGCCTCATCTTGACTTTAGGGATGGGCGTCGACTCAAACGTTTTGATCAACGAACGGATAAGACAGGAGATGCGCGAAGGAAAGGGGGCCAAGAAATCGGTCGAACTTGGCTTCTCCAAGGTGTTCTGGACCATCATCGATGCTAACGTGACCACGTTGATTGCAGCTGGTGTTCTCCTCCAGACTAGTTCTTCAGGTCCGATTCGTGGTTTCTCTATTGCCCTTATCTTGGGCTTGCTGGTTTCGATGTTTACCTCGCTTTTCTGCTCAAAGGTCATGTTCGAAGCGCTTTTTGCGACAGGAAGACCAGAAAAGACACTCAAACTTTGGTTGGGCGAGCGTGCGGCAATAAACTACAAGCTTCCCACGTTTAATTACCTCCGATGGGGCAACCTGACCGCGACCATAGGCGGAATCCTGGTTGTCGTAGTTTTGATAACGGCGGCCACAAAAGGCATGAACTGGAGCGTTGACTTTGCAGGTGGTACGGAAGCCGAGCTCACGTTCGGCAAAAAGGTTTCGGCCGGCCAGATCGCTGACGTCATGAAAGCTGCTGACCTAGACGCCTCGCTGCAGACCGTGGGCGAGGGTGAGACTCATTACTTGGTACGCTTTGATAAAGCGCTGACTCAGGAAAATTCGGTTCACCAGATCATAGCCAAAGGGTTGAAAGACTACGAACCCACCGTTCAGAGGGTTGATTCGGTCGGTCCCGTGGTAGGGCAGGAGCTACGAACTCAAGGCCTTATGTCGGTAATTTGGTCGATCGTGGGAATTTTGATTTACATCGGGCTTCGCTTTGACATGCGCTTCGGTCCCGGTGCTGTGCTCAAGATGATCCTAGATTGCTTGGTCGTGTTTGGCTACTACGTGCTATTCCACCGCTCGTTCGACCTTACCTCGGTTGCGGCGCTGCTTACGGTCATCGGTTACTGCGTTAACGACACGATTGTTATTTATGACAGGATTAGAGAAAACCTTGGCCTCAACCCGCGCCTTTCGCTCTTTGACAATATCAACCTCGCGCTCAACGAGACCCTAGGACGATCGCTCAATACGTCGATAGCAACAATCCTGTCGCTCATCGGAATGATGGTAATGGCAAGCTCTTCGATTTGGGACTTCGCGGTGGCTATGGCGATAGGCGTGGTTTCAGCGACCACTACCTCGATATTCTTTGCAAGCTGGTGTTTGATTGCCATGGAAAAAGTACGCAACATGCGTAACAACGATCAACGAAAAACCCTAGCGCGAGCCTGATCCAAGGCTCTACGCCTTATAGGCTAGAGCCCACTAGAGCAATTCCAGATCGGTAATTGATCCGCCAGAAATGTTGGATAGATACTGAAAGTCTTTTGTTGGAACAACGTCGGCACGGCGTGAGCTACCTTTAAAGGTTTCGTTATAAACGGAGCAGTCGTAGTATTCGAAGTTCTCGGGGAAGGGCATGCTGCGGCAGGTATGATCGCCCTCGGCGCTTTTGGGTGGAGTCTTTTTTACCGGTCGCTCTTTGACTTTGGTTGGCTTTCGCCCCGGCTTTTTGAAAATATCGCCACCTGCCTCAAGAACCTCAGACTTCATCAAGAGCCCACAGTTGTGGATGAATACGATTTCGCCTTCAGCGCCAACGCGGCCATGTCTAACGAGGTGAGGACAGCGCTTACAAATCATACATAGATTCCTCTAAATATGTCTAAAGGATCCCGTGGCCCCTATGGCCTGAGCTCCAAAACACGCGCGACCATGCTGCAACCCGTCGGCACGTTCGGGCATTCCGCCCACAGCATGCGTCCCCGTTGCAAAATAAATTATGATGATTGATCTTTTCCGATAGTAGGGAAAGGATTGGCGTATTTCAACTTCAAATTACTGTTTTTTTTGGGAAAAAAGTTTTTAAAGAACAGCTAAATTAAAAATTTTTGTCAACTGATTCAGTTTCTTATCCTGCTGAATTAGAGTGCGTGCGGCCGGGTTCTTTTCAGAAATAACCTTCTCCTTCGGCATTGATTTTACTTAACCTCAAGGGCAGATTAGAGTCTACTTTGTCTAAGTTTGGATGAATCCCCAAAATGCTTTCCTTCGAAGAGCTATTTGCTAAACGCGCTACGGTAATCAAACCTGGTCTTGACCGGATACGGCAGGCACTGCTGTTCTTACCCGCTGGAATTGCCAAGCGCGATGGGGTTATCATCGGCGGCACCAACGGAAAAGGCACAACGTCGGGATACCTTTGGCAGCTTCTCACACAGGGTGGACTAAGGTCCGGATTATTCTCGTCGCCGCATCTTCGGTGCTTTTCGGAGCGATTTGAACTTCCTGAACGAGCGGGACCGCTTGAGGTTCACGCCACATGGGACAAGATTCGCGCGATGCTTCCTCAACATCTTTATGACGAGTTGAGCTTTTTCGAACTCGCAACCCTGATAGCCATGATGATGTTTGCAGAGCATGCGACCGATTGCGATGTCTGGGAAGTTGGGCTTGGAGGCCGCTGGGATTCAACCAATGTCAGCGATCCCCTGGCATCAGCCATCGTCAGCATCGGCCGAGACCACGAAGAGTTCCTGGGCTCAACCATCGCTCAAATCGCTCTCGAAAAATTCGGAATCGCAAGGCCTCGTCGGCCGCTGTTTCTGGGCCAGATGATGTATCCTGAAGCCAGCGAAACGATCACCAAGCTTGCCGCGGATCTCGATACACCCATCTACCGCTATGGCCATGAGTTTGGCATATTGAACGACATGTGGTTTGCAGAGCTTCCTGATTGCGAAAGAATCGAAATGCCGTTGCCAGCCGAGATTCGTCGCGCCGTGCCTTACCTCAAGCATAATTTCGCCGTTGCTGCGGCTCTGTATCACTGGTTGGCGAGGCAGAGAACGCGTGCTCTCAAGCCGATCAGCGAGGTCGACTTTTCGGCAGGGCGCAGAGCCCGATGCAGCTTGGGCCGATTTGAGAAATTGGTCTGGACTGAAGGGAGCTTCGAAGTCAATGCGCTGTTTGATGTTTGCCACAACCCAGACGGTGTCGATGCCTTTCACGAGGCAATGCTCCATGAATTTGGTGAGAACACCAAACCGTTTTGTTTTCCTGGCCTCGTCAGCATTCTCAGTGACAAAGATGTGAATGGTATGCTCGACAAATTAAAAAGATTTCTGAAACCTCTTGTGATATTTAAGATTAATCATCCAAGGGGACTATCCCGAGAGCATCTGGCATTGCGTCATCAAGACGTCCCAATTTTGTCTTCTTGGGACGACGCATTGAAAACAGTCGTGAATCAATCGATGCCTCGCACGAGACCTTTGGTTGTGTGTGGATCAGTCATGGCGGTGGGACAAGTCATTGAACAGTTGGCAGCGGCGCACAAGGCAAATATCGTCCCCTCTGAGCTTCATTAGGTTCTGCACGATTCTTTGCGCGTTCGGAATGGGCTCGCTGCTGTTCAGTCAAACGCCTGAAAATAGCAAAATCCAAGATCCAGACAATTTGAACGAACCGGCCCAACCCCCGTCTGAGGATGAATCCGACGAACCAGACGATGGACTGCCCGCTACAAAGCGAATACCCGAAACCCTGGAACCTCCAGACTTGGGAAATCAAACACCCAATTCTTCCCCTCAAAAAAAGCCAATTTCCGGCGACGCAAATCTTCCAACTGGAGACGCGGCAGCAAAAGCCATTGTATCCAAAGTCAAGGATCTCGAAGATCCATTGGTTAGCAAGGTCTCCGAGGTTGGGGATCAGTTGTTCTATGACGCCCGAATCATTGGTTTTGACCGAAAGAACAACACCTCAATTTTTGAAGGCGAAGTGGTCATTATCGGGGCAGGTACGATATTTTCTGCTGATCTTATCACGGTCAATCAAAACGAAAACACTCTCAACGCCTCGGGCCATGTCATCGTCGTCACGGGATCAAACGTATTCACGGGGACCGAACTAAAATACTTTTGGGAAACAGGTGATATGCGCATCATGGATGCCATCCTAGTATCCCACGACGGAGCTATTTCGGCGGAAGTCACGAGCCGAGTCCTCGGATTCTCCCCCGAAGAGCAGTATTTTGAAACCCAGCGCAAGCAGCGACTTGAATACCTTAGCAAGTCAAAGAGTGAAATCCTGCTTGATTATGCCGATAAAGCCGTCTTTGGTGTCGATCCACCTGACAAGTTCGTAGACCCCTACGCGACGCTGCTTGAGCAAGAAGATGTCGTGCGTAAGATTCCCAACGCAGCCTTGGCAAAACTATCGGAAAAACGCCGCGAGTCTTATATCAAACGGCGCAAGTTCTGGGAGCAGCATGAATCGGATACGCTAAAACCCAAAGTTGGAATGCCGAGCTACTTTCGAATCGAAGGCGCGGAGATTCAAAGGACGCATGGCAATGACTTTCACGCCCGCGAATCCGAATGGACTCCCTGCTACTGCGATCAGGATTCGCATCCAACCTGGAGTTTTCGCGCCGAAACCATCGATGCCCAAACGGGAGGTTATGTTGATCTAACCCATGCCGTTCTCGAGATAAAGGGCATGCCGGTCTTGTATTTGCCTCGGCTTAAGATTCCCCTCAAAGGAACCCGGCAATCCGGTTTTTTGTTTCCCACTCTGCGCACCGGCGACCAAAAGCACGGCACCGTCTATACCCAGCCGGTGTTTTTTGATTTTGCAAAAAACCTCGACTCGACCTTGACCACGGATTTTTTCCAAGAGCGAGGCACCCGCCTTGGCCTCGAAACACGCTACCAATACCGACGATACTCTGGATTCACGCTCAAACTCGACACTATTCGCGATAAGGTTTGGATCGATGAACGGCATACACGCGAACGATTGCTCGAGTGGTATCATAGCGACGCAGGACCCGCCTGCCGGGACAAAGCAGATCCAGCCGAAAAACAAAGCTGCCTCGAGCACGCAGTCGATCGCCCCTTGAAAGTTCCAGGCAACACCTGGCGGGGGAGCGAGGAGTGGGAAGGGACCTTTTTTCTTACGCCGCGCACGTCGATCTCCACGCGAGGCCTCGTAAGGTCGGATCACCGCTATGTTGAAGACCTGTTTCTCACCGATCAGATTGAACAAGCCTTTCACCCGAATCTATTCGCGAATTCCTACAATACTATCCGCGGCCGCCTGTCCTATGATGGATTTGATGCCTATGCCGGAGTCAGCGCGTACTACGGTGACAATGTTTTAATCCCAACCGAGAGTTTTACCGGACTCCAGATCCCGGGGCGTGTCGACCTAGCTACCCGCTTTGTGGACCTCGATCCTCTCAAAATTTTGCCCGTGCCATTTTATGGCAATGCCGAATACACCTTCATCCCGATTCAAGAGCGCGGCGCTGATATTCATTTGGTAAACGGCGATACCTCGCTGGGTAGCGGACAATGGCAACGCGCGGCTCTCAACCTCGCCTCCCCGCTCAAATCCGACGGAATTATCACGGTTGATTACTTCGGCGACGCCGAAGTGCGCAAGATCAAACATTCTGGGCCGGGAACTGAGACCAATGAAATCTTTTCGAGAACCTCGGGTGTATCGTTTAAATTGCCTATGGATGGTATTGGCGTCTTGCCCGACTTTTTTCAATCTCATGATAAGGACGATCCTAATCCAGGCGAACGCTACTTTCAGCACATCATGAAATGGGAAGCCCGCCTGTCTTCGCGCCCCGTGGTCGTGAGACGCGGAGACTATGGTGATTTCGGCGATCACTGGTCTGATACCAAGCCCAGTTCGGGTGCGCCTCTTGTCTACTTTGCAGGCGACAGAACGCGCTACTACGAGGACGACGATGCGGTATCGCTTGAAAACGCCATGCAGACCCACCAGATGATCACGTTCGAGACTGGGCACTCCTGGAAAACCTACCGAAAATCCTGGACCACAAACACCGGAATACCCAAACCTGAAGAGGGGCGCAGGAAAAAGCGACCCGAAACCTACCGCGAACGCGCGATCAAGGAACTTACCTACAGCCAGGATAGGCTGGTGGGAGGCTACCGCGATATGTTTACCGAGAACTTTCCAGCCCCTCCGCCGCGCAAACTGACGGAAGATGAAAAAGTGCTCGATCAAGCGAAAGACGAGCCGCCCGAACCGCCCGAGCCGCCGCCCGAACCCATGCTAGGACCTACAGGGGTCAATTGGCATATCAACCGCTACCGCCTGGTCAATACCGACGTGCGCGAACCATTCGGATTTAGCTCCAAAATCAGCTATGATTTTGAGCAAGAAAAACGCCGGCAAAAGCAGGTCAATCTCAACCGCGAGATTGAAGCCCGCGATGGCGAGGATGGCCAAGGTATCGTGCCTTACTCCCAGCTGCCACGCTCGTGGATCGGTCCCATCACCGGATTAGGCTTTGGCTGGGGGGCTTATTCACTCGGCATTATCATTGACTACGATATGTATGTCCGCACCTCCCGCGAGCTGACCTTAAACTTTGGGTTGCCCCCTATTTTTGGGGCCAGCGTCGGAGCCTCCTACCGAATGTCGAAAGCCGTCAGTGATAACCGAGAATTAGGTATTTTGGAGTTCAGACGAACTCGCTATACTGATCTATACTTTAGCACTGACGTGATTCCGAAAGTCATGACCAAGGCGAAGTATCAGAAGAAATCGGTTGAAGGCGAGCCAAATGACACGTATGAGACCGTCGTCGGTTTTACTTATTTAGACAATTCGGGCTGCTGGGGAGTTGAACTTCTCAGGCAAAAATTGCATAACCAATTGGAACCAGACGCCAGTTACATCATTAACTTACAGATCATATTCATGGGACAGTCACGCGGTCAAAATGTCTCATCTGGTATCGTGAATAAGATCAAAGGGGGATAGAGACATGCACAGGATTGAGCCGTTTGATGGGGCCCTGAAACTAAGCGGGTTCAACAACCTGACGAAATCGCTGAGCTTTAATCTCTACGACTTTTGCGTCGCACGCAATGACTACGAGCAACAAGCCTACATCAAGTATATCGACAAGCGCTACAACGCGAACAAGGTCACCGAGATACTCAAGGAAGTCTGCAATATTATCGAGGCCAAGGTGCTCGCTATCTCCGACCAATCCTACGAACCCTGGGGCGCAAGCTCTCTAATTCTCATGAGCGATCTTAAGGGCAGCGGCACCGAAGCACAGACTGAACTCATCAATAAGATGAACAAGGGTACGGTGGCAATGCACCTCGACAAGAGTCACATCTGCGCCCACACCTACCCGGACTTCCGTGCTCAGGGCCAGGTCTGCTCTTTCCGCATCGATATCGATATCTCCACTTGCGGCGAAATCTCACCTCTCCGGGCTCTTAATTACCTATGTGGAGCCTTCGACAATGATGTCGTCGTTATGGATTATGTGGTCCGAGGCTACACGCGCGACTCCGAAGGACGCAGGATTTATATGGACCATAGGCTCCAAAGTATTCAGGATTTTATCGATCCCGCGATCCTCAAAGACTATCACTGCGTGGATTTGGCTCTTCAGTCCGACAACATCTGGCAAACCAAGATGCTGCGCACCAATCTGAATGAACAAAGCTATTTCTTGGACCCTGTTGATCTCACAAGCCCGGACACGCAACGCTACCTAGACCTGGTAAAAAAAGAAATGCGCGGACTGCTCTATATGTGGCCTGATTGATATACTGAGCGCGGCGCAAAGTAATAACGTGCCCATGCCCGTGCCCGATCAAGAGGCTTCGCATGATCGGATAAGCTTTATCAGCATGGAGATGATTTTTATCAACATCTCTCGGCCATCGATCAAGCAGCCGCCTTCAACGATCTTGAGCTCACGGCAGATGTCGAGTACCGCAGAGCACTCGGTTGCCGACCTCTTGGCCCTAAATTTCTCAATCATTGTAACCTCCTAGAAAAATTCCTGGGCGCGCTAGCCCATCTGGAGGCGAAGACAAATGAAAAAGTGCGGGGATTACGGCGGTCGGACTAACGGCTATCCGGCTAGCGGTATGACCGGAATGCGGCATGCGGGGGCGGCCAAACCAGATTTTGAAAAAATTAAAATTTCATGGGGGCGCCCTGACATTGGACTATTAAGATTCTGCTGAAAAAGCTCCGCTTTTTCGCAAAATCGTGTCCTGATGGAGCAAA
>CAZOSN010000005.1:0-68435 GCA_964582405.1 uncultured Oligoflexales bacterium | reverse complement strand
ACCTGGACAACATCTAAACCACCGATCCCCAAAATCAAAGCTGAAGGGGTACTAGTGTGCGGCGGAATTAGAATTTGGTCAAGCCGATATCCTTCCAAATTTTCCAAAGTAATTAGGCCACTTGGAAACCGAGGGGCGAGCTCCGTCCTGTAGGATCGTCTAAAGTTCGGCACATCTCAGCCGATCTCTCCCAAAGAGGCATGACGATCATTTAGGGGGCCAGGATGGCTGATATAACAGGACATGCGACAGACTACGAAACCTACAAGGAAATTATGGGCGAACTGTTGTCGCCTATCATTGCCCAAGGTCTCGACCTTGACACACTCAAGAGGCTCTATGAGAGCAAGGCGGTGTACCTTGAAAATCTCCGGCTAAAGTGCTTTTGGGAACTCAACACAAAACCGTCCGAAACTTTTTTCAAAAATGAAGACTATATCTTAATCCTGCATGCCATCAAGGAAACGCGTGCCCATATCCGCAACCTCATTCTGGTAGCGGTTAGCGATAACCTTGGCAAGAAAAAGGCTTCGTGAACGAACCACGAAGCCTGCCCCTGTGACATTCCCAAGCTAATCATTTAAAATAGCTTCAGGTTAGATTTATTAGTCTGGGGCTATAATATGACAAAAATTCTCGCAGTCTACGAATCCCCGACCTTGCAAAAAGTCTTTGAAGTCGCCTTTGCCCGCTACGACGTGTCGATCCTGTACACTACCTCCTTCCACGAGGCGCGCAAGGAGTTAGCCGTCGAAAAGGTAAGCCTGATCCTAGCGGATACCCAGATCTCCGACCCGCGGCAGATAGCCGATTTGAGCGCGTTTCTAAAGCAGCACGAGGGTATCCCTCAGATACTGCTCAGTGGTAGCTTCGCCAATGGTCCTTCTGCGATTCAGACAGAAAAGTCCTATTGGCTCAAAAGGCCCTTTGATGTTCCGACCTTGATCACCGTGACCGAGCAGGCCTTGGGCCGCAAGCTCAATCCTTTGCCCGGTCCCGTGACCCCTGGTTTCGTGCCGGGAATCAACGCGACTGCAGCTGAGGGGGGTGTTCCGGTGGCAAATGGTTCTCCAGCCAAGGCTGGGGTTCTGGGAGGGTCGGCCAGCGCCACATCAGATGTCCGACCATTTCTAGATCAACATTTGGCTAGCCTCGTTGAGAAAGCCGTCTATCACTACTGCGAGCAGCATTTTGCGGGTCTTGCCCGGGAGGCCATTACGGCCGAGATCAGACGGCTCCTCGACGATAAGACTCGCCATCTCGTTGACATTTGACAATATTTCGCGCACGATCTAGGCCCCTGGAACCGGAGGCCTTATGCAACGTTTACACCGACTGCAAATCGAACCCGTCGTCAGACGCGCCTTAGAAGAAGACTGGGGCTACGGCGATTGGACCACCGACCTCTGCATCGATGCGCGCAAGAAATCGTTTGCCAAGATCATTGCCAAAGAAGACCTTTTAACGGCGGGGATGGATATCGCTCAGACCGTATTTGAAATTGTCGATCCGAGCCTGCGCGTGACCGTGATAAGGCCGGACGGAACGACCGCGCAGCGACTCGACCAGCTTATGACCATCGAAGGTTCTTCCCGATCGATCCTAAAAGCGGAACGCGTCGCATTGAATTTTTTAGGGAAACTTTGTGGCATTGCGACGCTTGCTCGCAAATACGTTGCGGCTCTTGAAGGAACCAGAGTGCAATTGCTCGATACACGCAAGACGACGCCAGGCTTAAGACTGTTTGAGAAGAGTGCCACGATGATTGCGGGAGCGCGGAATCATAGATTTGGGCTGTGTGATGGCGTGATGGTTAAAGAAAATCATATCCGAAGTTCAGGTGGGATTACCAAAGCCGTTGGCCTCTTGCTTGAAAGCTTGCCGCCGACACTCAAGGTCGAGGTCGAAACAACCAATCTCGACGAAGTGAAAGAAGCTTTGGCAGCTGGGGCTGATATAATTATGCTTGATAACATGACGCTTGAAGAAATGACCGAAGCCACTCGCTACATCAATGGCCGCGCGCTGGTCGAGGCATCTGGCAATGTCAGGCTCGAAAATCTCACTTCAGTCGCGGCCACGGGGGTCGATTTCGTCTCAACATCAGCCATCATAACCCAAGCAAAATGGTCCGACCTCAGTCTTCTCTTTGACAAATAGCCGTCTTGGAGTCGGGCATGATCTTCCGATATCGCCTCCTGCCATCGACTTCGGACAAAGTCAAGAAGCTAATGAGCCAGGGGTTTTACGCCCCGTTTGCTGTGATTTGCGACCAGCAGACTGAAGGTCGTGGATCCCATCAACGCAGCTGGTTCAGTCCAGCTGGCAACATTTATCTTAGCCTTGCGCTCAATGGGGACCACGTTAATTCCGCATCGATGGGCCAACTCCCGATCGCGTTTGGGATTTTGGTCTGCGACTACCTGCGCGACAAATTTGGGTTTCGAGCAACGCTCAAATGGCCAAACGATTTGGTTTTTGCCGGGCGAAAATTTGCTGGAATTTTATGCGAGGCGAGCCTATCCGGCAATCAACTCGAGCAAATCATTGTGGGAATTGGCATTAACTTGACCCAAGTTCCTGCGGCAGGATCCACAGCCTATCCTGCCACTTCAGTTTGCGAGATACTCAGTCGCCCCTTAGCCGAAGACGCTAGTAGCATTGGCCACGAACTGGCAGATTATTTGCTCGCAAAATGGCAGGTCGCGAAGCTGGAAACTCTCCTGGCTCGTTTTGAGGATTATGCGATTGCACTGAATCAGCCCTGGGAGAGATCCGATGGTACGTTATGGTATGCCGAGGCTCTTGAGACCAATGGTGCGCTCAGACTTAGCCGCAAAAATTTTACACAAACCGTAACCTCGACCGACCATGAGTGGCGTTGGTTATACTTAGATGGCTCTAAAGCTGATCTTGCGCTCTTTGATTGTGGAAACACCACGTTCAAACTAGCATATTTTGCAGGGGCAAGAAGCAGCCAGGTTCCGCTCCATCTTTGGCAAGCTGACTGGCGGGATCACCAAGCATTAAATCGAATTTTTGCCTCCCTTCGTGCGCATTTTGAAGGCCCCGTGTTCGGAATCAGTGTGAATCCCCAGGGGCTAGCCAAGGCTCAGGAGGCGGCCAAAGCCTATGGCTTCAGACTTGAAACTGTTCGGAAACGAACCGTTCGCCTCAGGGACGAGTCCTACGACCGAGGTGAGATTGGCATCGATCGCCTTGCCTTGATGGAAGCCTGCCTCAGCCAACAAAAACATGGCGCAATCCTTGCTGCAAGCTTTGGAACGGCTCTCACCATAGACGTCATTGATTCTCATAGAAGGCACCTAGGGGGAGTTATTCTTCCCGGTCTAGGTTTGCAGTTATCAAGTTTGGGAGAGCATGCATCCCTGCTGCCAAAGTTATCGCCGCAAGATGTTGAATCGATTCGCGCATTTTTTGCGCAAAAGGCCCCCGTTGGTGGCAACACACGGCAGGCAATTCTGATCGGCATTTGCCAGAGTTTTGTCGCTTTAATCGAGAGCTACCGCCTTCGGTATGGCATTTTAAAAGCAAGTTGTTATGCCACGGGCGGCGATGCCGAGCTTATGGCGTCTCTCATTGGCGGCAAGGTGATCAACGATGCTACGTTGCTCGGCGCACGCATCTTGCTACTAGGGGGCGCCCTGGGGTGGCACTGCCGAAAGTTCGATTTTTCGCGAACCTGATGCCTGACCATACTATGGTGCTTTGACACTGCATTTTTCCGACTTCCTTGCGTCCTAAAACATCCGCAGATACCGGGAATCCAGGAATTCCAAAGAGAAAAGCTAATATCTGAAAGGCCAGCACCGAAATAAACTCATTAAAATACAAGGTGTTATTCAAAACCCTTGATTAAATAATAAAATATTTATAATCAAACTTCCAGTACAACCCCATTAACTAGATCCTTTCCGGGAGACACACAATGAGCCAATCAACCGGCATGTCTACACCCAGCGGTGCTGTTCGGCAACCAGCCCAAGGCCGGTCTCGGCGCATGCGCGATAACGAAGCCAAGCGTAAAAGGGCGAGTGTGAAGACCGCCACGAAAGTGCCAGATCCACGCACGATCCTTGCGCATGGTCTGCGTGGTGTGAAGGCCGAACAAACGATAGGAAGCACTGTCCGAAGTTCTGCGCTCAACTATGCGGCGGTGAGCGTTGCACCTTATCTTGGCAAAGTGATCCGACACGATGATCATGACCGTGGAGCCTATGATCACTTTGTGTCGTTGATGGAAAGCCATGTTAATGAGGCTTTTGCGGGCACAAAATTTTTAGGTATCCCCGAAAATGCCCGTGGAGCGTTCGTTGGCAGGTTGATATCGGCTTACTTTAGTCTGTTGTGCGATGTGGTGTCCGCCACGGATGGTAACCGTGAGATTCTTTGGCAAACTGAGGCCGATCTCGTGAGTTCCGATTTTTTCGACGCCGTCGGTAAGGAATTTGGTGACGAAGAAAAAGCCATGATTGAAAAGCTCGTGAGCCTCAAGCAGAAGGATATCTATAGTGATCCCAAAGTAGCCGAGTTTTGGTCGGATGTTGCGCTGGATGTGATAGAACTGGAATTTAATCCGAAATATGGCAATCCCGAGAATCTCAAACATCTGCTCCATCTGTTGAACAAAAAGCGTCTGGTAAAAAACAAGTTTATCCTATGGATACTTGGCCTGTTCGTCAACACAAGGTATGCCTATATCAAAAAAATCGTCGATAAGAAGATCGACAAATTTCTCGTTAAGGTTAAGCAAGATCCACAGCCAGAAGTTGCTGGTAAACCTGCAGAGCAAGGCGGAGGAACAGCTCCTTCAGCAGCTCCTTCAGCAGCTCCTGCGGCACCTGCTTCGGCAAGTCCAGTTCAAGAAAAGCCCTTCAAGCAGCGGTTGTCGGAAAAATTAAAAGAGGCCGCGATAGAATTCTTGGGAGTCGAGGACTTGGTATCGCCCAAATTCCAGGCTATTGCAGATGTGATTGTTACCTATATCATGGATTCTGCGAAACAAAAAATTAACCATTTTGTGCGTGAGCCGGATTCAAGGCAGGTCAGATTTTCGTTTAATGAGCTAAAAGCCAGAGCAAAGCATCTTGGCGATGAGCGAATCAGAGCTGAATGGGCCAATGCTAATTCCCTCAGCGACGTATCGCGAAACTCCCAGCGCTTCGTGGCTGCTCTTGCAGAAAAAGAATACAACTTCAACCTTTGGATGATCCGAGAATTCTTCAGGGATGACGAAACCGCAACTCCCTCGGACCTGAAGCATCTTGAGTCGCTCAATGAGGTCAGGGAAATGATGAAGAAACCTCACCTGGATTGGAATGGTTATGTGTCCACGCGTAAATGGTTGAGGGGTCAATTCAGGCAGACTTTGCTAAACGTGTTCACACCTGCCCTCGCAGGTAAACCCGTTGAAGTTGGATCGATCGTAACATAAGGGATTGATGCCTATTTTTTCCGCAGAAGCGGTACGTCAGCAGACCCTACCCTAACTTGATTTGCCGCGCTGCTTTTTGAGAAGCCAGTCCCAGACTGCGGCGCGCTGGTAAACATCGTTGTGTATCATGTGCCCTTGGCCAGCAAGCTCATCATAGATTACCTGCTTGCCGCCTTTAGCTTTGATCCACGCGTAAAGGTCGCGGCTACCGCTGACCGGGATCACGTCATCGCGTTCTCCGTGCAGGAGCCAGAGCGGCATCCAAACGAGGTGCGGGGCAACATCCTTCGAAGCTTTTCCGCACAAAGCAACCCCGCCTGCAAAAAAATTGGGCTTTGCCGCCAGAAGCTCAATCGTGCCAATGCCGCCCATACTCTGTCCCGTGACGACCACGCGAGTTGGATCAATGGGATAACTCCGGATCAGGCCTTGCACGAATTTGATCAGTTGATCGACAGGCCATCCATTGCATTCGCGCGGGCACTGGGGTGCTACCAGAAAGAAGTCTCGCTCGTTGAGCGGAAACGTTCCCTCAGCCAATAATTTTGGAGGACCATGTTCACGCAACCTCGCTAAATCGGCACCGCGCTCCCCTGCCCCATGCAGATAAAGGATCAGGGGTTTTGGATTTTTAGGCGAATCCGTGGGGCTATAGAGGAGATAGGAGAATGGCGCCCCTTGAGAAGTTCCCTTCGCTTCCCCCATGACCTGCGTTGCCGCCTGACTGAATTCATTTCCCAAGGCGAAAATCATGATCAGGACACAAAACCATCGCCTTGGCTTAACTTTCGCAACCACGATTCCTCCTTCCAGACAACTTCACATTTGATTCCTGAAGTTTAAATTACAGCCATTACCTTTGGCGCAAAATTTCATGATGCCAAACTCCAGAGTAAGGCGCACATCGAAAAAGTAAAAATTTGTTACCGCTTCGGTCGAACATACGACCTCAAAAGTTTAGTTTTGATCTCCCCCAACACCCTAACCTAGCAAATCAGGCCGTATTTTTCTGGTACGAAGTTTGCTTTAGAGCTTAGCATAAAGAAAACATGGGGGGATGGGATTTGGATGAAACTTGTCCGAACCTGGGACTACGGCCTTTTGGCTAAGAGCCTACTACTGATTATATCGCTGCCGTTTATCGTGGGAATGATTGTCTCATTCTTATCCAGCAGGTTTTAAAAGCCATCTCGCTGGAGCCTAGTGGTTCATCGCAGCTAATTTTAATTGTAAGTGGTTCAGATGTTGTCCAGATTGCGCCGAATCGAATCGGCAAAAAGCGCAGGACTAGCAGCGCTAATTCGAGCATTTTTGCCGATCCGATTCGGCGCAAGATGGACGGCAGATGGGCTGCCAACACCCAAAATCAGCCCTGACAGCCCACTAGCACTCATCAACTTAACGAAGTCGGGCAAGATAAGATCGCCGGTCGTGAAAATCTGGCTGAATTTCGTTATGCTGCAGCGCCCAATAACTCATTCCATGATCATCACAAATGACGCTGCAAATCCCTAATAGGTAAGAATCGATGCCACCCAGGTGTTCTCGAACCGCGTGGATGGGTAAATCGAAAGCGATCGAGATGTTGCCTGACTGATTTGCTGGATCATCGTGATGAGGTCCAGGATTGCTTGGAAGGTCAGTTGAACGGACTAGATGCGGGGGAGCGGAGGCTGGAGATGATGGCTGACCGCGGTAGTCCCTAAAATAGTAAAACGCCCAGTCACCCGACGGAGCTAGATTCCATTCGCAGTAGTCAGACCGCTCAGGGTGCGCTAGAAAGGCTTCAAAGCAGGTCTTTCGCCAAAGGCCATCGCAACGCTTTACTGTTTGGTTTGGTCGATCGAGGTCCACATAAAGGTCAACCCATTCGTAGTGCAGCCGCAACCAATCCCCTACCACCGCAAAGCCAGCTCGCCCGCGTGCCGTTGGATGAGGGGAAAAGGGCCTAAGTTCGTGCCATTGGTACGTGACGGGGTTGAATAGCTCTGGCATAGGAATCCCAACTGGATTAAGGTTAGCGACATTTTATATGGTTGCATGTCAAAGAGCAAAGGTCGTTGCGCATGAAATATGTGGTTCGGATCGCATCCGAGGTAAACCTAAAGTCAAATCAGGTAAAAGCTAGGTTCTTGCGCCGACTCCTGGCGAACATCGATGCTGCCTTTCGAGATAACCTGATCCAAGCAACCATCACAAACCATTGGTCCCGGCTCCTTGTTGAATCGAACGATCCGGAGGCCCTGAACATCCTTCTTAGGATCTTTGGCATTGCTTCCGTCTCGCCAATCGAGTTGGAAACGAAAACCGATATGGAAAGCCTCGAAGCTGCTGTTTCCCAGTCCTTCGTTGACGCCGCCCGAGGCAAGACCATCTGTGTCCGAATTAAGAAAGGAACCGGAACCCATGAGTTTCGCACCGAAACGCTCGAGGCACGCCTTGGCGCAATCCTGGCATCCAAAGCAAGGGGCGTAAACCTTAAGAACCCCGAATTCAAACTCTGTGTTGAAATCCACAAAGATCATGCATTGTTTTTTAGCAAGTCGTACGCCGGTCCTGGCGGCCTGCCCCTGGGAGTTGAGGGAAAAGCGCTCGCCTTGATTTCAGGTGGATTTGATTCTCCAGTTGCAGCCTGGGAGATCATGAAGCGCGGAGTAGCTTTGGATTTTGTCTTTTTTAACCTTGCCGGCCTCGACCATGAGGCCCAAGTAGTTGGTGTTGCGAAAGCACTCGCGAGCCGTTGGGGTCATGGCCTACGGCCGAAGCTGCACATCATAGATTTTTCCACGATTCTGAAAGAGATCCGTTCCAAAGTACGTCCCAAGTATACTCAGGTCGTTTTAAAGCGCGCCTTTTACAAATGCGCGTCATTGCTCGCGAAAGAGATTCCAGAATGCCTTGCTCTTGTTACGGGCGAAGCGATCGGGCAGGTATCTTCGCAAACATTAGCCAACCTCGTTGCAATCGAAGAGGCGTCAAGCTATCCAGTCTTGAGACCCCTTGTTACAAGTGAAAAAGACACAATCATCGCCCAAAGCCGCCGCATTGAGATGCACGACCTATGTGAAAAGATCAAAGAATACTGCGCTATAGTACCTAAAAATCCCATCACTCATGCCGTACTCACGCTGGTCAAGTCTGAAGAGGAAGATAAACTCGATCCGTCCGTTTATGCCAGTGCCATAGCTGAAAGACGCATCGTAGATTTGCACAGCGTGCAACCCAATACCAACTCACTCTATGTCGTTGACCACATCCCCGATTCTGCGATTATCATTGATACCCGTACTCCTGCGGAATTCGCACATTGGCACTTCCCCGGATCCAGAAACCTTGCGTTTTCGGAGATCGAGGCCGAGCCAAAACTTTTGCAACTGGACAAAGTCAATCTACTGATTTGCCCTATTGGGCTTCAGACCGCAGCACTGGCTGAACGACTGCAACTTGAGGGAATACAGGCATTAAGCTTAAAAGGCGGTGCTACCAGGCTAAGAAAAATTGCGGAAGCTGCCGATTGCAGCTGGTGATTCGCCCAAACTTGTGTTCGTGCATTTTTCAAACCTGATTTGTTTCAGAATAGAAATCGCCAAGAGCCGATCAAAGATCTGACTGGGTAAGGAGATTCGCAAGCTCGGAAACTCGCCAGTCCTTCGGCGCCTTATCCAACAAAATTCGTTCCGCCAGCCGGCGCTTTCCGGAATGCAGTTTGAGGATTTTTTCTTCTACCGTTCCGGCTGTTACCAGGCGATAGATTGTAATCGCCTGCTTTTGGCCCATTCTATGGGCACGATCAGTAGCTTGATCTTCGCTTGCTGGATTCCACCACGGATCCATATGGATCACGGCCGCTGCGTTGGTAAGATTGAGTCCCGTTCCGCCCGCCTTAAGCGAAATAAGAAAGAAGGAAAATTCGCGCCGCTGGAAACTCGCTACAACTTTGGCCCTTTCTGCAGCCGGCATGCTACCGTCTAATCGACCAAGGCTCAGATGACGAGCATTCAGGGCAACCTCGATGAGGTCGAGGTGTCCCACAAACTGGCTAAAAATTAACGCCTGCTGACCCGCCTGTTCTATTTTTTCCACGAGCTCAACCAGGGCAATGAGCTTTGCGCTCGTCCCCTCCCAATCGGTATCAATGAGTTTGGGATGGCTGGCGCACAGCCTGAGTCTTGTCAAGGCTGCCAGAATCTGCTGCTTGTCTTTCTGCTCATCTGCTTCTTGCTTGTCAGATTTTTCCGCCAGATTCTTAATCGCCTCATACCTCAATGCCTCATACAAGGTGCGCTCCTGCATCGGCATCTCTACCAGGATATTCTGCTCGGTCTTGTCTGGCAGCTCGCTTAGGTAATCCGCCTTAAGCCTTCGCAAAAGAAATGGCTTTAAAAGCCGCTTCAGAAGCCGTCCCTTTGATTCGTCGCGCTTGAGTTGGATCGGGTGCACAAAGTCTTCCTTGAACCTTTCAAGATCACCTAAGAGCCCCGGTTCGAGCAAATGGAATATACTCCACAATTCCATCAAGTTATTCTCGATTGGCGTCCCCGAAAGCCCTAACGTAAACCGCGCCTTTATGCAGCTCACAGACAACCAGCTCTTGCTGGTGTTGTTTTTTAGAGTTTGCGCCTCATCCAAGATAAGAATATTCCAAGACACCCCCTGAAACCGCTTTTGATCAGATAAGATCAACCCATAAGATGCGACAACAACATCCCTCGGACCCGCACGATCCAATCCTGAGCGCAGTGTTCGGTAGTCACGGGGAATCAAGGTAGGCGCAAATTTTCGGATCTCATCTTGCCAGGATAGGACCAACGAGGTTGGTGCGATCACAAGCGATGGCCCATGAGCGGCGGACGCTAGTAGCAATGCTATCGCCTGAACAGTCTTGCCAAGCCCCATATCATCCGCGAGCAGCGCGCCACGCGCCCAGCGTTCGCGGTCCATTAGCCAACGAACCCCATCTTCCTGATAGGTCCTTAGCTTTGCGTTAAGATCACTCGGCGGCGCCACTGCGGTGCGGTTGCGCGTGCAGTACCGTTGCCATACCTCAGCCTCTTGCGAGGCCCACGCGAGCTCGTAGGTTCCCTCTTCGGTAATCTGACTTAGCAGGGGAACCACATGGGCCACCCGAATTTCCTCGCGGCCAGCCAGTCCTAACCTTTCATGAAGAGCAGTCAGATGATCCAGATAAAGGTTTGATATCCGCTGATAGGCTCCCGAAGCCAATTGAATGAATCGCCTGCGGTGCTTGATTGCGGCAATAATTTCTTCTAAGCGCACAATTTCCCCATCGATTTCGATGGCCACACTAAACCAGTCCTTATCTCCGCTCGCCACCACAGCCCTCGGCAATCCTTGGGCCTCTGGTTTGACGGCCAGCCTTTTGCTCTGCACAGGCCACTCGATCGATAACGAGTGACCAGCGGCAGATTGTTCCAATTGCGCTAAAAATTCAAAAATCCGGTCATCGCGCAGGAGATACACCGGCTCTTCCCAATCGTTTTCGCCAGACGCCCCATGGAGCTCATAAAACCTAACCAGCCGGCTTGCTTGACCAAGCTCGGCATTTTTATCGCGCATGATCTGCTTTGGATTTTTGGGATCGCGAAAATCAAGCGCGAAATCAGGCCCCATTCCGACCAAGAAGCTTCGCCCCATGGGTACTGGACGAACAAGCAATTCGACTTTCAAGATTTTTGGAGACAGTGGGTTCAATCTCATGATGTAGCTATTCTGTGGTGCCTGGTCGCTGACTGGAATAATGGCTTCGCAGTCAAGCCGTAGTTCGCTTTCAAGTGAGGCTAAATACTGGAACAAAGCTTCGCGTCCATGGGCAGGTATCGTCTCTTTGCCTCCGATAAACCGTCGAACTAAGGGTTCCCATCGCTCGCTGAGACGCGAAACCAATACCACGCTATGATCTGCATCAATTCCAATCAATCCCCGGCCTGGCTCAAACCGGTAAGAACTCAACTCCATGCCATCAAGCGTGACGAGTACTCGAAACCCTTGAACAGCCGATGCAAAACGGAGCCCCAGCACCGCGCTTCTGATTGGCGCGATCTTGCCATGCACCGCAAAGCGAATGCCACCATGCTGTTTTAGATCAAGCAGGGCACCTACCGCATCGACCGTGTATCCCTCCCCTTTCACTTTGGCTGACAGGATCGCCGTCTCTTCGCCGGCTCTGACACGCGCTGCAACCAACTGGTCAACCGGTGCAAGCCACAGTTCGTCCCTTGCAAGAAAATCAGACCAAGGCAGTTTCTGTCCCAATGACATATTTAACTCGGCTCGGTTCCTTAGCACCGGGCGAGGAACGAGGCTGGGGTCAAGCACCCAAACGATCTGGGACTCCACCTCAGGCTTAATCGGCTGCGAGGTCTGGGCTGCCGCATGCGCAAACCCTGCGCGCCAATCATCCGCCACATTCGGGAGCGCGGCCTCCGTCAGGTGCTGAAGCAGGGCCGCCTCACCGGCATAGAGGTGGGCGCATCGCTCTTTTTCAAGATCATAAGTCCGCGTCTGACAATCGCAGCGCGCATAACTATGACCATCGGTCAGATCATAGAGAGGGAGCGTCAGGCGCCACTTGTACTCATGCCTGCCGTCATCGACCGTACCAGAAATCTGCTCACCCTCAACTTTTATTGAGATCAGAGCCTGATCTAATAGACGCTTTCCTTTGGATTTTATGGGAGAAACATACTCTTTAGCCAGTTCACGCTCAAGCAACCTAGCAAGGGGCTCACGGAATTCGGCCTCGAGATCGAACGTTATGGAGGGGCGATGGGCTGGCAAATTAAACCTCGCTTCTGAGGTCGAAGAGACTAATATGGGAAAATGAATTGTGCACGCAAAAACTATGCGTTAACATGAGCCCCCTATGAGAAAACTGACCGAATTTAACGAACAACAGATGGCCCTAGGCTTCCACGGCGTACTTGCCAGCTATGGTATCGATTCCCAGGTTGTCGAAGACGACCAAGGACTTTCTGTTTGGGTGCTCGATGACGGCAACCTCGCCGCAGCCCGCAAACTGCTTCATCAGTTTCTGGAAAATCCTGAGTTAGCCCTGCCGTTGGCAGCGACAAGGCGCCCAAAGCGCGTCAATGATGAGGCGAAGGCACCGCATAATTGGCCCAGGCGTGTGATTCAGGTCGATAAGCGCCAAAATCTGACTTTTACGCTCGTTGGCGTGTGCTGTGTTATCTTTCTTGCTTACACGGACCCTGTATGGCGTGAGTATCTCAATTTTCTCTACTATTCCGAGTATCACAACCACGCGTTTTCAGAAATTCGATCGGGCCAAGTCTGGCGTCTCATCACCCCCGCACTCCTTCATCTGGGCTGGACGCACATCATCTTCAATATGATATGGCTCTATCAACTTGGCACTTTAATCGAATCGATCAGCGGAAGCCGCCGCATGCTGCAGCTCTTTTTGGTGAGCGCCGCCTTTTCGAATACCCTGCAATACGTCATGGCTGGCCCTGATTTTGGTGGTATGTCTGGCGTGATTTACGCATTGCTCTGCTATGCCTGGGGTATGGACCGATGGGAAGCTGGTTCACGTTATTTTATCGACAAGGGTACGTTTGGATTCATGATCGTTTGGTTTGTCCTTTGCTTCGCCGGAGTTTTTGGTCCGGTTGCAAACTATGCGCATCTTGGTGGATTACTCGTCGGTCTCGCCTGGGCATACGCAGAAGCTAAGCTAAGCCGGTATCAAATGCATAAAAACCGCTAGAGCGCTCTTGCCCGACAAAATTGCTGGTAATTGCTTTAAGCCATCTTCGATGGGCAGAAAATCGATTCCCTGAGGAGCCAATTTAAATATTCCGGAGACAAAAGGATCGAATGCGCGTAGCGCCACAGGCTCTGAAGCCTGTGTTAGGCGAAGTCCACCGAGGATCAGAGTTGCCCTGTCGCATGGTTTTTTACAATTTGGAAGAATTGGATTCTAAGGATCTGCTAAGGGCAGTCGAAAAAATCTCTGTCGATTGGGCTGAAAAAATTCCAGCGGTGAATCCAACCAGACGGAAGCAACTGAATACCGATTTTAAAGAAGCTGCAGGAATAATCGTTCAACTCCAAACGACCATTGGCGACGCTTATAACAAAAAACTCAAGGGAAACCACAAACTCGCACAACTGGCTCGGATAGACAGGCGAGAAAAACCGCAGTTTTCACTCCGCTCCATTCAAGCGATATTAAATCACATGAAGAACTTGGTTGAAAACAACTACACCGTACAACAAGCTTTAGAAAAAGCATTGATCAACCGATTTGTTCTTGGTGCCCCAGAAGCTTATATCAGCAAAGCAGACGGCGGACAGAAAAATCATCAACTGATCCGAACATATATCACAGAAATATTGCACTCCGATGCCAAGAACCTTCAAAGCGAAGGGAAGTCTGAGAAAGAGCGTAGATCAACCAGACGCAAATTGGTCGGCTATCCTAGAGACCGTTAAAAAATATCCGATTTTACAAAATCTCCCTTATGATGACTGCTCTTTGTTATATTGTATAAAAGCAGAACAGAAATGTTCACCATCCAGCGAGAAGCAGAAAATCATTGAGGAATTTGAATCCATGGGTATTCAGACAACTGGTAAAAAGGGGATTAAATCCGACGATGAAAATCACAATACCCACGCACCCTATCTCAAGATTGGTAAAAGTTTTATTTTGGCTGCTGACTACTACAAAGTCCGGCAATGATCGTGATGGTTGATATTGAAATGATCTTTACTCTTGCTCTTACTGGATTTCCTTGCATGACAGATAGTAGTAAAGGGAATCGTGCATAAAGCGTTTTCCGAGAGAGGTCGCTACGAAAGCGGCGATCATGAATGGAATTGCCAAAATATGCTCGTCGGTCATCTCCATGACAATGATGACGGCAGTTAGCGGTGCTTGAATTGCACCCGAAAAAAACGCAATCATTCCGAATAAAGCGCAGGCCTTGAAATTGATAAATCCAAAAACCTTGGCCACAAAAAAACCTACGCCCGCGCCTATCGACAAACTTGGAGAAAATATTCCGCCTGCCATTCCCGAAAAATAGGAGGTGACGGTCGCGAAAAGTTTTAGCACCGGAAACCCGAGTGAATACTGCTGCAAATTCGGACTTTCCAAGAGATTTTTCGTAACCTCGTAGCCTGATCCCGCTGTGTCACCTTTCACACACCAATTAACCAGTGAACATACCAAACCGGCGACAAGCGAACGCTTTAACCAACCATAACGAGCTGCCCAGGTTCGCGACAAAGCCCAAGAAAAGAATCCGCCTAACACACCGCCGCAGAATCCAATGATAAGCGACTGACCGAGCAATACCCAAACAGCTGTTTTTAGGACAATGGGATGTCCAAAATACAAATAGTCACCACTCAAACCCTGAGCAACAATGCCCGAAATAATAATCGCAAGCATCACATTATGCTTAAACGAACTTATCGCGCCGACAGCAAGCTCCTCTATGGCAAAGGCAATTCCGGCAATGGGGGTATTAAACGCCGCAGCGACTCCAGCGGCTGAACCAGCAACAACAAAGGTGCGCAAATCAAGCTGAGGGACAAATCTGCAGCAAAATCGGCCGATCCAAACCGAAAGAGCCGCTGAGATCTGCACAGTCGGTCCTTCGCGCCCAATCGATGCGCCACCTAAAAGACCGATGATCGAGGAGATAATTTTTATGAGCGCGGTTTTCATCGATACAAACGGTTCTATCCATTGATTTGGATCTTTTGAATGAACCTTAGCGTGCTCGACTGCCACCAAAACCTGAGGAATACCACTGCCTTTGGCTTGAGGGGCGAAGCGTACAACGACCCAGGTGGCGACAATAAAAAAGACTGGACTGATCAAGGACACGGAGATGGGATACGCCGCAAACGCTTCGAAGTAGTAGTCCTGGACCGCGCTGACCACACGCGCAAATGCGACCGAGATTCCCCCTACAGCACAGGCAGCGATCCAAATAGCCAGATGCAACACCGTTTTTGGCTTAGAGAAATCAAGAAATCTTACAAGCTTTGATCTTACGTCAAACATGATCATGTCCTGATTTTTGTCCAGGAATATCCGGATGAGCGATTCTTCTCATCTTGTTCCCTGACGGCCATGATGTCAAAACAAAGTTCGTGCCCTGATGAATTTATTTTTCAGCGCACCTTGGGATTTCCCGCGCAAATGCGTAGACCCGACTCTCATAGTCGTTTATCAACGAATAGCGAAGCTGCAGCAAATCATTGTGAGATTCACAGGATTTTTCCCCAAGATGCTCATGGATCGGTGCTGTGATCCGGAGGCTACGATCCAAAAGAACACAGCTCAGCGCCGGATCGCCGACGAAGCAAACCTTGCGCATTGCCATGTATTCTTGGGTAGCTTCGCAGTACCAGCCCGCACAGTGGAAATAGCTGGAAGGCATGAAGCTCGATTCCCAAACGCTCATATCAAGGCTCGCGGATTGATCGAAGATCACAGTGGAGCTGGGTATAGAATCGTCCTGGTTCGCATAAATTTGCATCACCACTTTGGTCGCCGCAGGTTCTGCCCAACTTTGACCGCCCGATAAAATTAGGAACATCAAGCTGACAATTTTCGTCTTCATACCCATACTCCGCCGCAATGAATAGTCTCAGATTCTATCTAAAAAAGGGTCATTTTTTGATTCTTTCTGCCCTGACCCTGCGCTTCCGATGCTTATTTATGCACAAATACACCGCGCCTCGGTTCACTCGGATAGTCTTGATAAAACCAAGAGGTGACCCTTTTAAACAGGCACTCAGGTCACTTAAAACCTCAGTCTTTCCATGTCAAGAAACTTTTCCCCAGGAGAGCTATGGGAGTGGAGACCTGAACCCATAGCTTCTCTCGAAAGTCATGTCATGTATGCTGAAACAGATCAGGTCTGCGAGACGAGATCGGTTCCGCGTTCGGTCATTCCGCGTTTCTGTTTGATTCTGATGCTCGCTTTTACCACAGAAACGCGGAATGACCGAACGCGGAATCTGAGCGGAATCTGAGCGGAATCTGAAATAGTGGCTAATTTTCTTTCGCATACCTGTTTTGTTTCACTATACCCGCAACTTAGTGTATGGATCCACTGGTCAATAACTTGAATGGTAGGCCTATGGAAACCGAACAACCGTTAGCCCACGACTTGCCCAAGAGAGGTTCGAGCCAAAAGTCCAAAGCCGAACCGCCGAAGGCAATTTATCTCCGCAATATTAAAGACCTAACTATACATGGCGGCATAGACAGCTTTGGTAGGGTCGTAGTTTTGCCGGTGTTTTCGGGTTTAGGTATCAAAGGCATTACGGCCGCGCAATACACTAAGCAGGCAGAAAGTTTTTGGGGCAAAAACGGTAAATTAGCTGCTCTGCTGCCCGAAATCAGGTTGTTCGTGGAACAACCTGCGAGCTTCCGGGTACGCTATCCGGTTCTTATCTCGGGGCTTCCCTTACCTAGCGCTGCCGTCATTGATCACATGCTGACCGATGGGGATACTCCGGTTGCCTGGCAAAACCTGGCGCGTGGGCAGCTCGCGCGATGTGCTAAGAATCCCAGGTGGCGTACCCATAAGATGTGGGGTCAGGTATTGACCCAGGGACGGCGGGATGTGGAGGTCTTGCTGGGCTTAGAAATTTTGGCGCCTGGTTTATTGACCGAGCCATTTCGGAAAATCCTGGAGGTCGTGCAGAGCTTACACGAAGCGGTGGATCAGGCTGAAAATAACCGTGCCTTTGCACTGGCAGGGATCGACGAGCTAAATCAGGCCTTGAAGCTTGCCACTGAGTATCGCCTGGGCCAACAATTTTCGTTCCCAAAGCAAAGCTGGTCGGCATTTTATCAACATTTGCGAGAAGCGAATTTACTCGTTCAACAAGGGCTGACCGAGGTTGGCCATAGGCTTAACGTCGGAAGTACAAAAGAGCTGCATGAGTATTGGACTAAGCAGTCTAGCTGGTGCCTATTGCCTGATATCGGCGGCGCTCAGCTTTTGAACATGGCCGCAAGCCTTTGCGAGGCGCAGAGCTTAGGGGCAGTCTGGCCCGAAGGCGTGTCTATGGAAGCGGACACAGTGTCTCGCTGGGGGTATTCAGACCAAGGCGCTATCGCAATAGCCAAGCCACGCTCTTACCAGATGATCCAGTCCATTAGCATGATTTGGCGATCGCTGGTCGATCGAGCCTTGGCAAACCGCCTTTATCACAATGTTCATCTCGATTTGCCAGACTTCGCAAGGGTTTGGTCAAAGCGCTTCAGCGGTGAGTCGGTCATGGCCGTTTTGAGCGAGCAGGTAATGACTCGTCCGATCAGCGAGGGTTCAGCCATCTTGGTGCGTTCTGTCTCTGTGGCGCAAGGTGGCACCAAAGACGGCTCGGTGCGGATCGATCCGGGTGTTATAAAGCCCGAAGTCGCGGCACTACGAACAATCTCGCAGCGCAAGATTCCGGTCTTGGCGCGCTACCAACGCCTCAATCAAATGTTTGAAACAGCACCGGACCCAGCGTCTACCATATCTTATTTTCACGGCGACGAGGCTCATCAACTACAATGGCCGCATGGCAGGCTTTGGCAAACTGTCGATATGGCCTTCGCGATGATCAGCAAGCCTGAATTATTCCTTAGTCCCGAAGTCCTGAGTCGCGGGTATTTGCAGCTTTCAACCGAGGATTGGGATCGGTTTAATCTCGCTGTTGGGACTGAGGTTGACATTCAATCCAGCGCTTCTGCTTGGTCCCAAACCTATGACTGGTTCCTTGGCGTTTCACCATGGCCGGTCCAAGCTATGGTAACTAAAAAGCCCGCACCCTATGCCTCAAATTACTGGGATCCCCGCACTATTGCTGTGATTGATGGCGGCCTCGCGGTTGATGATGTGCGGATCAAGGTTCAATTCGTGGAAGCTGGCAAGGCAGAGGCCAAAAGCAATGTGATTAGCATCCTGAACTTCCTCAAAGATCGCAGCCGAATCGCGCCATCAGAGGACCTATCGAGTAGCGATAACGTAAGCATTCTGCTGGCAGAATTCGGCAATGACCTTCGTTTTGAAGCCCGAGCTTATTTTGAAATCGATGGTCATGAGGTTGACGAGGCGGACTGGTTTGGCGCCCAAAAGTCCAAGGATGGCTATTATCGGTTACCGAATGGGTTCGTGGTCGAGGCTGCTGTCTACCTTGCCAAGACCGACCTGTTCATCCTTAGAAAGCGAGTCTACGCGAAGTTTCAAAACGTCCGGTTGGTCGATATTTGGTCTGTTCATCGCGCCGCCATTACTGCAACGGATCCTCAGATAGCGCCGGAAGACTACATCCAGCAGCTTGGCATTCGCATAGCGCCGATCCTCACAGATCTAGATAGCGCAGCCATTGCTCCTTTGGCAGACAGGCTCTTGAAGGATCACGTAGCCGATCTTGAGCCCATCTTGCGAGGTTATCAAGCCCATGGCGTGGCCTGGAGCTATATCAGATTTCATCTTGGCTTGGGCGTCTGCCTTGCTGATGAAATGGGGCTAGGTAAAACCCTGCAAGCGATCGCGCTGCTGCGAATCATGAAGTCCTCGGACCTTCCATCCCTGGTGGTAATGCCTAAATCTCTTTTATTTAACTGGCGCCGCGAACTCGCGCGCTTTGCCCCCGGTTTACGGTTCGCGGTTCAGAGTGAAGCGCCGGTGGAGGACGCCGACATTTGCCTCATGACCTACCCGCGCTTAAGGCTCGATTTTGACAAAATCAAAAAAAGAGAATGGAATCTCGTCGTCCTCGATGAGGCTCAGGCTATAAAAAATTCCGACGCGCAGGTAACGGAAGCT
Source organism: uncultured Oligoflexales bacterium (assembly GCA_964582405.1). Lineage (GTDB taxonomy): Bacteria > Bdellovibrionota_B > Oligoflexia > Oligoflexales > Oligoflexaceae > CAZOSN01. Next base: position 49,151 of record CAZOSN010000005.1, on the reverse strand, counting down.
GCCAATCAGATCATTTGCCGCCATCGGTTGGTTTTGACCGGCACACCGATCGAAAACCGCGCGTCCGAGCTATGGTCGCTCATTCATTGGTTGAATCCAGGGTACCTCGGAGCTCAAGGGGACTTTCACAAGTATACGACGCTTGCACGATCCTCAGAGCAGAAATTGCTGTTACTTGCGCCGCTCAGAGAGTGTTTGGATCCCGTGGTCCTGCGCCGGCGCAAATCCGATCCCGAGGTGGCACTCGGTCTCCCGGATAAAATTTTTTCGGATCAGATTTATGAGCTCTCGGAAGAACAGACCCAACTCTATGAACTGGTTGTAGAAACTGTCCTGAGCGAGGATACCTCTGAAATTAAAGCCTTTGCGCGACGGTCGATGTTTTTAAAGGCGATTCTACACCTCAAGCAGATCTGCATTCATCCAGATCTTTTCTATGGTGAGCAAGACGAAGCCGATATATTGGCTGAGATCGACGGACCATCGGCAGCGGCAACGGGCAAAATACGTGCCCTGGTCCTAAATCGCATGCGCAAGCGATTCAAGGCTACCGGCTTTGCAGGTTGGCTCGCACGTAGCAGCAAGTTGAGCGCCTTGAGCGAGTTGGTGGAATCTTTGCGCGGCCAAAGCTCTGGGATTCTAATATTTACGCAGTATTTGGGAGCTGCAGACATGATCCGCCGCGCCTTGAGTTTTGGTAGACACGAAACGATCCCCTTCATCCACGGTGGCTTAGGAGCTGAGACTCGCCTCGCTATGGTTGACGAATTTAATGAAAATTGCAGACTCAGGGGGGCTGGCGAATCATGCCCCATTTTGATCCTGAGCCTTAAGGCGGGAGGTGTAGGCTTAAATCTAACCGGAGCTGACCGGGTGATTCATTTCGATCGCTGGTGGAATCCGGCTGTCGAAGATCAGGCAACCGATCGCACGCATCGTATGGGCCAAGAGCGCACCGTTTTTGTTCACACGCTAACTGGCCTTTCCTCAATTGAACAATCCATTCAGCGGATTTTCGCAGAGAAGCGTAGCTTGTCAGAAGATCTTTTGGGTATAGCAACCGCTAGTGATGCCTCTGAGCTCTTGAAGGATCAGGATGGTTTCATAAGCTTGGTCGATCCCGACCGGACGTTTTCGCGCCGCCTATTACTTCCTCATTAAGGCATGGATCATGATTGATCATAAACATAACTCAACAATCGAAGTCGCAGGTCTCAGCCCCGTCTTGCGGGCTTTAGTCGATTCCTGTTTGGCTAGCTCACCCTGGCTCAAGTTTGAAGGCAATGGCTTTCGCATAGATTGGCCATTAGCTTTGGCAAGAAGGTCTCAAAAGAGCGGGCAAGACATGCCCCCCCAGAGACTGGTCGATATGCTTAACTCCTTATTACCATTCTGGTCCTTCGAGTGGCTTGCACAAGATTCAAGGTCGCGAAGACATAGCGGTCATAGCTTGGAGGCCCAGGTTGCCACCGAACCTTTGAAACTGACCGACGAAAATCGTGAGTTAATGGTCGAACTTCGAGAGGCGATTGCGCAGGTTACTCAACGCATCGATGAAATCGCTCAGAAACAAAAAATATCTTCTCGCCAGCACTTGCTAGAAGCCCGCAAGACGTTGAACCAGATCATGACTTCGTCCGATATCAATGACTGCGAGATCAGCCTGGCCGGGCGCTATTATATCGAGCGCCGCCTAGCGATTGGCCGGGCCGATTTGATACCAGTGCTCATGGGTGAATCCGGGCACTATATCAGCAATAGAAAGCAGAATTTGGGGCAGAAATCTCAGGTTTGGGATTTATGCCAAAAGCATATAAGAGAACAAGCCGATTTTTTCTGCGTTCTCGAAAGCTATTATTCGGCGACGGCAGAGGGCTGCAAACCTTTGAGCCTGAGTGATGCTCGGCTGCAAAAGTCTCTAGTTCAACTTGCGGCACGGGAAAAGCACCTCGCCTACACCCTAAGTTCGGATGTAGCGGAAAAATCCGGCCGCCACTTTGCGGAGCTAACCTTGAAATGCCGTGCTCCTCAAACGGCTGGCAAGTTACCGGAGCGCCAATTTTTTAATCCATTCGATTATAACCAATACCCGAGCGTCAAGGATTTACCGTTTCAGGCTTTTATAAACAAGCTGCAACCCGCCCACGGTATCGCACATACAGCTAAATTGGTCGCGCAAGATGATGAGCTAGGTCGTAGGTTGACGCGCTATGAAAAAGCTGCAAACGCAATACAATTCTCGCTGATTCGCTTGCGCAAGAATGCCGAGCAAGACGTCCCCTTTCATGCCTTTGACCTCGAGCAGGCCATCGACTGGCTCATCGCCGACAGCCCACTTCTTCTTCTAATAACGGCAGGCGTCCTAAAGCCCTATGCGAGGTTCAGAATGGAGCAGAACCAGGAGCACATCAGCTATGGCATCGGCCTTTCTCCCTGGCTAACAGCGACGATCTTATCGAAAAAGATCCTCGGAGTCCTACCCATGACTTACCTCGGGCTGCACGGATCTCAGGAAGATGATGGCGACTCGCCAGCCGCAGACAATGACGCACTCCAGGCCTACGAGGAGCCCTTGATTGGCCGAAGGGTATGGGAAGCGGTGATGAATTCCTTGAGTTAAAGCCAGGCTATGCTTTGCCCCGTGATGGGGAATGCAAGGCGGCCCTTCATCGGGAAAAACTTATTGGGCGGGGTACTGGGGTGAGGGATATCCGAAACGAAGAATGTCACGCAAATCAATATGCCATCGCCCTGGGGACGGAGTTTGCCGCAGTTGATCCTTGCCCCTGCAATTGCTACGATAGTCCCCAATCGTCAAGTTCAATTCGGCAGCGGAGGCACCATGGCAGCCCAGAATCAGTGGATAATCCACCTTGCTTCCTGGTTTTTGGTTTCGGTAAGCTTTGCCGAGGTTCTGGCCCCAAAGGATGTTCCTCAACATCCTGGACTGAGCCAACAATCGGGGATGCACTTTGATAGCTACAACTCATCGGTCACAGATTGGCCCTTACCCAACAATGAACCAGTGATAGTCCATCAAAAACCTGGCCTCGGCTCATGGCCTTTACCACGGTTATGCCTCAATTTTATGCCGGACGATGCTGGAAACCTCTTAGGGTTTTGTTCGCAGGCGCGCGGATCCCAAGGCTTTGATTTTTACGTGACTTTGTTTGATGCGGAAACTTACGCGATTCTTCATAAAATCCCCTATGCCTATGTGCCTATCAAGAATCTTATGACCAAAGATCTCCCCTTGAATGTTGCCTATTTCTTGATGGACCGTGCTGGCCGGATGATTGTGGCAGACGCCGACAACCGGGTATTGTTCATCAAGGCCAGGGAGAGACGGCTAGAAATAGTAAAAACCATAGATCTCAAATCAGCTGTTCCTAGAGGGCACCAGATCGCGCAGGTGTATCCAGATTTTCATGGCGGCTACTGGCTGATGGACCTTGGCCGCAACCGCGACCCTGACCCACGCCCTGCGGCGATAGGTTATATGAACGAACAGGGCATACTCCTCGCGTGGCTCATGCTTAGCGGAGAAATCATTGAGAACGGGATGGCAGTCGATGAATCAGGCGTCTACCTCGTTACCGACCACCATGCCTATCAGTTCCACTATGACGATGGCATCAAACCCGGCTTTCGTTATGGCTACGACCGTGCGAGTCATCCCAAGCCTGGCACGATTTCGCGGGAGGGCTCTGGCTCGACCCCGACCCTTATCGGGCAGGATCTTCTGGCGTTCACCGACAATGCCGACCACCAAATCAACCTCGTGGTGCTTGACCGGAGATCGCAGATCCCAGACGATCAAAGACTCGTATGCAAGTTTCCATTATTCGAACCCGAACGCAGCGCCAACGAAAACTCCGTGATTGGTTACGGAAACGCGATTATAGTCCAGAACTGGTACAATGCACCGCGACTCTTTGACAACCTTCGCGGCATGGAACCGGGCATCATGCGAATCGATGTCGCGGATGATCGGTCGAGCTGTAGCCTGGTGTGGTATAACCGCGAGGTCGCGGCCACAGCAACCATTCGGCTCGGCACTCAAACAGGACTTGTCTATGCTTCTTCGCAAGATCTGAGCAAAGTCCGCGAGGACTATGGCATCGTCGCCCTTGATTTTGCGACAGGGAAATTGGTTCATCGGTGGTCCCTAGGAATGGGTCCCGAGCACCGCTTTGTCAGTAGCCCTCTGGCTGTGGGGCAAAACGGTGATCTCATTCAGCCTGTCTATCATGGCTTTGATGTTGTCAGAGCAGCCCTAAGTTCGCAAGGCCGTACTATGTGCCTGTTATAGCTTCACTGGCCTTCCCCAACTTCTTTGAAGTTTCACTCGGACTTTGGCGAAATTCCCACTAAAAATTCCTAAATTTCTTCAGGGTACAATGAATTATATAGTGTATAAAAATCAGCTTTGCAAAAAAATGGCTCCGTTGTGTAAGATTTCGCGTCTCCGTCCTTCCGCCCATCCGCCCATCTGTGGTTAAAATACGCATCGCAGAAACTCAGAAGGACGGAAACGCGCAATGAAAATTTTTCGCAATTCTGATTTTTTTGACTATATAAGGAAATATCTAATCTATAGAAGCAAAACAAGGAACGCAGGATGAGACTGATCGCTACCGCACTTTGCGGAATCACTTTGGTAAGCTGTGGAGGCATTGAAAACTCAACCGTGGCAACCACCGACGAAACCTCATTCCGCTACGCAATCATGTCAGATCCTCAGCTATTCTGGCGATGCCATCCCACTAACCCAGCTTGTGGTGGTGAGAATGAAAAGGAAGATGGGCTTCGCAGTAACTCCGCGATGGTCGGAAAAATCAAAGCGCTTCAGAAAATCCAGCCAATTCTTGGCCTCATCGTCAATGGTGATCTGACTGCCAATGGCGGTGACGATGAGTTGGCCGCTTATCGCCAATTTTACAGCCAATCGTCTCTGAATATTCCTGTTTTCCCTGGCCTCGGCAATCATGACTACCAACTCAATATCGGCGGCTGTGCTGATAACAGCTGTGCTCGGCGCATGCTGGACTATATGAATGAGACCACAATCCTTCACCTGCAGCAGGCGTTACTCAATACCATCGACTGGCATGAATCACCGACCTACTACAAATTTCCAAGTTTGCGAAAAGACCATTGGGGAAGTATGTCCTATTCCTGGGATGTAAAAGGCTGGCATTTTGTTCAGCTGCAGCTTGGACCAACCTATAAAGCGCAATTTGATGGCTGGAATTATCCTGGTGCACGGCGTGACTACTACCAAATCACTTCGTCTTTGACCTGGCTAAGGCAAGATTTAGAGGCTGCTGTTGCCAGAGGCCAGCATATTATCCTCAATATGCATGATTTCAATCGCGAATTGCTCACTGGGGACGACTTTGTGGAACTCCTCCGGATCTTCCCCGTGCGGGCGATATTTGCAGGTCATGTTCACTATCAGGCTGGCGAGGTCGATCAGATAAAACTCGACGGAAGCCGATCGATTCCGGTCTTTCGCAGCGGTTCTTCAGCGTATGGAACGTTGCTTACCGTTGATTTTTCTGCTGACCAGTTTGTTGTTGCCGTTGAGAAACTGTAGAGCACGTGCACCGCGCAAGATTCGTGCTGCTCCTACTGTCCGCATGGGCTCACCCCTGGGTAGGCTAGTGACAATTCCTTATTGAGATCACCAATAACCTGACCATAGGCTGCGCAGACCGAAGGACAAATCTGGCAAGCCGTGTGCTTGTCTGAGCAGGTCCTGACAAAATTCTGGCACCAAGGCTTGTCGCCTGGAACTTTCTTGGTGAATTCATCGGCAGTTAATTTGCATATTGCATCGCAAGCCTTCAGCCTGTCACAGTGCCCAAGCGCGCGGCCTATGACGCAAAAGGCTTCGTTCGCGGGTTTTGCGGCAACCGAAGGCGCAGACACGGCCGAATTGGTCGGAACTGGTGCTGAATTTGGCGCGGCTAAAGGATTCGTTGCCGGAACCTGAGGATTCGCTGCCGGAACCTGAGGATTCGCTGCCGGAACCTGAGGATTCGCTGCCGGAACCTGCGAAATACCGTTTGGACTAGCCGAGCTTGATGTGCCAGGAAGCGCTGCATTGCTCGCATTGGTAGCGACGGGCGTAGGCAAATTACTGCCAGGTTGAGCCGAACCTGGAGGTGTTACCAGAGTGTTGCCCGGCACCGCACCAGGGGTGCTTGAAGCAGCTCCATTGCTGGCGGGGTTTCCTCCATTGAAAGTTGCAGCATTAGGATTTAAACCGCCACTGGCAGCAATCCCCTGAGCCATCTTTGCCAATTCCTTTGCAAACATAGCCTTAATCTCGGGCGAATTAGGATCGACCTCATATGGCACACCAGCAGCTACCGGATTGCTGCCAAGACCTGCGATCGAGCTTGGACCTCCGTTCAACCCTGGGGGGGGCCCAAAGATCATAGGGGACGAATTTCCCGCCAGATCGGTCGAATCGGGGGGAATCGTAATCGTTGCTTTGCGGCTGAATAATGCATGTGAAAACCCAATCATATCCAGGCGCCATTCGGGATCAGCAAGGAGGTCCTGCCGCAAGACATCAAAGTTGGGAATCGATTTGAGGAGAACCATATCGATCTTATATTTTGTTAAATATGCTCTGAAATTCTGCAGCGTGTAAAAAGCCAGCCGATGCTCGTTGTATTTTTCGTCCCCATACAGATCGGTTCTGGCGTCTATAACATCCTTGACATTGGGATAGAGGTAGTAGGCAATATATGACCCCTCCTCGTAATTCGTCATGATCGAACCTTTGAGCTCTTTGCGCTTTATGAAGTCGATAATATCGAAAGGAACCTGGCGGATGTTAAATCCGACACCGATGGGTTTGTGTTCGACCGCACTATAGGGCGTGCCCACGATCGCAATATAAGCTGTTAGTGGCAAAATTGCCCATAGAAACATCCTGGGCCTCGCCGGTGCTGCAAAAACCGCAGTCGCATGCTTAAAAAATAACGGAGTCATGATGATGGTTGAGATCGTGACATAGCGCATTCCCGAAAACGGCATATAAGTCGCGGCGCTTAGCATCGCGAAATCTGTCAAGGACCATGAGCTTTTGTTCCGAAAAGTGACATACCAAGTCGCGCACAACCAAACAATCCATCCCAAATACCAGTAGTTCTCCAGACTGACCTCGGTGATACTCTGCCACTCAAGGATATTTTCCTTGAGATAGCTGTGACCGAAAAACATCCCAAACGTGTGCTGAATCATTTCGAATCCATATGGATTAACGAGAGACGCAAGCAGCATGGCCCCCATAACGGCCAGGAGCATTTTGATGTCAGTCAAGGCCAATCGGTTTTTTTGAAAATAGGCGGGCACATAGCTGGTCCGTGCCAGAAGTTCTGCAGCAGCAGCAATGCCGAGAAAAATTGGCCCGAACATAAAAGACCCGTGCACATTGACCCAGAACATCTGCAAAGGAACAAACGCCCAAATGATCTTTGACTTGGGGTTACGCCGCCAGTAATCGAGTGTCATGATGATTGTTGCAACGCAGAGATTGCCAAACAGCATCGGTCTTTCATGAACCCGAAAGCAATACATATAGGCTAGAAGGGCCAATGCTGGCAGAGTTATGAAATAGTCGCGGTAGCGACGCCATAGCATGCCCCCGTAACCAATCGCCACCGCCATGGCCACAATGATTTTAAAGTAGGTAAGCGTGCTGCCCGTTTTATCAGCGATCAAATAAAATAGAATAAACGACAACCATTCATGCGCAACAAAGGGCTTGCCATTTATGGTAGCGCTAAAAAAATCTTGAGTAATGAATTGCTTGGTCTCAACCATCCATTGGCCCAGGCGGAGATGTATCCAGGTGTCGTTGGATTGAATCTTGTTATAGTTTAAAACCCAGACAAAAAGAATCAGACTCGCCCATGAGCAAATCGAGATGATCCGGTCTAGGTTCTGAAACAACGGCTTGACTGCCTTGAGATCTTCTCCGTTTACCTCAATTTTGGCAACCGACTCCGCCTCAATATTTTTTGGGCTGTTATTCATCGTCTGGCCCCGCTTTGTTATTGGTTCAGCTGCTTTTCAAATTGTTCGATAAGAGCGCCGTATTTTTGGACGATCTCAGGCGAAGCGCGATAGCCATCAAGTAATTTTTTGGCCTGGACCTTTTCGCCCTGCTTGATCAAAAACTCTATCAGCCCGGGCTGAAAGTCGGTCCCAGGTGCTGGCGATGCGGGTTGGCTGGTTTTTAGAGTTTCAGCATTTTGGACCGTCAGCATCTGGGGAGCTCCCGGTATCTGCTGCGGCATAAAATTCTGAGAACGCATCATCACTGGCCGAGGTCCACCAATTTCGACATTATTGAGATCGGGAACATTGGTCTCGCCAAATCGCATCCCAACGAAAAAGGTTACGGCTAAAACCGCAAGAATCGTGATGATGTCACGCTGATCGTTTTTTTCCATAGTAGCTCCCAATTGGCTAATCCAATCTGAATGATCATTCTCTGTACATTGTACTCTTTCTGGACGCCAAAAAATCAGGCCTCCATCGTAACCATGGATAAATGCTACGTACTTTTCAGCTTTTTTTGGGCCAAGAGATTGCATCTGAGGCTCTGGCGGGGGTTTGGACCTTCGAAGAAACTGAAGTTCAAATAGCTGAAGGCGGAACGGATGAAGCGGTTGTTGATTTTTGCCATAGCCTCATTAGGCTTGTTGATCGGTGCTAACCAAATCATGGCGCTCGATCTAAAGGAAATCCCCGGCATCGTCAGGGATAAAAACTACAAACTCAAAGAAGCTAAATCTCAGTTAGAGGCCGACAAGGCCGATCGTTCGCAGGCTATGCGCCGGTATTTACCTGAAATCAATTTGAATTCCAGTTTTACCCGACTCAATGATGATATCGTGCTCGATATAGGACCCAAGCATATCGAACGCGACATTCTCGATGGCAAGGTTAACATTGCGTTTGATATCGATCCCCCACCCATCCTTATTCAGGAAAAAAACATTTCTCGATCAGCGATCGAACTAAAACAGCCGATCTACACTGGCGGTTTGATCGAAGCCGGGATCGATGCCGCCGAAGCCGATGTTGCTCTAAGTCACGCCTCTACAGCGCAGGTCTATGACGAGGAGCTAGCCAAAGCCTTGTCGCGCTATTTCGAAGCAAAACTCGCCGCTGAAGTTGTCGATGTTTTGAACGAAATTGACTCAAGCTTGGCTCAGTTAGTTAGAATCGCGCAAGCCTTGGTAGATCAAGGCGTTCAGGCTGAATACGCCGTCCTTCAGGTCAAAGCCCAAAAGGCCGAGGTCGAAGCCCGCTTAAAAGAAGCAGAAAACAGTGAAGTCCTAGTTAGGACCGTGTTGGCCTATCTACTCGTAAAAGAAAAGGTAGATCGGGAGGAATTGACTGATCCTCTGGTCGTGGTTGATCTCAATGAGTCGGCAGAAACTTTTCTGAAGTCCGCTCAGGAAAAACGTCCAGAATTTGCTATTATAGATGCCCAAAAACGGAAGCTTGAGGCTTTGGACACCAAGGCGGATGCCAACCTTCTACCCAAAGTCTTTGGATTCGGCAAGTATGAGCTGTTGGATCATGATCGAACCATCATGGATCCAAAATGGCTCGTTGGAGTAGGAGTCAATATTCCCCTAACCGGAGCTATTTCCTATTTTCCAGAAAAAACTAAATCTGCGGAACTCGGCATCAAACTCGATCAGGCAGGCATCCGGGCCAAAGAAGAAATCGGCCTTCAGGTTCGCAATGCATTCATGGGCTGCCAAAATCTACGGCGCGCGCTCAAGGCCATCACCGAATCACAAAAACTAGCTGACGAAAGCTATCGCTTAGCAAGAGTTCGCCTTGAGGCCGGCAAAGGCTCGACTATTGAGGTATTGCAATCCTTCACCCAATGGCAGCAGACAAAACTCAAGAGACTTCAGCTCATCCAGAGCTACAACCAAAGCATGATCGATCTCTATAAGTCGTCAGGTATGCTGACCTTGTATATCGACACCTATAAGACTCAACTCGCTCGAAAGGAAACTCCATGAATTGGAATGGATCGACTCTGCTCGCAATAAGCGCAAGTTTTTTGGCCCTGTTAGGCACTGCCTGCACTCCGGATAGCGCGGCCAAGAAGAGAATCCTTGGCGAAGTCGAAGTCAAAGAAATCGATTTGGCATCGCGCCTTGCGGCTCGAATCAAGACGATTCATGTTAAAGAGGGCCAGAAAGTTCAGGTTGGTGAACGCTTGATCGAATTTGACGACGATATTCTCAAGGCCAAAAAAGACCGGGCTTTCTTTGATCTAACAGCGGCAAGAAATCAAAAGGCGATTGCCGATCATGCTGTAAGGCCTGAGGAGCTTGAGCAGCTAAAAGCCTTGGTCTCGGCCAGTGCAAAACAATACGAATTCGCCACCCATACCTTGCAACGAATGAAAAAGCTTTTGGCAGAAGGGGCAATTTCCGCGCAGCAATTTGAGGAAATCGAACTCAAGCAGCATGCCGCTCATGAAAAGCTAAAGGCAGATCAGGCCAAATTTGCAATGGCTGAAGCCGGAGCGCGAAACGAGCAGAAGGCTGCTGCAGAGGCCATAGTTAATAAAGCCGAAACCGGTGTGGCTGAGGTTGGAGCGTATGATAAGGATTTAAATATCACAGCGCCAGTTGCTGGCGAGGTTTTTCAAATCCTCGGCGATCCCAGCGAATTAATTCCTCAAGGATTTTCCGTGATCACACTTCTTGTGATCGATGACATGTGGGCAACTTTTCGAGTTCCCGAAACCATGCTGGCCAGTCTCACCATGGGACGCAAAGTTCAGCTTGATTTTCCGGCTCTGAAATCCACGGCTCCCGGCGAGATTTCCTACATTGCCCCTATGGGTGCATTTGCCACACGCACTTATACTCAAGACAAATCAAGCTTCGATGTGAAAAGCTTTGAGATCAGAGTCAGGTTTAATGCTCCCGCAGGACTCCGTCCTGGCATGTCCGCTGAATTACTTCTAGAAAAAGAACGGTGATCCGATGTTCAAAGAAATTTGGCAAATCGCGAAGCGAGAATTTCGGATCATTTTAACCGACCCAAGGTTGCGTTCGGTGGTTTTTATTTCGCCATTTTTGTACGCTATTCTGATGGCATCGATCTATAGCAAACACTCCGTGTCCGAAGTGCCCATAGCTTTGCTTAATCAGGACCAAGGAAGCTTGTCGAGAACCCTGGTCCGAATGCTCGACGCATCAAGCAAAATCGAAGTCGCCAAGCAGGTTTTGCAGGTAAGCGAGATCGAGGAAGGCATTCGGCGGGGCGATTATGCGGCAGCGATCATCATACCGGAGAATTTTACTCGCGACCTAAAAACTGGCCATGACGTTAGGGTAACAACCTTTGTCAACGCGGCCCAGATGGTGCTCGCCAATACCGTATCCTCATCCGTCAATCAGGTCATGCAGTCGATGTCAGCGGGAATCGAAATCAACATGCTGATGAAAAAGGGGCTTAAGCGGAGCAAAGCTCAAGAGCTCTTTATGCCGATCAAACTCGATCTTAGGGCCATGTATAACCCATCGTACAACTACACCAACTTCATGATCCCCGGTATTCTTATCACGATTCTCCAGCAGATTATACTCATGGCCGTAGCGCTTTCCATGTCGGGCGAACGCGAGGATTCCACATTGCGGGATGTTTATAAGATTTCCCGAAATCCCATGGCTATATTGCTTGGCAAGGGACTCATCTATGTCGCGATTAATTTTTTGGTGGCTGAGGTTTATCTGAGGCTTATTTTCCCGCTCTACGATATTCCTATCGAGGGCTCGTGGTACCTGACATTGGCGTTCACGACTTTATTTATAGCGACGATTGTAACCTGGGGATTTTGGGTGTCGGCTTTTTGCAAATCAAGGCTATTTGCGACCCAGATTCTTATGTTCATGGCTATGCCAAGCTTTGTTCTGTCAGGATTTACCTGGCCCATGGAGGCTATGCCGGAATCGATTCAATGGCTGAGTCGATTGTTACCCATGACTCATTTCGTTTCGAGCTTCAGGCAAATCTATCTAGCCGGCTCGGGGTTTGTCGATGTCGCTCAAAGTTTTGTTATTCTGGCTCTTTTCCTTGCATTAAACATTGGACTTAGTGTTATCGCACAAAAACGGATTATAAAAATTTCAGACGTTAATGAAGTCTCTGTAGTTTGAGGTGGTTTATGAAAAAACAAGATGTACTCTTAAGTATCGCAGTCTACGCGGTAACATTATCATCGTATATAGTGGCCTGCGGGGACATCAACCAGCGCGAGATTCTGGCGAGCGATGGTCATGAAAATCAGCCTCCGGCAGAACCTGAAGTTCTGCCCACTCCAACACCAGTGGCTCCTCGTCCAGTCATTAAGACCGTTGAATCGGAGGGATTCACTGACAATCCCTCCCAAAAAACACCGGAAGCTCCACCAGAACCCGCTCCTCCCGGTCATCCGGATACCCTGGCGACCGGAAACGCAAACCAGCCGTCGCCAAAAAATGACACCGTCTACCCTCTATTCTCGCAGAATTGTGAAAAGCGATCGGAACTAAATCCCGAACGGCAAAAAACCGTGCGCGTCGTGCTGGGGATTTTGGGCACAGCCAACTGCAGTGCTGCACAGGAAAAACTCTACAGAATCGACTCCGTCGAAATCGTTAATTCAATCCCAATTACATCAAGCCGATTGGCGATCCCTGTTTCGGCGCAAGTCTCAGACTTATCGGTGATAGGAGCACTCCCAAATGTGTTGACGCTCACGCTCATTGATAGTGCGATCTCAGATCTGGCGTTTGCTTCTTATTTGACCAACCTTACCACCGTCACGATTTTGAACAACCAAGAAATACGTGATCTTGCTCCTATTACCAATCTGTCAAATCTAACAAGGCTTAACCTGAGCAATACTCCGAAAATCGATTACTCCGCTATCGCTGAAGCTACCGGTCTCAAAGCACTGGATCTATTGAAGAGCGGCGTGGATGATATCAGTTTCTTATCCTATCTTTACAGCCTGGAGTCTCTTAATTTGACAGGGAATCGGATCGAAGATATCGGACCGATCTCAGATCTCACAAAACTAAAATCACTAATCCTAACTGACAATAAAATTACCCGCGCCACGCAATTGAGCAAGTTGTTATTTCTTCAGACGCTGGATCTATCGTCCAATCAAATCACAGAACTGTCTGGACTCAGCATGCTGCCTTTGCTCAAGGATCTCAATATCGCAGACAATGCTGGTCTGAGCAATCTGCTAAAAATAGGCAGCGTCCCCACCGTCACGACTTTGAATATCAGCGGCATACCAATCACCAGTCTTGTTGGCATCATTATGTTTCCCAGTTTGAAATCGCTCACCGCTAGCAGAACAAAAATCCAGTCCCTAACTTTCCTGTCTGCAATACCTGCTTTGTCCAAATTGGAAACACTCGTTTTTGACGATGCGGGAATTTGCTGGATCACGGGTCTGGAAAAACTGACCTCGCTTAAGGTTTTGTCAATCCGCAACAACAGGCTGTTCACCCCGCAGCAAAGGATACCACTATCAACAGTTTCAATTCCGCAAGTAACAGACACCGTTCGCTCCGAAAACGACATGGATACGGCCTGCTACCCCGTTAGGTTGTAAATTTCGAGTCCCTCGGACTTTTTAAATAAATTACTTAGTAATTACAATAACTTATAGAAACTTAGTCCCGGATCCAAAAAAAAGCGATCCGGGATTCTTGACAGCCGTTCTTTTGATTCCCACCTTTGGAGTGTGCAAGGGACATCGGGTCCCACTCACAGAGATTGGTAAAAGGAGAATTGGTATGTCAGCATTAGAACTTTGGACCAGACAATCCAACCTATTTAATCAATTATTTTCAGATGTTGATAAGCTCTCTGTCCGCAATCAAGGTTTTATTCCCTACGTGGATATCCGCGAAGATCAGGAAGGATTTCATTTTCGAGTCGATCTTCCAGGTATGAATGAGAAGGACATTGAGGTTGAGATCAACGGCAAAAATCTGACGATTTCAGGCGAGCGAAAAACAGAATCTGATCGTCAAGAGCAAGGTTTTCATTTGGTTGAAAGAGGTTTCGGCAAATTTCGGCGGAGCTTTCAGCTGCCAGATGGCGCAAATGGCGACAAAGTAAATGCGCGCTACGACAATGGTGTTTTGCAAGTTGTTGTTGAAAAGAAACCTGAGATCAAACCGCGCAGGATTACGTTGGGATCCTAACCGCGACATTCGCACTCAATCGAGCAAGCCGCGCGAGGTGAAAGCAAGTCACCTCGCACGGCCGCCGTTTAGCGCAAGAGCTATTTAGACTTTGGCGCGAAAGCGCCAAAGTCGTATCGGAGCGACTTGGAGGGTAACCCGAAGGAGATCCCTCCTCCCTGCGGTCGTCAGGATACGTCCCTGGCGCTTTCGCGCCAGGGACTATTTAGCGCAAGAACAGCATTTCGCGGGCTTTCGGAAGTGGCCACAGATGATTCGGTACAATCTCCTCAATTGCGGCGCAGATGTCTGATAGCTTGACGCTTATCGGTAGCAAATGTTCCGCAATATGAGTTGCGTGCTTGTCATGATCAAGCCTTTCCCCGTGCAGCTCATCTGAGAGGGATGAAACCAGCTCGAAAGCCTCATTGATCAGCTCATTAGATTTCTTGAGCAATGCAACATCAACCTTGCAGTCGATGTTTAGGTCTTTTTGGTTCTTAATCGATCTAGCAAGATCTTGTTTGTAGGCAAGTGCCGCTGGGATCACCGTTTGGTTAACCAAACTGATAAGCGTACGGAATTCGATCTCACGCAGGGTGATATATCGCTCACAGGCAGCATTGAATCTCATCGCGAGTTCGCTCTGACGGAATATGTTTGATTCGGTCAAAAATGCAGTTTTTCCGCTGTTCAGATAGACCTTGAGCGCCTCGGGGGTCGATTTAAAATTGGGCAGCCCTCGCCGCGCGGCTTCTTTTTCCCATTCTTTCGAATAGCCATCACCGTTAAAAATAACGTTCTGAGCATGCGCGATCCATTTTTGAGCAACAAGCCTCAACCCTTCGTCGATGGATTTTCCTTTTGCTAGCAATTCTTCGAGATAGTCAGCGGAATCTTTGAACACATCAGCCACGGCTGCATTCAACACCCCAATCGGAAACCCTACGGCCATGCTTGAACCGACCGCCCGGAATTCGAACTTATTGCCGGTAAAGGCAAAAGGCGAAGTGCGATTTCGGTCGGTATTGTCCTTAAGCAATTGAGCAAGCTGCTCGGTACCTACCTCAAGGAACGGCTCGGTATGACCCAAGGTTGGAGTTTTGCCATCCCGAATCTGAGTTACGATCTGATCCAAGGTATGACCCAGGAAAACCGACATTATTGCCGGTGGCGCTTCGTTCGCGCCGAGTCTGTGATCGTTCGATGCCGAAGCGATACTCATGCGCAGTGCTTCGCTGTGACGAAAAACAGCCTCAAGTACCATGGATAGCACGGCCACAAACTGAAGGTTCTTTTCCGGGCTATCACCTGGCTCAAGGAGATTTCTGCCATGATCATCTGACATCGACCAGTTCACATGCTTGCCGCTGCCGTTAATGCCGCTAAAGGGCTTCTCGTGCAAAATCGCTTCGAAATTGTGTTTTGTAGCCACCCTTTTTAGAGTCGCCATGAGCATCTGATTTTGGTCGGCCGCAACGTTGGCCTCTCCAAAAATCGGTGCGATCTCGTACTGACTCGGGGCAACCTCGTTGTGCCGGGTCTTTGCAGGGATCCCAAGCTTATAAAGCTCTGTGTCAAGTTCCTGCATAAAGCTAATAACGCGATCGGGGATGGTTCCAAAGTAATGATCCTCGAGCTGTTGGTTTTTTGCTGACCCCGAACCAAGCAAAGTCCGCCCAGTCATCACAAGATCGGGGCGATTGTAGTAAAATTCGCGATCGATAAGAAAATATTCTTGTTCGCAGCCAACCGTAACCTTAACCTCGGAGACCTTATTGCCATTCACCAAATTGAGAAATCTGGTTGCTTGCTTTGAAAGGTAGCTTACGCTGCGAAGCAATGGTGTTTTGACATCAAGCGCTTCACCAGTGTACGACACAAAACCTGTCGGAATGCACAGTGTGTTGCCATTTGGTCCTTCGGCAATAAACATCGGCGAGGTCAAATCCCAGGATGTATACCCACGCGCTTCGAATGTGCTACGCGATCCACCGTGCGGAAAAGACGATGCATCCGGTTCGCCCTGCAAGAGTTGCGATGAACTCAATTTTTCAATTGGTTTGCCATGATCAAAAGAGAGGAATGCATCATGCTTCTCGGCCGTGCCACCCGTCAATGGCTGAAACCAATGGCAAAAATGAGTGCAGCCGCGATGTGTCGCCCATCGAGTCACCGCGTTGGCGACAATTTCAGCCTGCTCCTTGGTGATCGGTTCGCGCGATTTCGAAATGCGCATGAGCTCGCGGCGGACATGCTCGGGAATATCGAGAGCCTTTGCGATATCGAACACATTCTCACCAAAGTACTCGCTGACCCTCAGCGGGGTGCCATCTGCATGAGATGGTAGTTCGAAAAACTTAACTCCGCGGCTTATGGCAATAGACTTTGCCTGACGCCTTGAACTTCGGGTTGGCATGAATTATTCCTCTTTCCTTGATTATTTCGTTGGGTAAATCATCTTCATCGGAAAAAATATGCGGGCTACCTTAGCTTAATTTTTGGCTAAACGCACCGGATTCCTGCGCCAGCACTGCATAAAAGCATTGTATTTAATTTTTATCAGCCTGTTAGACCGGCACCCCTCCCACAAGCCTATGATTTAACTAAATAAAATAATTTTATTTATATTTTGTTTAAAGATCGCTCGTTCTTGAGTCGATAGGTTTTTCAGGAGGAGGCCATGGGGCTTGGTTACCTAACCCGACCAACGAGAAGAAAAAACGCGCGCGTTCCCGTGATTCGTAAAATCATTCGGCATAGCAGCTTTTTTTGGTGCGGGATATGCCGCAACAAGCACGACAACGAAGACGAGGCATTGGAATGCCTTGACTCGTGCTGGACCAAAATCCTACACGGGGAGCATGTCCTACCGGTATACGATCGTTCCAAGGTTCGCTACAAATGCATATTCTGCTCGCGCGTGCACAAAGACGAGCCTCTCGCTCTTGAGTGCGCCGAAGAATGCCTGGACCTTCGCAAGAACAAGCATTATGCCGACATGAAGGCGTTTCAGATCCCGGTCAGCGAATACTATGTGGAAAGACCGCCAATCGTGCCGCGCGTCAAGCAGCAGGTCAAACTAGATTTGATACCGAAGTATCATTTTGCGAAGAAAACCGAAAAGACTGAAGCCGAGGCCAGCCCTGCGGTCGAGGAGAGTCAACCCGATTGGATAGGGAAAGGGGTGATCGATGACCGTAAGGCTCGCACCAAGGCCGACTTTCCCAAGATTTTCATCCGAAACGCCGCCAAATACCAGTGCACGTACTGTCACACGGATTTTTTCACCAAGATGGAAGTCGAGGCATGTTTCGCCAAGCACTTTAACGAAGAAGGGGTCGAGCTCGAACCAAATCTTGAGCCCAAACCAAATCTTGAACCTCAGCCAAGCACCGAACCCAAAGCCGAGACTGAAGCTGAGCCCGAGGCACCTCCCGCAGCATAGCTTGACTCCTAGCGAATTCTATAATTTGGGATTGTTGTCTACAGTGCTTCAACCGAGAGAAATTACAAAATGAACATACCGGGCGATATCACGGAACGGCGGCACATGTCGGTACCGACGCTCCAAAAGAATAACCTCGTCAAATGAATATTCGGAGGTCGCAAGCGGCGAGAGGTAATCAAAGAAGCAGCGGAGTCCGCTTCTGAGTTCAATCCTAAATCCTAGTTCCTCAAGCTTTGTCGCAAGAATATCCGGATCAACAGGCGACGGTGGCGAAAGAGATCCAGGATTAACCGAACCAAAATCGTCATTGAGAATCTTTTGAAAATTACCTTTGGCTAGGCAATTGAAGACGGCCCGGTGACGATTAAAAAAACTAAGGGAGATTTTTCCACCTTGGGCAAGGCAGGCTCTAAGATCTGGGATGATATCATAAGGAGCCTCTAACCACTCCAAAACCGCATGACAGACGATTAGATCAAAGACCTCCCCGCGAGCCAAGGCGGTTTGCGCCGATTCGTGCCGAACACAATTGATTTTATGCCCATTCAGCTCTAGGAGTTCGCGAGTGTGTTTTACCATCTTCTCTGAAAGGTCACAGGAAACAACTGTGTGACCAAGATCTGACAACCACAGCGACATATCGCCAAGACCGCAGCCTAGATCAAGGACCCGAAGCTTCTTCGTCGAAACCTCGGGGACAAGATTCATCAGGTCTTCACGGAGAAATATCTCACGCAACTGGCCTTTGGGTGAGCCTTTGATATTGCGTTTGAATCGCTCAAACAAACTATCAAAATTCCGATCGCCCATGGCGGCCTACTGCAACTGCGAAATGTCAGCCACTTTGAGGAAGAGCTGATTCAACCGATGCAAAAGCCCCAAACGATAAAGCCTAGTTTCCTTGTCATCCACGACAACCTTGACCTGATCGAAAAATTGATCGACCGGTGCCTTAAGTTTCGCCAGAGTCAGGAGCGAACCGGTATAGTCGTTCTTGGCAAGCAGAGGGCTCACAAGACCTTCGCATTGAGTCAAAGCCTGCGCGAGCGCCAACTCTGCTGGCTCACGACCTTCACCTCTGAACGACTCGTGCAATTGATCGCGATAGTCTTTGAGCATGTTTTTGACCCGTTTGTTTGCTGATGCCAGACTTTCTGCCTCGGGTAGGCTCCTGAAGCTCGACACAGCCATGACCCTTTTGTGAACATCGAACGGCGAGTCAATTTGCAGAGCCTGAACCGCCATGATCGTATCTGGCGGGAGGCCATCATCTTTGTATTTGGCAGGCATACGCTCCAAGACAAAGGCAACGGCGGCCTGAATCGCCTTGCGATCCTTGAGAATGCCTCCGTAGAGATGAAACGCCTTATCAAATAGCTCTGTCAAAGAAAGATCGATCCCTGCCTCGATCAGGATACGCACAATCCCAAGAGCCTGGCGCCTGAGCGAATACGGATCTTTGCTGCCCGTAGGTGGTTTATCGATTCCAAAGAGTCCCATGAGAGTATCGGCCTTGTCAGCCAATGCCACAGCCAGGCCAACACGGGTCTTAGGAATCTGATCACCAGAAAAACGCGGCATATAGTGCTCAGCCATAGCGTTTGCTAGTTCGTCGGCTAGCTTTGCATGCTTGGCGTAATAGGTTCCCATGGTGCCTTGCAGATGCGGAAACTCGTAGACCATAGAGGAGGCAAGGTCCGCCTTGCAGAGTTCACCTGCCTGCTCGCACAGCCTGGGATTAGCGTCAAGCCGATGAGCTAAGAAAACCGCAAGCTGTGCGATGCGGTTTGTTTTTTCATAAATCGTGCCTAACTGCTCCTGGAATACACTCTGCTTGAGCCGCTCGCGAAATTCAGTTAGCCCAACTTTGCGGTCTGAATTATAGAAGAATTCCGCATCGGCAAGGCGTGGGGTGATAACCTTTTCGTTACCCGAAACGATAAACGAGGGATCGGTGCTTTCCAGATTCGCCACCACCACGAAACGGGGCTCCAGGGCGCCGGATTGCGATAAGATCGGGAAATATTTTTGGTGCTCCTGCATCGAAGAAATCAGGCATTCCTGGGGCACGCTAAGAAATGCCTCGTTAAATTTGCCAATATACGCAACAGGCCACTCGACAAGACCTGCGACCTCTTCGAGCAGCGCTTCATCAATCGCGACCTGCGATGGACCCGATACCAAATCCTGGACCATGCGCCGAATTTTTTCTTTGCGCCGCGCAAGGCACGGAATCACATACCCTGAGGCTTCGAGAGTTTCCTCGTAGGCGGTCGCTCGCTCGATCGCAATTCCATGACCTGCATGAACTCGATGTCCATAGGTCATGCGATCGCTTTTCAAATCAAACAACTCAAGGGGAATCACGTCGTGATCGATTAAGGCTAAAATCCAATGAACGGGCCTGACAAAAGTCTCCAGTTTGTCGGCCCAGCGCATGCGTTTTTGAATCGGCAGATTATTAAGCGCGGATACCACGATCGGCTGCAAAAGATCCACCGTGCGTTGCCCAGGTTTTTCGCTGGCGAAGTAAAGCACCGGCCCTTTGGGTGTGTCTTTGGTACCAATTTCACGCCATTCCACGCCGCAGGATTTGGCAAACCCAAGACCTACTTTTGTAGGCTGATGATCGGAATCAACGGCTGTGCGAACGGGGGGACCAAGACGCTCGACCAATTTGGTTCCTTGCACCGGTTGAACGTCACTGACTAATACCGCAAGCCGCCTTGGGGTCGCGAAAGTTTTAACCAGTGAGTCGGGTCCTAGGACGGATTCGGTTTTGAGCCCCGCCACGATCCCTTGGCTAAAACTCTCTGCAAGCACAGAAAGGCCCTTGGGTGGGAGTTCTTCGACACCGATTTCAATCAGCAGATGATGTGTGGTCATGATAGCCCCGGGTAAGTTTAGGTAGCAAAAAGTTCGCGCGCGCGATCTTTGTAGTGAGACGGTGCGCCGGGGAACCCGAGCGCTTGGCGCGATTCGAAATAGCTCGTTGCAACCCGACGCGCAAGTGCTCGAACCTTAAGGATGAAATTTTGACGTTCAGTCACCGAAATCGCTTTGCGGGCATCTAGCAGATTAAAGCTATGCGAGGCTTTGAGAACCATTTCATAAGCTGGTAGGGGCAATCCGGCATCCAGAAGTTTACCACATTCGCGCTCGTACACCTGGAAGGCCTCAAGCAAGAACTCGACTGGCGCATGGGTAAAATTATAATGCGACATCTCAACCTCGTTTTGGTGATAGACGTCGCGATAGTACACCGGTCCTCTGGGACCCTGTGCCCACACGAGATCATAGACGCTATCGACATTCTGCAGGTACATGGCGATGCGTTCCAAACCGTACGTGAGTTCGCCGGTTACGGGAAAACAAGCCAGACCTCCAACTTGCTGAAAATAGGTAAACTGGCTCACCTCCATACCATTGAGCCAAATTTCCCAACCCAGGCCCCATGCCCCTAGAGTCGGTGACTCCCAGTTATCCTCGACAAAACGAATGTCGTGAACCTTTGGATCGATGCCCAGCTGATAAAGCGATGCTAGATAGAGATCCTGAAGATTGTCGGGGGCAGGCTTTAATACAACCTGAAACTGATAGTAATGCTGCAGCCTATTAGGATTTTCGCCGTAGCGCCCATCGGTGGGGCGACGCGATGGTTGCACATAGGCCGCGTTCCAGATCTCTGGCCCGATCGCGCGGATGAAGGTTGCGGGATGAAAAGTGCCCGCTCCAACCTCCATGTCAAACGGCTGCATAATGGCGGCGCCAAAGTCGGCCCAGAATGTTTGGAGTTTCAGTATAAGACCCTGAAATGTAAGAACATCCTCAGTGCCGATGGCTTTTCCGGTCATGATGTAAACTCTTGGTAGTTTTTATAACGCAGCGATCACTTTACTTTCTCTTCAAAGGAAGCACAAGCGTCAGTAGTCATCACAGGACACAAGTTTCCCGGGGTTTTGCACCGGATTCGGTTTGCCAAAACTGCTTCGCCAAGGGGCAAAACGTTGAAGCAAGATAAGACCTGGAATCGCAATCAGAGTGCAGAACACATAAAAACTAAACCACCCTAAGCTCGAAGCCAAGAATCCAGTTGCAGACGCCAGCAGGGTCCGCGGGACATTCATAAGACTTGTGAGCAAGGCATACTGTGTCGCGGTAAACTTTTTATTCGTTAAACTCGCCATATAGGCGACAAAAGCCGCCGTCCCCATGCCGACCGTGAGGTTTTCAAAACTCACCACGACCGTGAGCATCCAGAGCTTGGCACCTATTTGCGCGAGGACTGCAAAACCTGCGGTCGATAGCATCTGCAAAAATCCAAAGATCCAAAGTGCCCGGTTGACACCATATTTCAGAAGGTAAACGCCTCCAACAAAACCACCGATCATGGTTGCCCAGAATCCAAAGAGTTTGACGACGACGCCTATCTCGGATTTTGAAAAACCCAGATCGAGGTAGAACCTGGTGGTCAGCGCGGATGCCATATTATCACCAACTTTGTAGAGCAGGATAAAAAGAAGAATATGCCAGGCCGAATCCCTCTTAAAGTAATCAACGAAAGGTGCAACCACAGCCTCACGAAAATTGCTTGTGGAACTTTCCAGAACCTCGGGTTCCTTCGCCGCCAACGTCATGAACACCCCAGGGATCAAGCACGCGGCCATAACCAGGAAAACACCCCGCCAGGACATATGGTCCGCTAGCACCAACCCACCACCGCTAGCTATCAGCATGCCAAGGCGGTAACCATAGACATAGTAGGATGAACCCAACCCAAGCTCCTGGGCATTCAAATCCTCTCGTCGGTAGGCATCGATAATAATATCTTGGCTGGCGCTGAAAAAAGTAACGAGGAATGCCGCAAACACAAAAAACCCGAGCGCCTTTTCGCCCCCGCTCGGATCTGTAAAACCCATCCCCGCGATGCTTAGGATCAACGAGATCTGAACCACAACAAGCCAGCCACGGCGTCTGCCGAGAAACGGCAAACGAAAATGATCAAAGAGCGGTGCCCATACAAATTTCAGCGTATAGGGCAAACCGACCAACGACATAAGGCCCACGGCCTCCAGGCTTACCCCGCTATCTGTGGCCCAGGCCTGCATCAGCGTGATCGTGATCAACAGCGGCAGCCCCGACGCGCAACCCATGAGAAATGCTACGAGAAGTCTTTTATTGACCACCTGATGAAGCTTGTTGAGCATGGCGCTTCCTAATCCTATAATGACCGGCGATTCTTAACTCTAACAGATGGCCGGAGGCATGTAAAATTTGACGAAACTCCGTATTGTAAGCCTCGTGCCGAGTCTGACAAGAACTTTGGTGGATGCCGGTTTCAAAGATTCGATCGTCGGCTGCACCAAGTTCTGCGTATCTCCCAAGGGACTATGGAAGACCAAAACCCTCGTGGGTGGCACAAAGGATCCGGACCTCGCCATCATCCGCAGTCTAAACCCCTCCCATATTCTGACTAATGACGAAGAAAATCGCGCGCAGGATATCGCTGACCTTGAACGAGAATGGCGGGTCGTTCGCACTTTTCCCAAGACTGCGCCCGAAGTCCTGACAATGTTTACTGAGTTGGAAGCGGTTTTGGGCGGGGATGGGTTTACCCGGTTGAAACACGCTTTAAAAAGCGTTCTGTCATCCCCTTCGGCAGGATTCAACCTCGGGCCAACCTACCTCTATTTGATATGGAAAAACCCGTATATGGTCGCGGGCACCGACACCTATATCCACAACCTTTTTAACACCATAGGATTGCGGCATGCCTTACCTAACTCTGAGTCACGCTATCCCACAGTAACGGCGACCGAGCTTCGGTCGCTAAATCCGAAACTCGTGCTACTTGCAAGCGAGCCTTACCCGTTTCGCCTCCGAGATGCCGCGAAACTAAGACAAGAGCTTGGCGAAACTGATTCCAGGCTTTATAAAGTCGATGGACAACTTCTGTCATGGTGGGGATCTATGACTGCGGAAGCGTTAACACAGTTGGCGCACTGGCGGGCACAAGGTTTAGCCAGCACGAAGTGCTTTCGTGAATGGAACGGTTTTTAGAAAATAAGGACAACAAACAATGGATTCATTCTGGCTTGATCGCGGCGTTAAACCGGCCTCTTCGATAAAACTCAAATATGCCTCGCTTCTGGATTTGATCGACGACTGTGTAAAAAAGTATGCCAGCAAAATCGCGTTCACCAATATCAATCATGATCTAACTTATCGCGAAATCGACGAGTTGAGCCAAGCATTCGCCGCTTATCTGCAAAGCCTAAAATCTTTAAACCAGGGCGACCGGATTGCTTTGATGGCACCCAATATTTTGGCTTTTCCAGTCGCCTGTCTGGGAATCTTGCGTGCGGGATTTGTTCTGGTAAATACCAATCCCTTGTACACCGAAGCCGAAATGCTTCACCAGCTCAACGACTCTGGCGCCAAAGTCCTTATCATTTTTTCTGGCATGGCCTATAAAGCGGAAAAAATTCTAGCCAAGACTTCGGTAACGCAGGTTATTGTCGTGGGACTGTGTGACCTGCATCCTTGGTTAACCCGAAACTTCTATCATTTCATGTTCCGCCACGTGGCCAAGATGCAGCCCTCCTTCAATCTACCCGACCATGTCGAGTTTAGGGATGCCTTGACTTTAGGGGAAAACCTAAAACCAACCTACAAACGACCCAACCTACCTCATGAAGCCTTGGCGATGCTTCAGTACACGGGTGGGACCACCGGAGGGTCAAAGGGCGCCATGCTTACCCATGGCAATCTCATTGCCAATATCAGCCAAGCTCAAGACGTCTTAGGCAAACTATGCCGCGAATGCGAAGAGATCGTGGTCTCGCCCTTGCCTCTCTATCATATCTATTCTTTCACGGTCGCCATGATGGGTATGATGGTCACCGGCAATCGCAATATTCTGATCACAAATCCGCGGGATATCCCAAGGTTTGTCAAGATTCTCCGTCGCTATCCTTTCACGGGAATCGCGGGTATCACGACCCTTTTTGTTGCCCTTTGCGAGAACAAAGACTTTAGATCATTAGATTTTTCAAATCTGCGATTCACGGCATCAGGCGGCATGAGCTTGACCAAGGATGCTTACGATTGTTGGCGGGAGGTAACAGGCTGCGACATTGTGGAAGGTTATGGTCTTACGGAGGCATCTCCTATTGTAAGTCTTAACATCGAAGGATTTTCCCATTTTGGAACGATTGGGAAGCCCATCGAGGGGACCGAAGTCCGACTGGTCGGCGATGACGGCAAAGACCTTCCCCTGGGTGACCCCAACGCTGCGGGCGAGCTCTGGGTGCGAGGTCCCCAGGTTATGCTGGGCTACTGGCAAAGAACCGAGGAAACTCGCAATGTGCTGACCGCCGACGGTTGGTTAAAAACCGGCGATATCGCAACGATCGACAAGGAAGGCTATATGCGCATCGTTGATCGAAAAAAAGACATGATCATTGTTTCGGGATTTAATGTGTATCCCAACGAACTTGAGGATGTGATCAGTCAGCATCCTGATATCTTAGAATGCGCGGCCATCGGCGTGGCTCATCCTAAGTCAGGTGAGGTGATCAAGCTGTTTGTGGTACCTAAAAAACCGACCCTCACGCAGGATGAGGTTCTGGATTATGCGCGCAAGTATTTGACCAACTACAAGATTCCTAAGTTTGTAGAATTTCGGAAGGAGCTACCGAAGTCGCCCGTTGGAAAAATTCTGCGACGCGAGCTTCGGGATGCGGAGAGGTCGCAGCATTCGTAGGATAGAGTTCTGGGGCATACAATGCGAAAGCTGCCCCAGAATCGAGTCAGATATTCTTAATCCAAACGGATTCGGATCGTTACCCCGGGCTTGTCATAAGTCACTGGAATCGACCAACTCACCAAGCCATTGCCTGCCACGGTCAGAACTTGATCTTTAACTTCTTTCAGAAGGATGCCACCTTGGCCGTAAACCTTGGCGCTAAACCGGTAGGTCGCACCGACCATAACTTTGGGGGCACTGGCGGGGTCAATCACGAAATCATAGCTTGACGCGCTCTCCTGCTGCTTCATAGGCAAACTAACTTCGGGGGTATCGCTTCCCTCAGGTTTGAAACTAACCTCGAGCTTTGTGACGAGACCTCCTGGATTTCTAGGTGGTTCGGTACCATCGCCTTGCGCTACCACCTCGCGAAATGCCCGAAGCACCGCAATATCGGCTTCGGTCGCTTTGTCGCCAACCGTTGGCATCGATTGGTCCTCCATCGCCGCGATCATATTGTCCAAGATCGTAAGGACTGGACGCGGCTTGCGCGGCGTGGTGTACGGAAATTCGCTGAGGATATAGCCACCCTGTTTGGCCGTTTTGCTATGGCATTCGGTGCACAGGTAGCGATTCAAGATCTCATGAACTTCGGCAGGTTCGGTCACGGGAGCTTTAGGTCCCCCTTCCCCGCCCTGGGATGGAAAACCGGTAGGAACCACAGTCACGCGCAAGTCAAGGACAGGTTGTGTCACCCTTTTAAGAACCAAATCGTCGATCGATTGAGGGCCCATCACAACAAGATGACGAACGCTGCCCTGAGCAAGAAGCAATTGATTGGCCCCAAGGATATCGATCTGAAACTCCTTTACCCCTAGGGTGAGGTCGCTTATGGTATACAGTCCACCGGACACGGCAGGAAAAAAATGGTTGCTTTCGCGCTCGCCCAATTTGTCGTCTACGACGTTAAAGACCTGGACATGGACCGTCTCAGGCTGAGAGCCTGTGACTTCAGCTAAAGCGGCCATTTCGTTGTCGGCAATAACAAGGCTGAGTGATCCGATCGATTTCTGCTGCTCTTTGGGCTTTACAGAATCGGCCGGCCTCAAGCAGGCAGAACTGGTGAGAAGAATCCCGATTGCTGCAAATTTTACCAAAGAATGCATGTTAGATCTCCCTTCCTTATCTAATTGCTCTTAATTGCTCTTAATTGCTCTCATTTTGCTATTGAACACGTGCGGCCGCCACCTTTACCAAAATATGAAATTGGTTCTTATTCTTGACTGCCCCGAACAAAGCGGAAAAAGGTTCCATGCCAAAATCTGTAAATTTAAAGGCCTGAACACTCTGCGCTTCAAGATGATCACCTGAAAAGGCGAAATTCACGGGCACGACCCGCGACAGGGTTGTACCATGAATCGTGACCGTCAGTGTAGCCAAATTGGAGTAGCTGCTGCGGTCGGGATAAAGTGGATTTGGAATCACACGGGTTAATGTCGCTGATATCGTTGGATAATTCTCAGCATCAAGCTGCTCTGCACCGAGCATGCTGCTGCGGATCGAACTCCTGTTAGAGGGAGAAATTTCGGTGAATGGCTCAGACAAAATCTTTTCGCTCTGCACGAGCGGGAACCATTTATTGTTCAGCTTCATATCATCGGATACGAGCCCAACAGTAGAGGTGACGAAAGAAAACTCGGTGGATTCAAGCTGATTGGGGTCAGTTGTCAATTGTACCGTGGGATTTGGGGCAACAACTAAATGGTTGTGGGCAAATGCTGCTGCTAAGCCATCTTTCTGGGTGATTACCGCAAATAAAGACTCTGCTGGATCAATCTTATACGTCGCTGCGGAAGCATAGGACGTCGCCATAGTGAAAATTGCTAAAATCAGTCTGTACATACTGCAAACTCCTTGTTTTTGGAGATAGAGACGCTTTCCGGGCGGTCATATCAAAACATTTCAACTGCCGCTATTAGATAATTTGGATGAGAATAAGGTAAAATAGAGTTTGTCGCGAAAAGTTCTTTGTTGCACCTACCTAAGAGGGACGTCTATGAATCTTTTGGTCAAAATCGCAGTACCATTCAGTTTCTTGATCTCGTCGGTCTCGATGGCTACCTTTCTGCCACCCAACAACCTTCACCTGCAGGACAATCTCAACGCTGCAAATATGACAGAAGCAGAGTTTAACCAAGCGATCGACATCACCACAGCTTATTATGCTCCGATCATCAAGGCGCACGGTGCGACGCTGCAAATGGTAAAAAACTGGAAAGATCCAACCGTTAATGCCTACGCTCAGCAAATTGGCTCCACCTGGTCAGTTAATATGTTCGGCGGATTGGCACGACGCCCCGAAACGACGCTTGATGGTCTTACTTTAGTTGCATGCCACGAGCTTGGCCATCACCTCGGTGGTTTTCCTTTCGTATCAAGCTGGGCGGCTGACGAAGGCCAATCTGATTATTTCGCGACGCTTACCTGTGGACGCAATGTTTGGCAAGATCAAGTCGAAGAAAACGCGAAGCATCGCGCAACAATCGATCCCTATGCCAAAGACCTCTGCGACAAAGTTTGGTCGACCGAACCAGACCAAGACCTGTGCTACCGCGTGATGGAAGCAGGCTATTCTCTAGGCAACCTGCTTGGCAACTTGGGTGGACAAAAAGTTGCGTACAATACGCCTGACAAATCAAAAGTCTCCAAAACCAACCATGCGCATCCTGCCGGTCAGTGCCGCTTGGATACCTACATGTCTGGCGCACTTTGCGTAAGAGAATTCGATGACAATTTGATCCCCAAAACTGAAGTGGAATCAAAAGGCGTAACCTGCGCAACCTCCGACGGCTTTGAGCTCGGAGCGCGCCCACTCTGCTGGTTTAAACCAACCATGTAAGAATTCCTCCAAGTTAGTAAAAAGCCCGGTCGGCGTGTGCCAACCGGGCTTCTTTATTTCGTAATTTCGTACCTTCGGCTCCGTCGCTAGTACGTTCACCAGTCTGAGGAAACGGCCATCGTTAATTTTCACCCGCAGAAAGTCAAACAACGGTCCCCAGGAGTGCGTATCTAAAAACGCGATCAAAGAACAATTGTCTGCACTCGGGTTAAAACCTTCGTCGTATGAGATGTCCAATTATGTAGGAAATTACTGATTCACCACACTAGATATTGGCAGGCTTAATCTTGATGGGGACGTTTTTTCACGACCATGCCATTGGAAGTTACCGCCAGCATATGCTTTGCGTTTTCTTCGAAGAATCGCAATAGCTGCGGGTACCGGCTACGCGACTGGTAAGCCCAAAAAAGCTGCCTGCGGGGGTGTCTGTGATTTAACAGAATTTCGAGAACACCCACCTCTTCGCTCGAAAGATTCACCTCTTCTTTATTCTCAAGCCACTGAGCGACTGACTCACGCAGTTTGTCATCAAGTTCCAGATGCTTGTGACGCGCTTCCATAAAGTCTACTTTTTGGACTTCTTCTTCGAAGACCTCCTGAAAATGCTGCCACGAGCTTGCCAGGAGACTTAAGGTGGGAATCCGTTCATCAAAATGACGCAACATAAGCATGACCTGATCAACAGGATGGGTTTCGACCAAAACCTTGGCGTCCGCTTCGGCCTTGTTCTGTTCAACCTCGGTCAGCGTCTTGTCGCGGGTGAATTCATTGTAAACGCGCGTCCATGTTGGGAGCGATTTGGTGATCCGAGCATTAGCTCCCGTCTCGGGACCAATGACATGGAGGTTTTGCCCCCGACGAAATGGGAAAACGATGGCATCCTGAGAGTTCACGTCGTTATCAAAATCTAGCAACCACTCTTTGACATCAAACTGAATCCCGATTCGAATCGATTGCCGGTGACTCATCTGATGCGGAATTTCGCCAAATTTGACTGTGATGATAAAGCGCTCGCTGAGCTTGTTGATAGCCTCGCGAACTTGTTTTTCCGGAAAGCCGATTAAGGAGGCTAGCTCGCGCTCGGTGGTGATAAAGTCGCCTAACTCCGATACTGCGGAATTAAGAAGATAGAGAACGAGCACATACTCGCATTGCTCAAGCCTTGCCATAGCCAGAACCTTGAGACCCGACGATTTGACGAAACTGTTGAAATTCATGGCCGCACTCCTGATGGCAAACCAGTAATTCTCCGCGAGGTAATTTTCCGCGACAACGCGACAACGCGACAACGCGACAACGCGACAACGCGACAACGCGACAAAGAGTTAGGGCCGACTATTATTTACGCCAGACGGCGAGGATTTGATCAGCCGAAACCTGATCGCCCACACGGACGCATATCTCCTCTATTATACCAACTTTCCCGGCTTTCACTTCGAATTCCATCTTCATCGATTCAAGAACTATAAGGGTCTGATTTTGCTCGAATTTACCTCCACCTTCCGCCATAACTCTAATAATCTTACCTGGCACAGGAGCTTTCACCTCGTGCCCGGTTGCACCACTCTGTGCGCCAAGATAACCTTCATGCCGGTCCACTTTCACGCAATAGCGTGCACCTTCCTGCTGGAGGTAGAGTTTGTATTCGTTCGCGTTGCGATGCCAGCACCAAAGGACATTGCTCACATCACCATGAACCGAGGCCAAAGAACCACTGGTTGCGGTGTAAGACCCAAGAGTCCTAAGCTTGACTGACTCTGACTGTGCAAAGATTCGGGAAAAGTACGCCGATGCCTCACTGGGTTCAGGCTTGTTAAGCTCGTGGTAGACCTTTGGAGCAAGAGAAGAAAGCGCGGGTTCCAGTCGCGATTTTTGTTCGGCAAGCCATGCCTCAAGCGAGGCTTGATAGTCAGTGATAAACCTAGTTGTAGGGATTGCCCCAGAAAATTCTGGATGAGACAAAATAGCAAGCAGATAGCTCTGGTTGTTTGTTGGTCCAAGGATCAGAGATTTCGAGAGCGCCTCGCGTAGGTGATAAAGCGCTTCAGCCCGAGATTCTCCCGTGGCAATAACCTTGGCTATCATGGGATCGTAATGCGCGGAGATCTCGTCGATGGGGTCCAGGCCGATTTCCCAGCGGATATGAGGTGCTTCAAAAGGAACAAAGGCTTCGACACGCCCGGGTGCTGGCAGGAACTTGTTCAGTGGATCTTCGGCGTAAAGCCTCGCCTCAATGCTATGGCCTCTTGACTCGAGCCTGGCAAATTTTGGAGGTAACGGCTCCCCCTGAGCAACCCTAAGCTGCCACTCGACCAGATCAAGCCCCAAAATTTCCTCGGTAACGGGATGCTCGACCTGAAGTCGCGTGTTCATCTCCAAAAAATAATACGGCTGAACCCCATGAGGCTTAGACCAATCAACCAAAAACTCAACCGTCCCAGCATTGGTATAGCGCGCGGCCCTTGCAACACGCAACGCAGCCTCATGCAAACCCGCCCGTGTCTCGGGATGCAGGCCTACGGATGGCGCCTCTTCGATGATTTTCTGATGGCGTCGCTGGACCGAACAATCTCGTTCCATAAGGGTTACGGTATTGCCGTGAGTATCCGCAAAAACCTGAATTTCAACGTGCCGCGGATGCTCGAGGTATTTTTCGACAATAAGTTTGCCGCTAGCAAAAGAGTTCAAAGCCTCGGAAGCGGCACGCGCAAGGTTGTCCTCGATTTCGTGCGCTCCATGAACGACACGCATACCTTTGCCGCCGCCGCCCAAAGCCGCTTTGATGAGAAGCGGATAGCCAACTTGTTTGCCAAAATCAGCGACCTGTCTGACACTCTCTTTGAGATTTTCGGTACCAATGTCCGCGAGTCCTGGTACACAAGGCACCTCATGCGCCATAGCCAAGGCTCGGGCATCATCCTTGCCAGCCATGACTTCGATGCTCTCAGGCGTCGGGCCAACCCATACAAGCCCCGCATCGATCACGTTCCGCGCAAACCCCGCGTTCTCAGACAAGAATCCAAAACCCGGATGCAACCCGTCAGCACCCGCGAGTTTTGCCGCCTTGATCATCAAACCGCTGTCCAAATAGGTTCTAACACCGAGGTCAGGCAGGTCAACAAATTCGTCAATCCAAGGTCTAAGGTAGCCAGGAATTTCTGGGCTGTGTTTCACAGCCACGGCTTTGATTCCCAATTTTCTGCAAGTCTGACCGATGCGTCGCGCGATCTCGCCTCGGTTTGCGATGAATAGTTTCGTAATCCTGGCAGACGGCATAGAGCTTCTTTCATGCATGATTAGACTGGTCCGATTTCTTCGATAATGTCATCCGGGATCGGGGCATGGTGGCCTAAAAGTGCTTGCGCAAAAGTCTTGCCCTGGGCATCAACCCGAAGCGTTTTCGTTCCACCTCCACCCAAGGCTTCATCGAGAAGGAAATTATAGCCCTGGAGATTTTCCAACGCATAGCGCGTTACCTTGCCATGGCATAGCTCTTGGAACAAATCCTTCACACGCTGGGCAGTAAGATATTCTCCCAAAAATCGATAGGCGCGCTCTGAACGCGCCATGATTCCAATATTCGAGGTATCTCCCTTATCACCGCTGCGCCCCAAGGCTATTAAGCCAAGGGGTTTGAGCTGAAATTTGCCACCCGCAGCCATCGCCTCCCGAACCGGCATTGATGGAGTGCTTGCGACTTCGCTCGTGAGGTTCTTGGGCTCAAACCGCCCCACCGGAGTCGATTCGACCACCTTGATTTCTCCGAGCGCCCCCTGACTCATCATGGCAATTTTAGGTTTGACCAGCTCTTTAGGCATCAGGGCAGGCCAATAGCTCACGATACTCTGAGGTTTGGGGACGCCGCCCGTGGCGGTGACACCGGGAGGACCTGCAAGAATCAAGGCGGGCAGAGTTTTGGCAAACGTGGTCAGCGCATCTTTATCCGAGCTTCGTACGCCAAGACGCAAAATAATCTCGTTGCCGTCTTCTTTACCGACCAACGACCGATGGCAGGCATTCCAACCAAAAAACTCCGACTCTTTTTCGGTGAAAAGCGCACCGCACCTCTCCCAGAATATGTCTCTAAAAGCCTCTGCTTTTTCGCGCGCATGAGGACCCGAGATGACGATCGATCCGACGCTTTTGAATCCATCGCTATAGGCCATCGACACTTTATACAGGGGCGTAGGTTCGTAGCCTTTTATCCCCGAGACATGAACGCGGTCTTTGCCGTCCTGTCGCAAACGGATCGAGGAAAAATCCGCGACGACATCCGGCGTTAGATAGCATTGTGGGTTGCCCATTTCATAGAACAGCTGCTCGCGCACCGTATCGACACTCACAAGGCCGCCTGTGCCGGGATGTTTTGTCACGACGAAGGTTGCATCCTCGTTGACTTCGACGATCGGAAATCCCATATTCTTAAAGGATTTGACCTTGTGCCAATCGGTGAAATTGCCGCCCGTGGCCTGTGTTCCGCACTCGAGAATATGGCCAGCCACGATCCCCGCCGCGAGTTTGTCCCAATCGTTTAACCGCCAACCAAATTCATGAATCATAGGGGCCAGGGTGATGCCAGTGTCGGTGACGCGCCCCGTGATCACGATATCGGGATTTTGGCGGAGAATTTCAGCAACCGGCGCGGCACCAAAATAAATATTGGCGGCCTCGATGCGATCTGCAACCGTATCAAACGATTCGCCGGTCTCCATGTTGGTAAAGTGTGCTCCCTGCGCACGCAAGTCGCCAAGCTGAGCCATGATATCGTCACCAATAACAAGCCCCACCTTCGGGTCGAGTCCGAGGGAGACGCCAAGCTTGTGAATCGCACGCGCGCAAGCTTCGGGATTGATCCCGCCGGCGTTGGTGACGATTTTGGTCTTTTGGGCGATAACAGTTTTAAATACCTTGGCCAGCATGGGAATGAAATCGCGCGCAAAACCCAGATTGGGATCAACTTGCCGCTGCTTCTGCATGATCGACATGGTGATTTCGGCGAGAAAATCCATCGAGATATAATCGAGGGGGCCCCCTTGGACCTGTCTTTCCAATGCTTGGGGATCATCGCCCCAGTAGCCCCCTGCATTCCCGATGCGAATCGTTGATTTTGCCACTTTTAGTCTCCTCTCGTGATCACATGCGGAATATTCCGGTTGTCGTCTTTTGCCAATCGCTATAAATCGTTGCCGCTATCGCCGACGCAAGGACCTTGCGCGTGTTAGGCGGCGTAATGATTCCATCATCCCAAAGTCTCGCAGCTGAATAGTAGGCCGAACCTTCGCGAGCATATTTAGCAAGTATTGGTGCCTTGATCTCATTCATCTCGGATTCGCTTAAAACCTTGCCTTGACGGCTTAACTGAGCCGCCTTCACCGTAGCCAGAACATTGGCCGCCTGCTCGCCGCCCATGACCGAAATCCGCGCCTCAGGCCACATAAAAAGAAAGCGTGGATCATAGGCCCGTCCGCACATGCCATAGTTACCAGCCCCATAGCTGCCACCGATGACCAGGGTAACTTTGGGCACCGTAGCATTAGCAACCATATGAACGAGTTTGGCACCGTCCTTGGCGATGCCCTGGTGTTCGTATTTTTTGCCGACCATAAATCCCGTGATATTCTGCAAAAACAAAATCGGAATATTTTCCTGGCAGCAAAGCGAGATGAAATGTGTGCCCTTGAGCGCGCTTTCGGAAAAAAGTATGCCATTGTTTGCAACGATCCCAATGGGTATCCCTTCAAAATGCGCAAACCCCGTCACCAATGTTTTTCCGTAATTTTTCTTAAATTCGAACAGCCGGGAGCCATCGACAAGTCGCGCGATTACCTCACGCACATCGTAGCCCTTCGTTGGATCGCGCGGCACGACACCCAAAAGCTCCGTTGGGTCATAGCCAGGCGGCTCGGGTTCTTGAAAAGCAAGGCTCGGGTGCTTGGGACGCCCCAGGTGATGAACGATCTCACGCACGATTTTGATCGCGTGCTCATCATTTTCGGCGAAATGATCAGCAACTCCCGAGATCGATGTATGAACATGGGCACCGCCGAGTTCTTCGACGGTTACCTCTTCCCCTGTCGCGGCTTTGACAAGAGGAGGGCCGGCAAGAAAAATTGATCCGGTACCTTTGACAATCACGCTTTGATCGCTCATCGCGGGAATATAAGCCCCGCCAGCCGTACAAAACCCGTGCACCGAGGCAATCTGCTGAATGCCCATGGCGCTCATGCGAGCCTGATTGAAGAAAATCCGTCCAAAGTCGTCGCGATCTGGAAAAACTTCGTCCTGCATCGGTAGGAACGCGCCGCCGGAATCCACGAGGTAGATGCACGGCAAGTGGTTCTCCTGGGCAATTTCCTGACAGCGCAAGTGTTTTTTGACCGTAATCGGGTAGTAGGTCCCACCCTTTACTGTGGGATCATTAGCCACGATCATCACTGGCCTGCCGTGAACCGACCCGATACCCCCGACTATCCCAGCTCCTGGCACATCATCTTCATAGAGACCGTAGCCCGCGAGTTTTCCGATTTCCAAAAAAAAACTACCAGGATCAATCAGATGCTCAATCCTTCGCCGTGCCGACCACTTGCCAGCTGTGGCCAATTTTTCCAAGGCGATCTCGCCGCCTCCCAAGGCTGCACTTGCCTCACGCCTCTCCAGCTCGGCACTCGCCGCTGCGTGAAAAGCCGAATTCTCGCGGAAGGACTCTGAGCGGGTATCGATCTGTGATTCTAGCTTCATGTCGTCCTTTGGCTTACTTAACGATAAAAGGTTGCATATCGGCCCAGGTCGTTAGGCCGCTAGCTTCTGATGCGAGCAGACTTTGCAAAACCGAGCTTGTGACCTTGCAGTCACCGATCGAGCGGTGGCGCGCTTCAAATCTGAATCCATAGTGTTCTGCAAGCGTATCTAAGGATCGCGATTCCAGATCTGGCAAAAAATGCCGTGCCAGTTTGAGCGTACAGAAAATGGGCCAATCGATCATTATATTACGTCTGCGGCAGGCTGAGTTCAAAAACGCCGCATCAAACACCGCATTGTGCGCGACTAGAATAGCTTTGTCAAAAAATCCTAGAAAATCACCCAAAATGTCCTCCATGGTCGGTTGACCTTCGAGCATCTCGGGTGTGATACCGGTTATTTTAGTAATAGCTTCGGTGATCGGTATCGGCGGCTGGATCAGGGTAGAAAATTCCGCTTCTATGATGCCACCGCGGGTTTTTATAGCACCAACTTCGATAATATGATCGATTTCTGAATCAAGGCCCGTCGTCTCAAAGTCGAAAATCACCAACGGAATCTCGGCCAGGTTTTGCGCACCAGCCACTTGATAGCGGCGGACGGTCTCGAGGCTAAGGGTTGAGGGGGCTAAGCCAAGGTTGGCATTTACCGGCGGAAAAAAAACATCTTGAAAAATCGTATAGGCTAACTGCGACAATACCGAACTCCATGAAACCCAAAAACCGCTCCGCCATCGAACCAAGTCCAGGGCGTCATTTAGTAACGATCCTATGACCAGGGTAGGTTTTTCCATACCTTTGTTAACTTCTATAACCCATTCTTAAAAATGGATCAATATTTGGCTAGCTTTGGCGCTTTACCACTCGGAACTGACCCACTAGTACCTCGTCCAATAAGTTTTTCCCGATGAATGACTGAATTGTAGGTCCAGCTTGGGTTTGAAGAAACGTTTTCCAACCACAGTCGTAGCAGCGCTACGGCGAGGATTGGGAAGCGCTTCTTCAAGCACAATGGGGCCTGCAAGGCGGCCATTCATCGGGAAAAACTTATTGGATGAGGTACTAGCATTATGCGGCTCTCGGAACACCTTTGAAAGTTGGTGGTTCACTCGGGATCGTTAGGATTATGGTAGTCCCTTGACCCATCGAACTTTGTACCTCTATTGTCCCGCCGGCTTCGAGGACGGCCTCGCGGACCGCACCCATGCCGACGCCGCGGCCGGAGATATCAGAGATTTGTTCGGCCGTGGAAACTCCCTCCATAAAGATAAGTTCGTTGATTTGGTGGGGGCTGAGCTTTTTCGCTTCGTCTGCCTTAATAACGCCGCGTTCAATAGCCTTTGCCAACACGGTTTTCTGATCGATGCCCCGGCCATCGTCTTCGAGTTTTATCTCAATAGATTTGCCGTCTTTGCGGCTGATTGTCAGAATTACTTTGCCCGTTTCATCTTTGTCACCGCGCAAGTTTGGTGGCTCGATGCCATGATCAAGAGCATTGCGCAGTAGATGGATCAGATTCTTTAATACGGCAGAGCGGTGCGGTGGAATCAATGTGTCGCCGCCGTAAAATTTCAAGATCGCCATCTTGCCAAGCCTTTGCGCCATTGCATCGAAGCTGTCATGGATTGGACCAATGAGGGTTGACGCCTGCTTAAGGCGAATGAGGCTTAAAAAATCGTTGATTAGGGCGCGTAGATCGTTTTCGCCACGCATCTTGGGGATGGAATCTTCAATCTGTTTAATGATTTTGGTAGGTACCACAAAGGAATCTTCACTTGCACTGCCATAGGTCACGCCCAGTAGGGCCTTGTTTTGATTGAGAAATTCCTTGAAGGATTCCTCGATTTGGGAAACCCGACGCGCTTCGATCCGGGCTTCGTCTTCGAGCATGTGAATGGCTTCGGCGATTTTGACAAGCCCATAGGACGACGAATTGCCTTTTAACGTGTGCAATTCGCGGCGGACAATGCCGTCATTTGGCGTTTTGTCAGCCAACAGATTCTTGATCATACTAAAGCCCGAATGGGTCTCGCCCACGAATTGCCGAAAACTGTCACGGTTAGCAACCATGCGGATCAGGCTTCTGTTTCGTTCGATTTCTTCTTCGGCTTCAGCTAGGTTTGAGATATCCGACAAACAAAAAAGAACGCCGACTGGTTTGTCTTGGGCATTTTTGATCACGCTGCCTACAAGCCCCAGGGTCACGCCATCGACATTATAGCGGGAAGGCAGTTGATCAAGGGCAATCTCGCCAAGGCCAAAGGTATCGTCAAAGACTTGTTCATAGATAAGGCGATTGTTCTCTGCCTGGCGCGGGCTGAGGCGTAAAAGTTCGGTGAGCTTCTTGCCCGTTAAAGAATCAGAGTGGCTCAAAAGTTTGTGACAAGATTGCGAATAGCCGTCTTGAATCACAAAACTATGATCGCAGATCATGAGCCCAAAGCTCACATGATCGAGGATAGTGCGGATAGCGCGGGTGCGCTCCTCCACGATTTTTTCAAGGTTGGCATTTATGGCTACGAGATCTTCTTTTAGTTTGATCAGGTGGAGGTTTTGCTGCTTGAGTTTGCCAAGGTTGCGGCGCACTACTAGGCCGCCGAGCGTCAAAGCCACGCCAGCTCCAAGCGATAGAATCATTAGAATTCGGAATGTGTTATTTCCGACATCGGTGAGCTGAGAATTAAACTTCTTGTCTGCCTGATCGCTGAGTCCCACAAGCTTGGTAATCTGTTCGTTCAAGGGAATTGCCGATTCACCGAGTTTCCTCTGGGCTATTTCCGCGGCTTTGAGGTTGGCAAATACCGCGCGCTTCATCGAGATCAGGCTGTCCTTGTTTTCGGCATCGAGTATTTTTGTGGAGAGCTTTTTTAAGGATTCGTTCATGGACTCCACAAGCTTTTGGATCTCAGGGTTGCCTTTGGTCTCAAAATAAAGTTCATCGAGGTTTACCGCAAGCTTCTCTTTGGTTTGCACCAACTCATTGAGGATCAAAGAATTGAGCTGATCTTCTGTCCGAACAAGGCCAATTTTCCCTGACAAGCGATTGAGTTCCGAAGCTGCGGCAAGGATGTCAATCACGATGCCGGTTTTCAAGCCAGAGCTAGCTAGCAGGTTGTCTTGAATTTTCTGCGTGGCCTCTTTTGAAAAACCAGTGGCAGCGACGAGGCGTTTTATCTCGCGCAGCGAACTGCCTTGTGCAAAACGGATTTTACCCGAGATCCCCTGTGTGCTTTGCAAAAAATCTTTCAGGTCGGACTCGATCGCAATGATGGCGGTCGAGAGTCGCTCCTGGTTCTTGCGATTATCGAGGGTTGCTTCGAAGAATTTTTGATCTTCGGCCAGGAACGCTGCTTTTGCCTCGGCAAGGTTTTGTAAATTTTTGGAGTCTACTCCTATCGCGCTGGCATCATGAACCTTACCAGCAAAAATCTGCTGGAGAGAAGTTTCTGCCTGAATGAGACTGGACTCCAAGTGGCTCCTGTCAGCCAAACCTTCAAGTTCTTTCGACGACTGCGCCGAGGCAACCTTCGCTTGGCGGGCATAGAGGTCGTTGATGCTCTCGCGGTAGGCTTTCACTTGGGAGCGGATCGGGGTGATAATCTGACCGTTGAGGTCGGTGCTAGTGACTATGGTCTTCTCAACCCACAAAAACATGGCGATGAATACGGCTAGGATGAACACCACGCCGCTCGATAAATAAATTAGGCTGCGTTCGATGCTATTATCGGCTTGGCTTTGGTCAGGTTTGTTAGATTGCATGGCGGTTTTCTCCAAAATCAATGAGTCAATCCAGGGGCGCGCAGATCGGCCCACTGAAAAGATTTATATTGGCCTTTGACGATTTGAGTTGGCCAAACTCTTTGGCTGAATTGATGTTCGGACTTGCTCAAGACATGTGTCGTTCCAAGGCCAAGGTCGATCGTCGTGCCTTTCTCTAAGGCATCGATAAGGGCTTCTCCGGTTGGGTTGACCCCTGCGAGCCTGAGCCCTTCGCCAAAAGCCTTCGCGGCAAGGTAACCTTCCAGCGATATAAATGAAGGCGTGGCGGATCCTATGGCATTCAGGTAATTCTTCACGGCTGGTAGGTTCGAATCGAGAGGCGGCACAACCTGGGTAACAATCACGCCCTCGCTTTGGTCACCTAGCTCTTTGAGCAGAGCCTCACTTCCTACGAAGGAGACGTTGATGAACAATGCATCGAGTTTTTCTTTGCGGGCTAATTTCACGAATTTCGCGCAGGCTTTATATGTACCCACCATTATAACAGCTTTCGGTGTCACTCGCGCTTCGAGTATGCGCGAGAGTCCGTCTTCGACATTGTCGGTATTGCGCTGGTAGCGGCCGTGAACGAGCCGATTGACATCATTGTAACCATTGGATTTTAGGGCTTTTACCACCCCGTTAAACCCAGCATCGCCGTAAGCGTCGTTTTGTGTAAAGATGGCGATCTCCTGAGGCTTGATACCAAGGTCCTTCATGAGACCATCCACCATGTTGGCAGTCTCTTGGTTGTAGCTCGCGCGGAAGTTCACGATATAGCGATCAGGTGGTGATTTGCGCAAGATGCCAGCGCCGGTAAAAGCACCCACGAACGGTACTTTTTTCTCATTGGCGATTGGAATGGACACGACAGCTGTCGGCGTACCGACATTACCTAAGATGGCAAAGACTTTATGCTCGTCGATCAACTTGCGCATATTGGGGCCGGCTTTACCTGGCTCATAGCCGTCGTCTAGGGCTTCCAAGCGCAAGGACTTGCCGTTGATACCGCCCTTTAGATTCGTCTCACTGAAATAGGCTTCGACGCCGCGCTTCATCTCTTGGCCAAGAAATTGTGCCGACCCAGAGAGTGCCGTGGACATACCAATTACGATTTGATTCTGAGTAGCAGGTAAGTTCTGCGCGTTTGCTTGCCAAGCTAGACTCAGCCAAGGCAGTACGAAACCAATCTTAATTAAACTCTGTCGCATCATGTGGTCAAAACTCCCTGGCAAAATGGTTTG
The DNA here is from genome assembly GCA_964582405.1 of uncultured Oligoflexales bacterium. GTDB lineage: Bacteria > Bdellovibrionota_B > Oligoflexia > Oligoflexales > Oligoflexaceae > CAZOSN01. The sequence continues at coordinate 9,059 of CAZOSN010000005.1, read as the reverse complement.
CTGACGTTGCCTGTTGCGTTATCGACCTGTTCCTTTCTACGTTGAGGGGGTTGTGTAATTTTTATTATAGATCGGATAGAATTCCCTGTGATTTCATGTTGCTGCAGTCATTGGTGCGCAGCCATAAACCAAGCGTTACATCGATGAAGAGTATCTCCGGTTTTTTCGGTGCCACTCGTCCTCGCGAATTACCTATATTTTCTACTGATATGTTCGATGGTTATAGCAGTAGGCTTCGCTTTTTCGACGACCGATAATGAGCCCGACCACGCCTCTTGGGCGATAAACAGTCGCCTTGTCCCCTCTCGGCAGGTATAAGGTTGGAACGGTGTTGTTTTCTTTGAATATTCGAATTTGGTTTTTGGTAGGACACATGCGCATCACGGCTTTTATTTTTGGAATCACTGTTTATTTACTCCTGCTAACCGAGTTTGCGTCTGCCGACACGTTGGGAGCCGTGCAAAAAAAAGGCATGCTGCGCTGCGGCGTCAGCCAGGGTCTGCCCGGTTTTTCGTTTGCAGATAAACAAGGCGAATGGCAGGGACTTGATGTTGCGGTTTGCCGCGCAGTGGCGACCGCGATCTTTGGCGATCCCAAAAAAGTCACGTTTGTCGCGCTCAATGCCAAGGAGCGTTTTACGGCGCTCCAGTCTGGAGAGATCGACCTCCTGTCGCGCAACACCACTTGGTCCTACTCGCGCGATGTGTCGCTCGGACTCGATTTCCCTGCCGTTATCTACTACGACGGTCAGGGTTTTATGGTCAGACGCAAGCTAAATTTAAAGTCTGTCAAAGAACTCGACGGCGCCACCATTTGCGTTAACACGGGCACAACCACCGAGCTTAATGTGGCCGACTATTTCCGTTCCCATAACCTCAAATACAAGCTTCTGGCGTTTGAAAAAGACGACGATGTTATTGCAGCCTACGAGGCAGAACGCTGCGACGCCTACACCACCGACCAATCGGGGCTATACGCCAATAGGCTTAAATTGAAAAACCCCGATGATCATATGATCCTGCCCGAGATCATCTCCAAAGAACCCCTAAGCCCCGCGACGCGTCATGGAGACCAGAAATGGACCGACCTTGTGCGCTGGACGATCGATGCTCTTACTGCGGCCGAGGAGCTCGGCATAACATCACAAAATGTCGATCAAATGGTCAAGAGTGACAACCCCGAGATCCGCAGGTTGCTCGGCGTCGAAGGCAATATTGGCGAACCCTTTGGTTTGAAGTCTGACTGGGCCAAGACTGTGATTCAAAAAGTGGGCAACTACGCTCAGATTTTCGATACCAACCTGGGAAGCAAAAGTCGGTTGCAGATAGCTCGCGCTCACAACAAGCTCTGGCGCGATGGTGGACTCCATTATCCGTTGCCATTTCGGTAGCTTAGGTATTCAGCGTGCGCAAGTGGTTGCTTCAGTTTTCTGTTCTAATCTTGGTTGCGGCATTTGTCTGGCAGCTAGCGGCTAATGCCAGCGCCAACCTTGCCAAGCAGGGGATTACTGCGGGATTTGGTTTTTTGAACCGCCCGGCTGGCTTTGACATTATCTTCAAACTGATTGATTTCGGCGAACAGTCAACTTATGGCGATGCTTTCCTCGTGGCGCTCTGCAATACCTTGCTCGTTTCGGTGGTGGGAATCGTTCTTGCGACCGCTTTAGGTTTTGGACTAGGTATAGGTCAGCTTGCGCGCGAACCGCTCGTGCGAGGATTTTGCCGAGGCTACATTGAAATCGTGCGCAACGTGCCACTCCTCATTACGCTATTTGTCTGGTATTTTACGGTGATCCGAAGCCTTCCGCACCCGCGCCAGAGTATTGCTCTCTTTGACTGCATATTTCTCAACAACCGAGGACTCATGTTGCCGACTTTTCATTGGCAAACCATGAGCTGGGACATCCCCATGCTGGTGGGGTTTAATTTTAGAGGCGGTATAACGGTTGTTCCCGAATTCATGGCTCTCTGCCTAGGCCTATCAACATACACGGCCTCTTATATAGGGGAACTGGTGCGCGCAGGTATTCAATCGGTGCCGCGTGGGCAGAAAGAAGCTGCTATGGCGCTGGGGCTTAGCACATCAACAGGCATGCGGCTCGTTATTCTTCCGCAGGCTCTGAGACTGATTCTCCCGCCGTTGGCAAGCCAGTACCTCAATCTCGTAAAAAACTCCTCGCTCGGCGCAGCCATAGCCTACCCGGAGCTGGTGCTGGTCTTTACCGGGACCGTATTAAATCATACGGGGCAAGCCGTCGAGGTGATCCTTATCACGATGCTCGTGTACCTAGGAATCAGCCTCCTGATTGCGGGCTCGGTGAATTGGTACAACCGCCACAGTGGACGCTACCGAGGGCATGCATGAAACTTATTCGCCGCCTTTTGGGTCAAGACCTCAGAACCCAAATCATTTCGGTGATTTTATTAATACCCCTCCTCTATCTTGCGATCCAGGCACTCACCTGGGGAATTACCGATGCCCACTGGCAAGGCTCAACCCGCGAGGCTTGCAATGGGCACGATGGTGCCTGCTGGGTCTATGTCAAGGAACACCTGGGCCAATTTCTCTACGGCGCATTTTTCCCAAAGTCCGAGATTTGGCGGGTCAATCTTTTGGGTGTTTTCGCTTTGGTTCTTGTGGTGCTGGCAATCCGCGGCATCAAGCGTTCGCTTAACCTTATTGGACTAACCCTTGGGATTCCTCTCGTCGCTATTGTTCTACTTCATCCCATCAGCTCTTCAGAAATTGGTGGCCTGACCTTAACTCTCATCATAGCCTACGTTGGAATTTTGGGATCGCTTCCTTTAGGGATTCTCTTGGCCTTAGGCCGACGTTCGAAGCTTCCGATCTTTCGATGGCTTAGCATTGGTTTTATCGAACTCTGGCGCGGCGTCCCCCTCATCTCGGTGCTATTTATGTCGTCGGTTATGCTGCCGCTTTTTTTGCCTAAGGGGATGGAAGCGGAGAGCTTTCCCAAGCTTTTACGTTGCCTGATCGGCGTCACGCTGTTTTCTGGGGCTTACATGGCAGAGGTAGTGCGCGGAGGTCTGCAAACTATCCCGACTGGTCAATCCGAGGCAGCCCACGCACTGGGATTATCTTACCGACAATCCATGACTTATCTTATACTTCCGCAGGCACTACGGGCCGTCGTTCCAGGGATTGTCAACAATTTTATCAGTCTTTTTAAGGACACCACGCTCGTCATGATTATCGGAATGTTCGATCTATTGGGAGCAATTCAGGCTTCGCTCGCCGATTCTGACTGGCTGGGATATAACCTCGAAGGCTATGTGTTTGCTGCGGCGATTTTTTGGATTTTTTGCTTTGGTCTATCGCGTGCGAGCAGGCGCTCTGATATTGGGTTCTCTGCACAATGACTAGCTTTGGCTTACCGCACCATTCTTGTTAGCCCGTGAGGGTAGAGGAGATTGGGCGTCAGGCCGACAAAAATGGCCGAAGTCGAGCTCAGGTCTATTTGGGATTTGATCTGACCAAAATATGAAGATATCTTGAGCAAAGTCTTTCCTTATTGGTCAGAGAAGAGTGCCCCTTTACTAAATGTGAGCCCTTTATGACTTTGAATTCGTGTCTCCCACAATCCCAGCATTCCGTCGAGATTCAGGCAAACCTCGACCATTGGCATCGCAAGCCCGTTTTGCGCGAGACCTATGAGGGCTTCTACCGAAGCATTATTGCGAGCCTAAGTAAGACCGAAGGTAAGACCCTCGAACTTGGATCAGGGATTGGCAATTTAAAAACTTATTTTCCCGATGCAATCACTTCGGATCTATTTGATCATCCTTGGATTGACCGGGTAGAAAATGCTTATCAACTAAATTTTTCCGACTCGAGTCTGGCCAATATCGTCATGATTGACGTGTTTCACCATCTTGAGTTTCCCGGTGCGGCTCTGAACGAATGCCTCAGGGTGTTAAAACCCGGGGGACGACTTGTTATCTTTGAACCAGCACTAAGCCTCGTGGGACTCATCGTCTATGGATTATTTCATCACGAACCTCTGGGTCTCGGAAAAAAAATCAAATGGTATCCGCCCGCTGGATTTTCCCCCAATCACTGCCAATACTATGCGGCTCAAGGCAATTGTTCCAAACTGTTGAAGCGACAGTACCGAGACTTTTGGGAGCAGGACTGGAATTTCATATCGTGCCGCAGAAGCGGTGAACTGGCCTATCTTTTGACTGGCGGTTATAGTAAGCCACAACTTCTGCCGAGTCCCGTGCTCAGCTGGATCCGCAAACGCCAATGGATTCTTGACTATTTGCCTTGGGTGTTTGCTTCGCGCATGCTGTTCGTCCTCGAAAAACCTCGCGAGACTCAATAAGAATTGGTCGTATAACCCAGCCTCCACCTTGCACTCCACGAATTAAGCTCGACTGAGACTATTTTGGAGGACTATTTTGGAGGACTATTTTGGAGATCTAACGGGCCGACGAAAAGGACCGAGGTCAAGTTTAGAGCCTGACCAAAAACGGATCATTTTTTGATCAACCGTGTACCAAGGAGGCAAAGGACTCGTCAATTTTGGGTCTTCTGATAGAGCCCATAGACCGAAGTGCCAAAGAAGGGATTACCCCCGAGGTAGCATTCTAATTTGCCAAATAGAATCAAAAAAAAGTTTATAATCGGTCCCGTTCGCTTGATATCAGACATTTTGCGCCGTCGTTTTATTCGTCCGAGTATCCGCCGCTGCAGGAAGGCTGGCAGAAGCACATGGCTAAAGCCATACGTTAAGAACACCCTTTTATAGCCGAGCGAAACCATCAGCTTGTCAAGACTAGTCTTGGTATACCGCCTCTGATGCCCCAGAAATTCATCATGATAGGACCAAAGGGCAGGAAGCGCGGGAACAGCCACAAAGAAATAGCCGTCCTTTCGTAGATTCTGAGACCATTTGCTAATCTCAGCTTTTTCATCCGGTATGTGCTCGATAACGTCCATCGCAACCAAGAGATGAAACTTGTCGGACGCGACTGGTGCGAGTGAATTAACCAGATAGTCGCTATCACCGCTGGCCAGGAGAGGAACCTTCTCGTCGGTGTATTCGATGTCGTAGCCGACTACCTCGCGAATCCTCGAACTTAAGTCGGGATTTCTTCGGAGAAGATGAAGATTTTGGCCCGTTCCGGAACCGACCTCAAGCACTTTGATTCCCGATTGGCTTTGCTTGGGAATATATTTCAATATGGCTTTGCTTAGATAGGAAAACCTAGAAAGTACCCACCAATGTTCCATTTCTTCGGCAAGTAATATCTGGCCTTTTTCCTTTAAATCCACTACCCACGGCCCCTTAAAAGTATGATCATCAACTTTAAAGCTTCGGATGGCTCCTCGAGCCAGTTCAAATATTCCCTGCCCCTCCTTAAGTTCCTGGCTTCCCGGTCAATATACAAAGAAGCCACGAACTTTAGGAGGGCAGGAAAACAAAACGTCAACACGCCCTACAGCTTGGTTATCGAAAAACCTCCTCAGGGCACGACAACAGTGCACTCAGCTACAATTCCTTAGCATGCTCGCGATGAGGCAACTCGCCGGTTCTTTTTCTTAACTTGATGCTCTTTTGAACTGGCTTTTCGACAAGCATAGCCCAAAAACATCCGAAAATCCCTACAAAGAATAGGCATAGGCCAAGAAAAAAGCCTTTCGGTTGATAGGTAAACTTGACTTCATCTTCAGTCCCAGCGGGAACCGATACAAAGTACATACCGTTGTCAGGGTCTTTCAGCAGCGGGCCATGATTCGATGTCCAGCCATCGCAGACGTTTTGATTGAGGTAGACGCGGGTTGGCTGCGTGGCATGCAGTCTGGCCGTGATTTGATCTGGCCTGTAATCGACCAAAAACTTGGGGGCCGCTGGAATCGGGTACACGATGGGACCACCTGTGCGATAACTTTGTTTGACGCGAAGAGGCTCGTAGCAATTTAAAACAAACTCATTATTTATCATTGCGGTGTACATTGGCGCATCGCTCGATGTTTTGAAAGCTTCATGCGGCCAGGAAGGTTTGCCCAGAAATCGGACAGGCTCACCCAGCAAAGGAAAGCGAAAAACCTGATCAAAATTGTGCCGATTGGTCCACCAGGGGACAAGGCTAACGGCTATCAGCATACCGCTCCAAGCAGCTCTGCCAAACCTTGCCCTAAGAAACAGCCGATCAACCCGCGCCAACACCCACGCGCTCAGCATCATCGCGAATAGAGTGAAGATCATGATATTTCGACTGGGAACGCGGAGGCTGCTGAATACGGGAAGCTTATGCATCAAAAAGTATGGCGACCACTCTCCAAAATTTCCTTTCGTCATCAGCAGAAAAAAAACAGCAGTCAATAAAAAAGCAAGGGGCTGTGCCAGCTTTCGGGGAGACCGCTTCAGGGAAAGAAAAATCACAAACAACATCCCAGCGCTCAAAAATAGCGCTGAGCCCAACCCTAAATAATTCCCGTATTCCCACCAAGCTTCCTTCATCGATTCGGGTAATTGCTGACTCCAGTCTCGATGAGACTCAGAAAATATGCGCCAGAGCATGTCAATCGGAATATTTTCCATCGTGATGGTAGGGTTTCTATTATCGACCACGCGGGGATCGAGGAAAAACAAAACGCTGGGAATGAGCTTGGGTGAAGCCAAACTCACAGAAACCACCCCAAAAACAGCTAGCACGAATAAAGCCCGAATCCGGCGATTCAGCAGAAAATGCACCAATGAGAATATTCCCAACCCGAGTCCGGTCATGACGAAGATATGAAAACCGCCATTGGCGATCATCAGGCTAGCGGAGATGGCGCTAAGGATAATATTGCGCAGGCCTGGGGACTCGAAGGCCCTGAGGAAAAACAGCATGACTAGAGGAGTATACATCACAGGAAGGAAGTTTGTATGACCGGCAGCAATATGGAGTGCGTAGGCGCCGGAAAACGTAAAAGTCGTGGTTAAAAAAAAGCGACTTGCCCATGATTTGACATGAAAGTAGCGGCTAACCAGCAGATCGACGCCAATCAGGGCAAGCAAATAATGAAGCGTGATATTGAGCTTCATGGCCATGGGAAAACCAAACAGCGGTGCCAGCAAATATGCAGGGCTTAGCAGGGGAACCTGCGGGTTTGCCCACAGGCCATTGCCGCCGCAGTACCAAGGATTCCAAAATGGCATGGCCCCATATTCATAGAGGTTTCGAAAAACAGCCGCTGTAAATACAAAGTGAACATCCCAATCTATCCAGCCCCCCGTGTCGCCTGATTGCAGGAGGGGTAGGCAAAACCAAATCGCCATCAGGGAATAGAGCGCGTACGTCCGAGGGACTAGCTTTAGATTTTGGCCAAGTGCCAACAATTTTTTTATAGACCACATCAAATGCTACGCCGCTGGAATGCTCTTAGAAAAACCGCAAAGAAACGATCAGTATAGGGCATGTGGATGTTTTATACTCCCTGCCTTCCCTATTCCCCGTTCGACTGAGGTAGCCAGGACAGTGGGGGAACTAAAATATCAACGCAGGCCCTGATTTGTATCGCTATCGTAGGTAACGAATCTCATATCTGCCGATCTTGTTCAATGTGATTTTCAAACGATCGACCGCTGCCTGAGTCCGATTGGGGCTACATTTGTGAATCTATCATGAAAAATAGCTCAAGCGGCATAAAATTCCTGGTAAATTGACAGCTTACTTTTGCTTGGTGATAATGGTTGTTGAGAAAGAGCCTCGCATCTCCACTAGAGAAAGATATGGCATGTTTTGGTCGCATCCGCATGTTGGCGGCACTGATCTTTTGCGTGGGCACCACCGCATGCCGCCTCACCCCTCGTGGGATACCCGTATCTGCCAAAGTTACCAATAGATCGGGCGAAGATCAGGTCAAGGTAAAAAAGCCTGAATCCAGCGATCCATCGGAAAATCCTCGCCAGGATCCGCCCAAAGATGGCGACACCTCATGCGAGACGCCCAAGTTTGTCACCTATGCCGAGCCTATCCGGGGCATAAAGGATCAGTACTGCGTTTCCTGTCATTCTCCGCCGTCACCGGCAAAAAATCTTGATTTGACCGAACCATCGCTTAACTCGCCCGAAGGTATCGCGCGATGGGCGTCCATCGTTGAGCGGGTGCTCGACTACTCGATGCCGCCAGGGCAACGCCTGACACAAGACGAGTACCAGGCGTTCAAATCGTGGAAATCGCTTGGCTTTCCCTTTGATCAGAACGAAGCAAAAGCTAAGAATCCTCCTTCCTGCCAGCAGCCCAAACCCGACGATCCCGATCAAGACGAGGAATGCTCGGCATCCGATGGGCTTGGGTATGTTGGTCTGAGGCGTCTATCCAAACGAGAATACCTGGGCGCTGTTCGTTTTCTATACCCAGATACCGATATATTGGCTGACTTAATGCCGGCAAATTTTGATACGCCGATTGATGGTTTTGACAACAACGCGCTGGGCTTGTCGATGGGGCTTTCGCATGTGGACACTTTTGTCAGTGTCGCAGAAAAAATCGCAAAATCCATACCCGATGCCGATCTTTGCCCCAAGGCCTCCACCATCGATGACTCCTGTATCGACGACCGGCTAAATTCCATACTGCTCAAACTTTACCGCCGCACACCCTCGCGAGAGGATCTAGGCGGTGCGCGGCGCATCATGGAGCTAGCGCTCAGTATGGGGGAAACCATACCAGCTGGCTTGCGAAGAGCCGTTCAATTTGGCCTCACAAGCCCCAATTTTTTGTTTAAGTTCGAGTTCCCCACAGACTTGGGAAGCCGCGAGGGCTCTCCGCTGTCAAATAACGAGCTTGCGACAAAACTGGCATTTCTTTTGTGGGGTGAAGGGCCTGATGCCAACTTGCTCCGATGGGCGGCAAGCAAGACTCCTAAATCCTCAGACGAAATCAATGCAATCGTTGACGTCATGGTAAGGGACGCCCGATTTTACCATTTTGTGATCAACTTTGTTGACCAATGGCTAGGCATTGGCAACCTCAAACAATCCCGACCTGACGTCAGTATGTTCCCTGAATTTACCAAGGATTTAAGAGATGATTTTGGCAGGC